>JAFQID010000035.1 GCA_017397685.1 Bacilli bacterium | reverse complement strand
CGTCTTTTTTAAAATAATCTTTTTAAGAATTATTTTTAAGAATTTCACTACCGTGAAATCTTTTTGGCATGGGACAATCTCCAATTTATGAAAAACTATTAAAAATTTCAAAATGTCTATTGACTTCTAATAGTTAGTCACTTCCTCACATATTTAAAATAAAAAGCTAAAAATTAGCTCCTTATTTTATTCTATTTTAACGCCACAGTTACTACAGAAATTACCACTAACAGCCTTTCCACAATTAGAGCAAAATTTAGCCTTTTCATTATTAAATAAACTTCCAATTTCAGGTTGATTAGTTTGAGGATTATAAGGCTCATTAGAATTATTTTGATTAACAGCGCCCATCATACTGCCCGCAGCATTACTCGCCATATTCATTCCCATAAATCCCATCATAGCTCCATTTTCATTACTAGATGCGTTTCTAAGCGCATCAGCAGAAGCAGAAGCCATTAAACCAGATTGTAAATTAGAATTAGAGAAAATCATAGCTTCATCAACTTTATTAACTCTTTGCATAGACTCATCAGTAAGATTAATATCTTCAAGAGAAACATCAGTTATCTCTAGTCCATATTTTTGCTTCCAATCATCATCAAGACAAACATTCATCTCATCAGAAATATCACTTCCATACATTCCCATATCCCCAAATGAAACCTTATGTTTTCTCATAACAACTGATATAGCTTGAGTCAACTTTTCAACAAACTTGCTCTTAAGTTGACTACCAACAACTTCTTCATAAGTAACAGTATCCTTAGCATTAGCACCAATAACACCATTAACAAGCAATATTGGATCAACTACTTTAAAAGCATACTCACCAAAAAAAGTAACCTCAAGCATACCATACTTTTCATCAGTAATCTTCTTAGGTTGTGGTGAACCAAACTTATTACCAGTAATAGTAAGTAAATTAACATAGTAAACTCTTTGATCTCTAGCTTCAGCCCCACCATAAGTAAACCTCTTACCGATAGTTTTAAAAGTATCTATTATTCCCTTTCCAAGACCACCAGTAAAAATACTACTTTCACTACTAGTATCATAAGTATAAGTGCCAGCTTCAGCGGTAAATTCAACTATCTTACCATTATCAATAATCATCATAGCCATCCCTTCAGGAACAACAATACCACTCCCATTAGAAATAACTCCTTCACTAGGATTTTTATTTCCTTCTCCATGACCAACTTGGCCTCTTTGTACAAGTACATTTTTTTCAATCGAAGGACACACAACAAACTCCTTAAATTGATCTCCAAGTGCACTTGACGTTGAACTAATTAGTGCTTTAATAAGTCCCATATTTAACCTCCATAATATAATACTATTATACATTACAAACTATCAAAAAAAAAGAAATGTTTAAATATTTTACATTTCATTTAATCTTTTTTTATATTAATAATAATTTGATAACTATCAGCCATATCAACCTCATCAATAGTTATACTATCATTATCAATTTTTCTAATAAAATCTCTTACTCTATTAATCATAATAGGTAAATTAATATCACCATCATTTGTAAACTCATCACTTTGATAATTATCTTCATCTATCACATCGTTATCAACAACATCTATAACATTTTCTTCATCTCTAACATCATCAATAACATCAATATTCTCATAATTATTAGTTGTAGAAATATTAATTCTTGAATTATCTAGTCTATCAATAAGTTCCTTATGACTTTCTTGAAAAGGATTCATAACCACTTCATTATCAATTTTTTCAGTAATTTCATCAATATCAATTACATCAGATTTAAAATCTAATACTTCTACATCTTTATTTACATCATCTAAAATATCAGAACTAGTACTTCCTTCAAAAACCTCGACTTTTTTTGGTTCTGGATTTAAAAATCTTTGTATATCAATAGGAATATCCTCATTCATAACTTCATCTTTTCTATTAATAAAATTAATCTCATCTTCTGTTTGTCTAACAGTAAGTCTTTCATCAATGATTTTTTTAAGTAATTCTTTCTGTAAATCTGAATTTGATAAAGTAAGTAAACATCTAGCATGTCTCTCAGAAATTTTATTAAATAAAAGAGCATCTTGAACTTCATCAGGTAAGTTTAATAATCTGATCTTATTAGCAATAGAAGATTGACTAATACCTAATTTAACAGCAATCTCATCTTGAGTAAAACCTCTATCTATAAGTTTTTTATAAGATTGTGCTTCCTCAATCACAGTAAGATTCTTTCTTTGAAGATTCTCAAGTAAAGCAATCTCAGCAGAAGTATTATCATCAGTATCAACTAAAATAGCTGGCACTTTAGAAAGTCCTGCAATCGTAGAAGCTTTATATCTCCTCTCACCAGCAACTATCTCATATTTATCTCCAAGTTTTCTAAGAACTATTGGTTGAATTACACCATATCTTATAATTGAATTAGCTAACTCTTGCAATTCTGAATCATCAAATGTAAGCCTAGGCTGAAACCTATTTGGTAATATATCTTCAATTGGAACCTGTATAACTTCCTTTTTATTTTCTTCCATATAAATCCCTCTATTCTCTAATAATTTTAAAATATTTTTACTCTTTTTTCAAGTACCTAATAAAAAGAATTATCAAAAAGATAACTCTACTTTACTTATTCTTTATAATTATACTATAACTTCTGGGATATCCTTCTGGTGTCTTACTTACTTTCTTAAAAATCAAAATATTCCTTTCACTTTTACCATCAGGCAAAGTAAAATTAACAACTTTAATAAATTTAAAACCTAAATCACTAATTAAATCCTTAGATTTTTCTAACTCTAAATCATAACTAGATTTTAAAAATATCATATTCCCACCTATCTTTACCATAGATGCAGCAAGCTCACTTATAACAGCTAAAGAAGAAACCGCTCTACAAGTTACAATATCAAAATATTCACGATTATCCCTGGAATATTCCTCAGCTCTAGCACATATAACATTAACATTATTAAGATTCAAAATACTAGCAATATGCATTAAGAACTTACATTTCTTATTGCTAGACTCAATTAAAGTAACATCTATCTTATCAAATACTATAGCTATTACCATACCCGGAAACCCAGCACCTGTCCCAAAATCACATAATTTAATATCATTATTAATTAAATCACTATTTACTATAGTCAAACTATCATAAAAATGTTTCAAAAAAACATTTTCATAATCAGTAATAGTAGTCAAATTAAACATCTTATTCCACTTTACTAATTCCTCATAATATAAATATAACTTAGAATATAGTTTCTCAGTAATTTCTACACCTAGTTTCGAACATTCAAGTATAAAATTTTCTTTTTTCATTTATTATACTCCTTTTTCAAATACACAAGTAACATATTTATATCAGAAGGATTTACACCACTTATTCTAGATGCTTGTCCAATAGTTAAAGGCTTTACACTCATAAACTTTTGTTTTGCTTCAGTAGCAATATTAGGAACCTTTTCATAATCTATATCTTCAGGTATTTCTTTATTTTCAAGTTTTAACATCTTATTAACTTCATTTATAGTTTTTTCAATATACCCTTCATATTTAATAAGAATTTCAACAATACTACAAATCTTAGAATCATATTCCTTATCCATAAATCCCAAAACATCCTTAATACCAAGTTCTGGTCTTTTAATCAAACTCTTAAGACTAACACCACTATAAATACTAGAAGAATCCAATTTATTTAAAAACTCATTTACTTCTTTACTAGGATTAATATAAGTATTCTCAACGTATTCTTTTAAATATTCAATCTTACTAACCATATTTTTATAAATACTATATTTTTCTTCACTAATTAGTCCAAGTTTATATCCATAATCAGTCAATCTTAAAGATGCATTATCATGTCGAAGTAAAAGTCTAAACTCCGCTCTTGAAGTAAGTAATCTATAAGGTTCAGTAATACCTTTATTAATCAAATCATCAATCAAAACACCAATATAAGCTTCATTTCTTTTTAATATAAATGCATCTTCCCCTTTAAGTTTTAAAGAAGCATTAATACCAGCCAATAAACCTTGCGCAGCAGCCTCTTCATAACCACTTGTACCATTAATTTGACCAGCAGTAAATAAATTCTCTATAACTTTATTTTCTAAAGATAATTTAAGTTGCAAAGGATCAATCGCATCATATTCAATCGCATATCCATATTTAGTAATTACTACATCCTTAAGTCCATCCATAGTTTTAAGTAATTTTTCTTGAATATCATGGGGCATAGTAGTAGAAAAACCACCAACATAATATTCTATATCATCACTTCTTTCAGGCTCTAGAAAAATTTGATGTCTTTCTTTATCCCTAAATTTAACTATTTTATCTTCAATAGATGGACAATATCTTGGGCCAACACCCTTTATCATACCACTATATAAAGCACACTTATCTAAATTATCAAGAATAATTTTATGAGTTTCACTATTAGTATAAGTAAGATAACAAGGAACTTGACTACTCACATCATAACTAGCTTCATAAAAATTACTAAATGTTAATACCTCATCATCTCCTTTTTCTTCTTTAACCTCATCAAAATTAATACTTGATTTTAATATTCTCGGAGGAGTACCAGTTTTAAGACGAATAAGCTTTATTCCATTTTTAATAAGAGACTCACTTAATTTTAAAGAACACTTCTCTCCATGAGGGCCACCCTTATACTTGTCATGAGCACACAAAATATCAGAATTTAGATAAGTACCAGTAGTTAAAATAACAGCCTTAGAATAAATACTTTCACCATTTTCTAATTTTACACCTTTAATAACATTATTTTGGACAATTAAATCACTAACAATTTCTTCTTTTATATCAAGATTTTTAGTGTTATTTAAAACCTTTAACATTTCTTTTGGATAATTATCCTTGCAAGCTTGACTTCTTAAAGATCTAACACCTGGTCCCTTCTTAACATTAAGCATTTTAATCTGAAGATGAGATTTATCAGCTATCTCACCCATCATACCACCAAGTGCATCAATCTCTCTAACAACTATTCCTTTTGCACTTCCTCCAATAGATGGATTACATGGCATATCAGCTATATTATTAATATTAATAGTTATTAAAAGTACTTTATTACCCATTTTACAGCACGCAAGCGCAGCTTCACATCCAGCATGCCCTCCACCTACGACAATAACATCATAATTCATAAAATCATCTACTTTCCTAAACAAAACTTACTAAATATTTCATTAAGTAAATCATCTTGGGCAACTTCTCCAGTTATTTCACATAAAGTTTCCCATAATCTTTTAACATCAATTTCTATCATATCAATTTCCATATCAACATTAATTGCATTCTCAATATCACTAATAATTTCAGAGCATCTTTTAAGTAACGATATTTGCCTTGCATTAGAAACATACATATAATTAGAACTACCTATCTTTTTAAGACCAAACATATCAGATATTTTATTCTTTAAATCGCTTATACTTTCATTATCTAAAGCAGAAACATTAACACTCTCATAATTATCTAATATATCAGTTTTATAATCAACAATATCAGACTTATTATATACAACTAAAACCCTTTTATTACCAATATTATTAAGTACCTCTTCATCCTCACTATCAAATCCACTTTCACTATCAATAACAAATAAAACAATATCAGCATCATTAATAGCACTTTTACTTCTTTCAACACCAATAGCCTCAACAATATCATTAGATTTTCTTATACCCGCCGTATCTAATATACTTATTTTAATACCATCTATCATCAAAGTTCCTTCAATGATATCTCTAGTTGTACCTTTAACATCAGTAACAATAGCTTTATCCTCATTAAGTAACTTATTAAGCAAACTACTTTTACCAACATTAGGTTTGCCTACCAAAACCATCTTAAGTCCATTTTTAATAACAAGTCCTTTAGAACTATCATCAATCAAAACATCTACCTTTTCTTTAACAAAACATACAACATCAGAAACCATTTCTTTACTAACAACAATCGCATCCTCATATTCAGGATAATCAATATTTACTTCTATATTAGCAATCAAAGAAAGAACTTTCTCTTTTAGTTCAGAAATAACATTAAATAGCTGCTTATCAACTCCTCTAATAGCCATCTTACGTGCATATTCACTTTGTGCATTAATCAAATCACCAACAGCCTCAGCCTGTGTTAAATCAATTCTCCCATTTAGAAAAGCACGTTTTAAAAACTCCCCAGCCTCAGCTAATCTTGCACCATTACTAAGAACTAATTCAAGTACCTTATTAACACATATTTCACCACCATGAACACTAATTTCAACAATATCCTCAGTAGTAAAAGTTTTAGGAGATAAAAAAACACTAACTAAAACTTCATCAATCTTCTCACCATTATCCATAATAAAACCATAATGAACAGTATGACTATTAACATTACTTAAATCCTTTGAAAATATCTTATTAACAATTTTAATAGAATCTTTTCCACTAACTCTTAAAACATTAATAGAACTTTCACCTATAGAAGTTGCAACCGCAACAATAGTATCTTCCATAAATAATATCTCCTTTTTTCACGCTAGATTATACCATAAATCTTCCATAAAAAAAAGCCTACAATTAAGTAAGCTTATTCACCCTCATAATATTTAATAACTACACATCTATTAGGTTCTTCTCCTTCACTTTCAGTTTTAATATATTTAAAACCTTGAAGTGCTGCATGTACAGTGCGTCTATCATAAGCATTCATTGGATCTAAAGTAACATCAACCTTAGATAAAGTAACTTCTCTAGCAATTCTCTTAACTTTCTTTTCTAAAAAATAATTTTGTTTATCTTTATATCCACTAGCATCCACACTTACATTAACAAATATATCTATAGCATTAAATAAAGCTTGTCTCACATAAGTTTGAATAGCATCTAAAATATGACCATTCTTTCCTATAATAATTGAACTTTTATCAGAATATATCTCATATCTTATCGCACCATTTCTTATTTTAGTTTCCACATTAGCCTTAATACTCATTCCAGCAAGTAACTCACTAAGTATTTCTTTCCCAACCTCAGCTACTTCACTAATTTTAACAACCTCTAAAACAAACTTTTTACCACTAAACAAACCACCTTTTTCTTCATACATTTTACTTAATATTTCTTCTTCTTTAACACCAAGTTCAGTAAGAGCTTTACTTAAAATCTCATCACTTGACTTAGCTTGAAACTTATACTTCTCCATTACAGCTTTCCTTTCTTAATAATTAAATTTTGAACAATAGTAAACGCATTAGATACTATCCAATATAAAGCTATACCCGCAGGTAAACTAAATGAAACTATAGATATAAACACAATCATAAATGTACTCATCATCTTCATTTGTCTAGCTTGTGCATCATCAGACGCATTCATATTTTTAAATGAAAAATATGTAGCACCAATAATAAGAACAATTAATATTATATACCAGTAATTTCCAGCTTGAAAACCTTCTAAAGGCGTAGTACCTAAATGAAACTTCCATAAAGTCTCTTCCATAATCGCAGGTACTCTATAAACAGCTTCTAAAAATGCAAAAAATAATGGTAACTGTAAAAATGAAAATAAACATCCAGCAAAAGGACTAATATCATATTTTTTATAAATAAGCATCATTTCTTGACTCTTAGCCATCATAGATTCTCTATCATCTTTTCCACTATACTTACTTTCAAGTCTATTTAAATCCTTTTGAGCTTTTTTCATATTCTCACTCATATTAACTTGTTTCTTTGATAAAGGAAGTAATACCGCCCTAAGAGCAAGTCCTAAAATCATTATAGATAAACCCAAGTTTTTAACAAGTTTTCCAAGTACAACAATAAGCCAAGCAAGTGGTTTTACAAATAAACTAGTCCATAAGCCCTCATATCCACCAGAATTAATTTTTAAATCACTACAATCAGGCAAACTTTCATAATCAACTTCAAGCTTATCAATATTATCCAAATAAACTTTACTTAATTCCTTACTTTCTGGCTTACACACTATATTAGAAACATAACTCTTTTGAGTATCATTTTCCTTATCTTCAATAGTAAATCTCTTAGTGCACCCACTCAAAGTACATAAAACCAAAAGTAATAATATAACTTTTTTCTTCATATTATAATTTTCTCATCTCCTTATTTAAAGCATTTTCAATATCCCTATAATTTAAAGATTTAATCGCTTCTCTAAGTATTATAACACAATCCTTACCACAATTAAAATTATTTTTCATTAAGATATCTTTAATTCTTCTTTTAAATAAATTTCTTTCATGAGCTTTACCTAACTTCTTACTAATACTAATACAATATCTATTATATTCATAAGAATTATCTCTATAATAAATAATAAAATAATTACAAACTATTTTTTTCTTTAAACCTATAATATCTTTAACTTCTTCATTTTTACGTATGATATATTTTTTATTCATATAAACCTCACATAAAATTTTAACACAAATTTCATAATAAAAAAATTACTTATTCAGTAATTACTTTATTTTGCTAATAATTTTCTTCCTTTAGCTCTTCTATTCTTAAGCACATTGCTTCCTTTTCTAGCTAAAAAACCAGAAGTTTTACTTTTCTTTCTATTATTAGGTTGAAATGTTCTCTTCATTAATATCCCTCCATTATCTACTATTTTCTTTGACTGCTAATGATTATAAATGAAAACTTAAATATTGTCAATATTCAATACAAAAAATTAAATCATTAACAATATCTTTAAAAGAATCATATTTATAAGCAATATACTTAATATCCATTAAAAAATCTATTGCTTTAACTACACTACCATTCTTCATAGTTATTATAGAATTACTAGGAATAATATCTAGAATTTTATTAATTTTAAAATAAGCAATAACGGTAGTCAAATCACCATTTTTTAAACTAAATACACTCTTAGAAAACTCTTCATCAAAAGGTAAAACATATTCTTCAGATTTCTGAACATAAGATTCTTTCACATAATCATCACCTTCAGCCATTATATTCTTACCAAAAATATTAAAAAACATAATTCTTAACATACCATAAACATCATCTAAACTAAAACCTAATTTTTTTAAAGCAAAAAAACCACTAGAAAATAAATACAGTTGCTTATAAATATCATCAACACTATCAAACTCCATAAAAACTTCTTTAAAATTAAAATTATTATTAATTAAAGTATCATAAATACTAAAAAACTTAATATAAAACTCATCACCCATAGACATTTCAATGCTTATATTATAAAACTTACTATAAGCAACATTTAAATAAAACTCATCACCAAACCTAACTTCCCTTTTATCATAAATATTAACAAAATAAATTAAACCATCACTATCGTATCTAACATTATAATCATTAGACATAACACTACTTATATTCATATTAGAATCATACGAAAAAACATCAAAAATATCATCCGAATCACTAATACACTTAATGCATCTATATAAACTAACATACATTCTTTTTAAACCTAAATATTTAACAGAAAAAATCTTATCATTAACATAATCACAAAAACTATCAATGTTATAATTATCTCTAAACTTTGATAAAGAAAAATAATCAATAATATTCATAATAACAAAATCTAAATAATCAAAATGATCATATTCACATACAATACCAAAATCATGAACAATAGGTATAAAAGGATTTAATTTATTTTTTATTAACCTTGAAAAACTATTATTCATTTTTAAAAATCTAATTAATCTTTTAAAATGAGAAGTACTATCAAACTCTAAAATCAAATTGGAATTCTTTGATTTTTTTAAAAAATTAAAAGAAACATTAACTTCCTCTTTGAATAAATATTCTAAAATAATATTACAAAATAAATCTAAATCTCCATACGCAAAAGGAATATAAACTTTAACCTTCTGAAAAGAAGATGATTCATAAAAAATAAAATCAATATTATATTCAAAATCATTTTCAAAATTATTAAACCTGATATTATTAACACTCGCATAATTAACAACCTTATTATATATAAGCTCAATAAAATTAGAAATATCATCATTATATTTATTAACAGTATTATAAGAATAGAAAAAAGAAAGAAAGTCCTCAAAAGAACCATTAGTAAAAACATCATTCAATTTTAAAATATAATCATTTATTAAAATCTTTCTATCCATATAATCACCATATACTAATTTTAACACAAAATAACTAAAAAAACCATAATTAATAAATCTAAAAATTATGTAAACTTCTTTTTTATTCAAAAAATATACAAATATTATGTAACTTTTCCACACTTTATTCACAAAATATCAACATTTTATGTTAACTTATCCACAAATTATCAACATGTTAACATAATATATATTTTTAAATTGTTGATATTGTTGATAACTCTATTTTTTCTAGTATTTTAAAAGAAAAAAATGTTTACATTTTGTGAATAAGTTGTTAATATAAAAATTAATAATTTTTTTTATTTGCGTTTTTAAAAAATTATTTTATAATAATCTTGTAATTTTAATTTTTAGGAAAGGAAGTGATTATATGAATATAGAAGAAACATGGAAATTATTCTTAACAGTAATAAAAGAAAAAGTATCTCAAATATCATATAATCTATGGTTTAAAGAATTAAAATTATATTCGTTAAAAAATAATAAGGCAACGATAATAGTCTCATCAAACGAATTATTCCTACAAAATCTAATAAAAAATTACTTTGAAATAATAGAAGAAGTATTAAATGACATAACAAACAATACATATGAAATAGAGTTTATACTTGAAGAAGACTTTAACAAAATAAAGCCAACATTAGAAAAACAAGAAGAAAAAGAAATGCTATCAAATAAACCCGAAAATGAAATACAAGAATTAACATCTTATAAATACTATAGCAACTTTAATCCAAAATACACATTTGATACATTTGTAGTTGGAGAATCCAATAAAGTAGCTTATGGGACAGCACTCGCAGTAGCTAAGAATCCTGGAAAATTATATAATCCTTATTTTATATATGGAAAAAGTGGACTTGGAAAAACACATTTAATGCACGCTATAGGTAACTATATTGTTAATAACTCAGATAAAAAAGTACTATATATAACAACAGAACAATTTACAAACGATTATAAAGCAATAATAAATACAAAAAATAAATATGATAATAATGTTTCATATATGGAAGCTTTTAGAGAAAAATACAGAAATGTAGATGTACTTATGATAGATGATATCCAGTTCTTAGAAAATGCAGTAAAATCACAAATAGAGTTTACAAACACTTTTAATTCACTATATGATAACGAAAAACAAATAATCGTCGCATCAGATACCTCAATAAATGACTTTAAATATTTAGAAGAACGATTAAAAACAAGATTTAGCTGGGGACTAACAGAATGTATAAACCCACCAGAATTTGAATTAAAAAAAGAAATAATAAAAAATAAAATAATTGTTAATAACTATGACTTAGAAATAAAAGAAAACGTAATAGATTTTATAGCAAGCAACTGTGGAAGTGATATAAGAAATCTAGAAGGAGCAGTAATAAGAGTAGTAGCATATAAAGCGGCATTTAATATACCAGAAGTTACCTTAGAAATTGCTATGGAGGCATTAGATGAATTTACTCAAACAACAGTATATAGAACAAATTCAGTAGCCAAAATAATAAATGTAGTATCTAAATATTACAACCTAGATCCTTCAATGTTAAAAGGAAAAATGAAAAAGAAAATGGTAACAGATGCACGTTCTATAGCCATGTACCTTAGTAGAATAATGACTGATGAAAGTTTGCAAAGAATAGGTCTTGAGTTTGGAGGAAGAGATCACTCAACAGTAATATACTCATATGAAAAAATATCAAATGAAATTAAAAATAATACTAAACTAGAAAATGAAATTAAACAACTGAAAGATAAAATTTGTGAACAACCTTAAAGTTATCAACAAATTAACATAATTATTTTTAAAGAAACCTTAGATATTTAAACGAAAAAACATACTTATCAACATTATTAACACTCTATAATAATAATAAATATATAATAAAATAAAAAAGGAGAAGAAAAAATGAAATTATTAATAGAAAAAAATATTTTACAAGAAAGTCTTAATTACGTAAGTAAAGCTTTATCAACAAAAAATATAATACCAGTATTAAATGGAATAAAATTTGAATTGAATAATGAAGGATTATCACTAACCGCAACAGATAATGATATAACAATTAAAACATTAATAGATAAAAAAGATATAAAAAAAATAGAAGAGGAAGGTTGCACAGTAATTTATAGCAAATCATTATTAGAAATAATGAGAAAACTATCAAATACAGATATATTAATAGAAAACTTTGAAGATAATAAAATTTCTTTTACAACAGAATCAGGAGCTGTATATAATTTTAGCTGCTTTCTAAAAGAAGATTTCCCAAATATAAATCTAGAAACAAAACAAGATTATATTAAAGTAAACTCAAATGATTTAAAAACAATGATTAATCAAACAGTATTCGCTTGTTCTCTTCAAGAAAGCAGACCATTACTAACTGGAGTAAATATAAAAATAACAGGTGATCTACTAGAATGTATAGCAACAGATTCATATAGACTATCAAAAAAAATAATCAAACTAGATAGCCCAACAACAGAAAATATAAACATAATAGTGCCTTCAAGAAATATAAACGAACTAATAAAAGTAATCGATAGTGACGATGAAATAGAAATCCACACATTTTCAAATAAAATAATATTTAAACAAGAAAATATTATTTTCCAATCTTCACTATTAAACGGAACTTATCCTAACACAGATAATTCAATACCAAGAGATTTTAAATATAAAATCAAATTAAATCTTAAAGAATTTTACAACATAATAGATAGAGCTTCATCAATATCTCAATCTAAAGATAAAAATATAGTTGATTTTGAAATAATAAAAAATAAACTAATAATAAAAGCTGCAAGCCTAGAAAGTAAAATGGAAGAAAGCATGAATGTAGAAAACGAAACAGAAAATGATATAAAAATATCATTTAGTGCTAAATTTATGTTAGAAGCATTAAAAATCCTAGAAACAGAAGAAATATATATATTATTAAATGGCGAAATTAGCCCTATAATATTAAAAGAAACAGGCAATGAAAATCTTATAGAACTAATATTACCAATGAAAACATTCTAAAAAATACATTAATTTGTATTTTTTTTTGCAATTAGACAAATTTTGACAATTTTTTTAAAACCAATATGCTAAACTACCCAACCAAGAAAGGGGGAAAAGCATGGATTACGAAATAAACAGAGATACTCAAGTTTTATTACCACTTGAAAACGAAACAAAAATTATTGAAACAGAAAATGAATATATAATAAACAATACCGTATTCAATGTAATAGAACATAGCTGTGAATATTTTGGAAGTACATATGAAGGTAGAAAAATAGGAACCAAGAATTTGCTTGGAATTACACATAAATCACCAATAATAATTGAAGAATCAAACAAAATAATATTCTTTCCAACAACATCACCTGAAAGAAATGACTGCATATGGTTGAACTTATCACAAATAGCCTCATATAAAAAAGTAAATAATGACTCTTCATTAATAACTTTTCAAAATGGTGATACTCTTGAAATAAATATATCAATTGGTTCATTAACTAACCAAATATTAAGAGCTACTAGATTAAAATATGTATTAGAAGAAAGAACAAAATAAAAAAGAAAAAATTCTTAAAAAAAAGAGAATTTTTCTTTTTTTACTATAAAAAAAATGATATAATATTTTTACGTATAGGAGTACCTAAATATATAAAAAACAAAAATCAGGGTGGAAAAGAGGTTTTAAAATGAATATTACTAAATTAGAATTACTTAATTTTAGAAATTATAACAAATTAAAAATAGATGATTTTTCTAATTTAAATATAATAATAGGAAAAAATGGAATTGGAAAAACATCAATATTAGAAGCAATTTATTTAGGTAGCCTAGCAACATCTTTTAAAACAAATAATGATAACTTAATAATAAAAAATGAAAAAGATTTTTTAAAAATAAAAGTAACATTATATGAATATAAAATAAGAAAAAATTTAGAAATTACAATAGATAAAAATGGAAAAAAAAGTAAAATAAACGGAGTAACTCAAAAGAGACTAAGTGATTATATCGCACAGTATAGAACAATTCTCCTATCACCAGATGAAATAAAAATTATAAAATCATCACCAAACATAAGAAGAAATTACTTAAATATTCAACTATCTCAGTTAAATAAAGAATATATAAAAATATTAAATGACTATAACATATTAATAAAAAATAAAAATGATTATTTAAAAAAAATGTTAATAAATAGTATAACCGACACAAGATATCTAGATATATTAGATGAAAAAATAGTTGAATTAGGAATAAAAATATATGAATATAGAAAAAATTATATTTTACAAATAAATAAATACATAAACGAAATATTTAATAATTTCAAAAATGGGGATAAAGTTCAAATATTATATGAATCTGATTACTCATCAAAAAACAAAGAAAAACTAATAAAAGAACTTAAAAAGATAAGAAATAAAGAAATGAACTTAGGAATGACATCATTTGGAGTACACAGAGATGATATAATATTTGAACATAATGGATCAAACGCAAAAGAATATAGCTCACAAGGATTGCAAAAATTAATTTTACTATCAATGAAACTATCAGAAGTAGAAATATTTATTAAAGATTACAATATAACACCAATATTACTATTAGATGATTTATTTAGCGAACTAGATAACAACAATAGAAATAAAATATTCAAAACACTGGATAACAAAACACAAATATTCATAACTACAACAGATATAAAAAATATAAACAAAAAAATAACAGAAAAATCAAAAATATTTAATTTAGATGAAAGGATGATTTAAAATGAATGAAGAATATGGAGTAAATGATATACAAGTTCTAGAAGGACTTGAAGCGGTAAGAAAAAGACCAGGAATGTACATAGGTACAACAGGAATAAAAGGATTACATCACTTAGTATGGGAAATTGTTGATAACTCAGTAGATGAAGCATTAGCAGGATATTGCGATGACATAGAAATAATAATAAATAACGACAATAGCGTAACAGTAAAAGATGATGGTAGAGGAATACCTACTGGAATACATCCAAAAACAGGTATATCAACAGTAGAAACAATATTCACAGTACTTCACGCAGGTGGAAAATTTGGTGGTTCAGGATACAAAGTATCAGGAGGACTTCATGGTGTTGGAGCATCAGTAGTAAATGCATTAAGTGAATGGCTAGAAGTAAAAATATATCAACACTCAAAAGTACATTACCAAAGATTCGAAAAAGGAGGACATCCAGTAGAACCATTAAAAGTAATAGATACTTGTGAAGAAAATAGAACAGGAACAACAGTTACATTTAAACCAGATCCAAAAATATTTGAAGAATCAACAGAATATGACTATAACACACTAAAACATAGAGCAAGAGAACTTGCTTTCCTTAACAAAGGATTAAGAATAATATTAAGCGACACAAGAAGTGGTCAAAAAGAAGAATTCTTATATAACGGTGGAATAATTGAATACGTAAAACTGTTAAACTCTAATAAAACACCAATACATCAAGATATAATATATGTCTCAGGTGAAGAAAAAAACATATCTATAGAAGTTTCACTTCAATATAATGATGCTTATAACTCAAATATATATTCATTTACAAACAATATAAACACTATTGAGGGAGGAACTCACGAAGAAGGAGTTAGAAATAGTTTAACAAGAACAATAAATAATTACGCAAAAAAAGCAAACATATTAAAAGACAAAGATGACGCATTAACAAGCGATGATGTAAAAGAAGGACTAACAATGATAGTTTCTTGTAAACATCCAGATCCACAATTTGAAGGACAAACAAAAACAAAACTAGGAAACGTAGAAGTAAGAAAAATAGCTAGTAACATATTTAGTGAAGGACTTGAAAAATTTTTACTTGAAAATCCAGATCAAGCAAAAGCTATAATAGAAAAAAGTATGATGGCATCTCGTGCTAGACTCGCCGCTAAAAGAGCTAGAGAACTAACAAGAAGAAAAGGAGGTCTAGAACTAACACATCAATGGGGAAAACTAGCGGACTGCTCAAGTAAAGACCCAAGCATATCAGAAATATTTATAGTTGAGGGAGATTCAGCTGGTGGCCAAGCAAAACAAGGAAGAGATGCAAAAACACAAGCAATACTTCCACTAAGAGGAAAGATATTAAACGTAGAAAAAGCAAGACTAGATAGAATACTTGGAAACGAAGAAATAAGAAGCATGATAACAGCATTCGGTACAGGAATAGGTGAAGATTTTGATTTATCAAAATTAAGATATCATAAAATAATAATAATGACAGATGCTGATGTTGATGGATCACATATAAGAACACTGCTTTTAACATTATTTTACCGCTTTTTTAAGCCAATAATAGAAGCAGGACATGTATATGTAGCACAGCCACCTTTATTTAAAATAACACATGGAAAAACAATTAAATTCGTACTAACAGAAAAAGAAAAAGAAGAATATCTTGCATCCTTACCTGCAAATGTAAAGCCAATAATAAACAGAAACAAAGGTTTGGGTGAAATGGATAAAGAAGAACTATGTGATACAACAATGAACATAGAACATAGAACACTTAGAAAAATAACAATCGAAGATGCAATGTTAGCAGATAAAGTATTTGAAACACTTATGGGCGAAGAAGTAGAACCTAGAAGACAATTTATAGAAGAAAACGCTCACAATGTGGAAAACTTAGATATATAAGAGGTGAAATAAAAATGGATAGATTAGAAACAAAAAATATTGTTGATGAAATGAATAAATCATTCTTAGAATATTCGATGAGTGTAATAATATCAAGAGCAATTCCAGACTTAAGAGATGGATTAAAACCGGTTCATAGAAGAATTCTCTATACAATGTTAACAGAAGGATTTACACCAGATAAAGCTTATGTAAAATGTGCAAAAACAGTTGGAGCAGTAATTGGTAACTTTCACCCACATGGAGATACTGCAGTATATGATGCAATGGTTAGAATGGCACAAGACTTTAGTTATAGACATCCACTAATAGATGGACATGGAAACTTTGGAGCAATAGATGGTTCAACCGCTGCCGCTTATCGTTATACAGAATCAAGAATTTCTAAAATAGCAATGGAACTACTAAGAGATATCAACAAAAATACAATAGACTTTGAAGACAACTTTGATGCAACAAGAAAAGAACCAGTAGTACTTCCATCAAGATTTCCAAATATAATAGTAAACGGAACAATGGGAATAGCCGTAGGAATGGCAACAAATATTCCACCACATAACCTAGGGGAAGTAATAGATGGATGTATAGCTTATATAGATAATAAAGAAATAGACACACTGGGTTTAATGGAATACATAAAAGGCCCAGACTTTCCAACTGGAGGCAGCATTTTAGGAAATAGCGGTATAAAAAAAGCATACGAAACAGGAAGAGGAACAATATCTATAAGAGGTAAAGTAGATATTGTTGAAAAAAGAGACAGATACGATCTAATAATTACAGAAGTTCCATATCAAGTAAATACATCATCGCTAATTACAAGAATAGCTGAACTAGTAAGAGATAAAATAATTGATGGTATATCAGATTTAAGAGAAGAAACTTCATTCCAAGATGGTATGAAAATAGTAATTGAATTAAAAAGAGACGCGAACCCAAACGTAGTATTAAATAATCTATATAAACACACACAACTTCAATCATCATATGGAATAAATATGCTAATGCTATATCAAGGAAAACCACAAATAATGGGATTAAAAGATATAATATCAAATTATATAGATTTCCAAAAAGAAGTAATAATAAGAAGAACCAAATTTGAACTTGAAAAAGCAGAAAAAAGAGCACACATACTTGAAGGATTAAAAATAGCATTAAATCATATAGATGAAGTAATAAAAATAATAAAAGAATCTGAAACAGATAGCATTGCGAAAGAAGAACTAACCAAAAAATTTGGCCTAGATGACGAACAAACTGAAGCAATATTAGAAATGAAACTAAGACGTCTAACTGGCCTTGAAATGGAAAAAATACTAGATGAATTAGCAGAACTACTTGAAGAAATAAAAAGATTAAAAGACATATTATCTAGTGAAGAAAAAATACTTGGTGTAATAAAAGAAGAATTAATAGAAATAAAAGAAAAATATGCAAACCAAAGAAAAACAACAATAGATATGTCAGCAATAGAATATATAGAAGATGAATCACTAATACCAGAAGAAGATATAATAATAACTCTAACAAACAAAAATTATATAAAAAGAATAAAAAGTGATACATATAAAACACAAAATCGTGGTGGCGTTGGAATAAAAGGAATGACAACAAATGAAGAAGACTTCGTAGAACAAATAGTATCACTTTCAACACATGATTACATACTGTTCTTTACAAACAAAGGTAAAGTATATAGACTAAAAGGATACGAAATACCAGAATACTCAAGAACAGCTAAAGGATTACCAGTTGTTAACTTACTTCAAATAGAAAAAGACGAAAAAATTAATACAATGCTAAGAATAGAAAGAGAAAATGATTGTAAATATCTAATATTTAGCACAAAAAACGGACTAATAAAAAGAACCTTAATAACTGAATTTGATAGAATAAGAAACAGCGGAAAAATAGCCATAACATTAAAAGAGGACGATGAGTTAATATCAGTAAAAAAGACATCAGGAAATAGCAAAATATTAATGTGTTCATCAAATGGTAGAATGGTAAAATTCGATGAAAACGAAATAAGAATAATGGGAAGAACTGCCGCAGGAGTTCGAGGAATAAATTTAAATAACGACATATGTGTTGGTGCTGAAATATCAGACCCAGAAAAACTATTATTGGTAGTAACAGAAAAAGGTTATGGCAAAAAAACAAATATAAACGAATATAGAGAAACAAAAAGAGGAAGCAAAGGTGTAAAAACATTAAACATAACAGAGAAAAACGGTAAAATAATAGGATTTAAATCAATAACAAACGATAAAGATCTAATAATAATAACAAATAACGGAATAATAATTAGAATTCCAATAGACTCTGTATCTGAAATGGGAAGAGTTACACAAGGAGTAAAACTAATAAATATAAAAAATGATAACACAGTAGCATCAATATCAATAATAGAAAAAGAAAACAATAGCGAAGAAATCGACAATGAAACTGGCTTATAAACCAGTTTTTT
>JAFQID010000001.1 GCA_017397685.1 Bacilli bacterium | reverse complement strand
TTTCTTTTTTCATTGTTTTACTTCCTTTCAAAACACCTTTAAGAAAACAATTGATTATGTATATTAAAAAACATTAAAAGACTAAATGCAAGAATAAAATTTTAATAAAAATTAATTGCATTTAACTCTTTAAGTAATATTGTGAAATGCAAAATTTGACACCTAAATCATTTTATGCTAGAATAGTATGCAATTCAAAGGGGGATTTTATATGACCGAAAAAGACTATTTATTATTATTAAAAAAACAAATACAGCCAAAAAGAGTTGTTTGTGGTTTTAAAGCTGATGCTTATGGTAGAGCTGTTGTAACAACTGGTGTTCCAAAAGAGTACAAAGAAGGACATATAACATATGAAGACCAAAAAACAGTGAGTTATGAAAGCTACATGAATAACCAATTTCAACAAAGAGCAAAAAGAAGAAGATAATTTTATGAGGTGTCTAAAGGTATAAACGTAAGTTTAATATCTTTGATGCCTCTTTTTTTGGAATTGTACTGTTAAATATTAATTTTGATAATTTATTTATTTTTAATGATGCTGAGTATAAAGGTCCAAAAAAGATTTTAAAAAAGCGGTAGATTCTCTACCTCAAAATATAAATATTGAAAATTTATATTCAAATTCTAAATCATATTACGATGAAGAAAAATTAAAATCGAATATATTAGAGATTCATAAAAAAGAATTTATGAATGCACTTTTCTCATCTAAAGTATATATAGTTGAAGGTATAAATGACCAATTGTTTTTAAAAAAACTATTAAGGAAATCAGGAAAACAATTTGAACAATATAGTATATTTCCTTGTTATGGCAAGCCTCATTATTTTCCTTTCATTGAAATATTTAATGAATTAGACATTGATGTAGTTTTATTATATGATGAGGATAAAACAAGTAATGAGACTAATAATAAAATTAATCAAGAATTACAAAAAATAAAGGTTATATGTTTAGTGAATTTTTAGAAAAAGAAATTGGTTATAATGGAGATAAAGGAGACTTACCAAAGTTTTTAGATTATTTGACAAGTTATACTGATTATGAAAAGTATTTTATGTTGTAAACTAATGCGTTATAACAATCTGCTGTACAACTAAAATAATATTAAAAAAGAAATATTTTTGTTCCAAATATTAAAAAATATGATATTATATTAATAGAGATTAGTTATTTATTAACTGATTACTTAGGTTTCGGATATACTATATCCACGTACCAGATTGAAAGTAAACTCGAACTATTCGAGTAAAAATTTAAAACGGCTTGTAAAAAAAGTCGTTTTTATGTTATTATGTATATAGATGAAGAAAGCTTCATAAAATATAAAAGGAATACTTAACATTGCAGTGTTGAGTGTTGCAAATTAGATTGGTTTCACCTAAATCAAAACTGAGTTAGGTGGATTTCTTTTATATAATACTATAAATAGTAAGAATAGTAAAAGGAAGATAATTATTACTAGAGATAGAATTAATAAATCTTTCTTGTTCATTTTATCGCCCCCTTCTTCCTAGAAGTTTGGCTCCGCCCAACTATTAAATGTTCCTAGATATAATTACATCAACGTTTGTTCCTTGTGCAAGTTTTTAATAACTTATTAAACGCTAAATACTTTTTCATAATTAGAAAGTTGACAAATAAACTCTTTTATTATATGATAATTATCAAATTTTTTAGTTATGACTATATGTGTTTAATTGAAGGGAGAAATGAAATATGGAAAATATTAACAAAATAGATAGAGGAGCTTTTATTGATGTTTATGTCCTAAAAACTTTAAATGAAATTAAATGGGAGGTAAAAAAGAATATTAAACTTGATAAGAGAAAAGAAGAAGAAATTGATAAGAAAATGTCATTACTTCTTAAAGATTTAATTAACTCTAATTTTAAAAACTTGCAACAAGATCCAAAAGGTAATATGATTTATACTATGCTTCCAATTGTTGATGAAAAAGAAAATGAGAAAGTAAGATTATCTCTAATATTATATTACACAGCATTATATTATGACAATGTAGATTTATTATATGATTTATTAAAAGAAAATATTTCATTTAATTTAGATGTTTGGTCTATTTCGCTCCAATATTTAGATATTTCTATATCTTCAAAATTTGACAGAAAAAAATATGTTGAAATGATTAAAACTTGTGGTTATATGTTTATAAATTTTGCAAAAAGTATTGAAACTTTACCGCAAGAAGAAAGAGAAAAATATATACAAAGATTTGAAAAGTTAATTAGTTCGAAATATGATTTGATTTGTAATAGATTAGAAAAATGTACATCGTATTATAATATATTTGAGTATTTATTTGTAAAAGAAAATTTAGATACATTTTCAGATGAAACATATAAACAAGCAACAGAGGGACAATTAGAAATGATTTGCCTTTGTTGTAGAAAAATATATGCAAAAGAAACATGTGATAGATTAAATAATTTGATGCAAACTAAAGGATTCTCAAATTATTTATGTAACTTTGATTTAATGATGAAACTTTATACAGATGAAGAATTAGAAAAATTAGATTATAATACAAGCGTAGCGATAAGTAAATTTGCTAGGAATGAAGAAGGCTTAAATAAGATTATAGATTTTATTCAAAAAAGACCAGACTTAGCCAATCGTATAGTAGATATAAAAGAAGAAGATTTTATGAAAACTGATAATTTCACTTTAATAGAAGTATGTGACCATTTCTGGTATCTTTATAATCAAAATTTTGATTTAATGAAAAAAGCTATGAAACCAAAGAGTATATTGAAAAGAGTGCTAGGTGCTTATAAAAAAGGAATTCATAAATAAGATTTTATTTAATAAAGTAATTTTACAAAAAAATATAATATTATAGTAGAGAGGTTTTCTATGAATATTGAAAAAAATAGTATTACGCTAACAGAAGATACCTATGCTTACATATATAGAACAAGTGAGCAAGAAATATTTGAAACATTTAGAGATACTTTAAAGGAATATATTAATGTAATAAATGATTTAGTAAATCAAGATTTCAAAAAGTTGTCTGATGAAGAATTTTATGATTTGCTTTGTAAAGTATATAGCATATCATTAACAGAAGATGATTATTTAAAAATACTTTCAAAAAGAAATAATAAGAAATATAATAGATTTACTGAAATTGATACTTATATGACTTTTACTGATACTGCTACTGAAGGTCATGGTAGAGATTTTAGTTGGTGGAAACAATTATATCAAGTTGGATATATCATTGCAGTCTCTGAAGATACAGAAATTGAATACGGTAGTATTTTAAGAAAAAAAGACGTTAAGCAAATGGTTAAGGATAAATCAATAGTAATAGTAGAACATCAAGCGATACCAATAGATAATAAGTTAAATATAAATGAAAAAATTGAAAATATCCCATCAATAAAATTAAATTGTTCTTATTCTTACGGTAGAATGATGGGTTCAATATATAAAGATGATAATTTTCCAATTGTTGTTTCAATGTTAAGAAGGAAATTTACTAAAAAAAGAATACTTAAAGATATGAAAGATTATATTGAAGAGTTACAAAATGAAATGGAAATAGTATTATCGCATTCACAACACAGTTATGCTTATAGTGAAGTATCTAAATTATGTAATGAATGGTATGATAAATCTGAGGAAAAAAATAAATTAAATAGATTAAAAAGAAAAATTAATACAAACTTATAGTTGAATAAGAAAAACTTTGTATAAACGCTTTTTAAAATATTGATTAATATTTTATAGTAATTACATGATATTTTAAAAACAAATAAAAAGAAATTTTACAACTATAATATATTTTTGTTATAATTTTAATGAAAGCGGTGATATTATGGAAAAAAATATTAATTATGTTAGATATGAAAAAGCTTTAACTGATAATGAAATCTTATTATATTCTCAAATAATTAACCAATTTAAAAATCGTGAATTAGATTTTACAAATTTAAAAAATATGTTTTTAAATTATGGAATAACAATTGAAGCTGTCCCTTTTCATTTTTCTGAAAAAATGATGACAGTTATTGAGGCGGACGCTATAAATAAAAGAATTTCAGAACAAAATTATCAATATGGAGATATAAATTATTTTATTTTAAACAGCGATGAGTTTAAAAATATCATTTTTTGTATGGATTATAAAGCAATAGAAGTTCTAGCAAATTATGGAATTTCAGAATATCAAGAAACTATGATATCAATATTAACAACACAATTGAACCAATCATATGATAAAGATGATAACTTAGCCGCAGAAAGAAATAAATGGAAAAGAAGAATTGAAGAATTAAAATCTCAATTATCTAAAAATAACAGTTATAATAAAACAAAATAGTATATACAAAAATTAAAGCTAATTAATAGAATTAACTTATATTCATGTTATTTATTATCTTTAAGCTATACTCTAACAGTATTTTAGGTTAGAGTTTTTTGATAATTTGAATAATTTAATTTTTTAAATTATCTATTTAAAAAAATATTTTATTGTGTTAAAATGTATAAGGAGGATTATATGGGAAAGACAACGATTATAATAATTTGTGTATTTGTAATATTGTTTATATTTGTTAGTATAATATTAATCCAAATTAAACATAGAAAGAAAAAAAATATATTAGATGCGGTTGATAAACTTACTTTGGATAAGAATCTTATTATTTCTACTTCTTTGGTTACTGAACTATCTAAAGCTGAAAAACTTGCAAATAATAAGAAATTACAAAGTGAAATAGATGAGTGGAAGAATAGATATAAATCTCTTGAAAAAGAGGATATGCAACTTCTTACTGATAAGATTGTTGATATAGAAAATCTGATTTATTCAAAAGATTATGAAAGTGCTTCTGATTTGATATCTACTACTGAAAAAGATATTTTTCATGTTAAAGCTAAGGCTCATAAACTTTTAAATGATATAAAAACTCTTACAGAGAGTGAAGAAAGAAACAGAGAAGCTATAACTAAACTTAAAAGTGTGTATAGAGAAGTAGTTTTTAAGTATAATAAAAATAAAAATGATTACAATGAAGTAAGTGTACCAATTGAACTTCAATTTGAAAATATAGATAAGTTATTTTCTGGTTTTGAGGTGGCTATAAATAATAGCGAATATGATGAAATAAGTAAAATAGTCAAAGTACTTGATGATATGATTAAAAATATGGAAATAGTAATTGAAGAAGCTCCAACTATTTTACTTATGGCTAATGTTATAATACCTAAGAAAATGAAGGATATTAAGAATGTTTCTGAAAAAATGATTAGAGATGGATATAATCTTGAATACTTAAATATTGAATATAATATTAACGAAACAGAAAAAAAGGTTAATGAAATAGTTGATAGATTGAAAGTTCTTAATGTACAGGATTCAGTATTCGATTTAAAAACACTTCTTGATTATTATGAAAGTATATATAATGATTTCGAAAATGAAAAGAGAAGTAAAAGAGATTATGAGAGAAGTTTAATAAATATTAATGATAGATTAGTTAAAGTAAGTGGTATAATTAGAAACTTATATAATGAAATTGATATATTAAAAGAAACGTATGATTTAAAAGATGATGATATGAAAACCATAGATGATATTAATAAAGAGCTTATTGAAACTAAGGATAGTTTTAAGCTAATTAATGATAGAACTCTTATTAAAATTTCACCTTATTCTAAGTTAAGTGAAGAATGTGGTTTAATATCAGTTAGACTTACTAAATTAGAAGAAAACCTAGAAAGTACTCTAATAAATCTTGGTAGTTTAAAAGAAGATGAGAAAAGAGCAAGAGATCAATTATTTGAAATTAAAACGATTTTAAAAGATGCTAGATATAAAATTAAGGAATATAATTTACCTACTATTCCTAAAAAGTTTTATATTGAATTAAAAGAAGCTTATGATGGAATTAAGGAAATAAATAAGGAACTTGAGAAAAAACCTATATCTATTAAAACTCTTAATTTGAGAGTTGATACCGCTAGAGACCTATCTTTAAAATTATATGCTACAGCTAGTAGTACAATTAAAGAAGCTAAAATGGCTGAGGCGGCTATTGTGTATGGTAATAGATATAGAAGTGAGTATAGAGAAATAGAAACTGGATTAATATCTGGAACAAAAGCTTTTAACAAAGGAGATTATAAAACATCTTTAGAGATTGTTCTTAATTCTCTTGATGTAGTTGAACCAGGTGTTTATAAGAAAATAGCCAGTAAATATGAATAGGTGGTAAAATGGCAAAGAAGAAAGTACAAAAAGAAGAAAGTAAAAAAGGATTTGCTTATACAAAAGAATTACAAGGATTAGTATTGATATTGTTATCAATTACTGGTCTTGGTTCTTTTGGTTTAGTTGGTGAACTTGTAAAAAAGTTTGCAGTTTTTCTTTTTGGCTCATGGAATTTTATAATATTAACTTTTACTTTACTAGTTGGTTTCATTTTTGTTGCTAAAAGAAAGAAAACTAATTTTTTAAGTGCTAGACTTATAGGTATATATACTTTAATAATCGCAATTTTGTTATTTTCTCATATAAACTATGTTAAAGAAACTGGAATTAATAATGGAGAGATATTTTCAGCTACTTTTGATAATATTTCTATAGCTTATGATACGCCTGCTGAAGTAAGAAATACTGGTGGTGGTATGATAGGAGCATTATTTTCATGGATTTTCGTATCTCTTTTTGATGTAGAGGGTACTAGTATTGTTATAGTTATTCTTTGTGCTTTTGGAATAATTATGCTTTTTGATATAACTCTTGCAGATTTTGGAAAGTATATTATCACGCCTTTTAAAAAGTTCTTTATTAAAGAAGAAGATGATGAAGAAACTTCTGTTAAACCATTACCAGCTTTAAGTGAAGAAAAAGAAGATAAGATTGATGATAGAATTGTTATTACAAGCGTTGAAGAACTTACTAATAGAAAGAGCGTTAATGAAGCTAGTGTTGGTTCTTTACCTGAGGTAATTGAACCGATTAAAGTAAGTGATGATAAACCTAAGGTTTATGTAAAACCACCAATTACTTTACTTGATGCTCCAAAGCCAATAAAGGGTAAAGTTAATTCTACTGAGTTTATTACTGCGAATACTAAAATACTTGAAAGAACATTTAATGATTTTGGTATGCATGCAAGAGTAATTGAAGTAAGAGTTGGTCCATCAGTAACTCAGTATGAAATGGATTTGCAAAGGGGTACTAAAGTAAATAAAGTTCTTAGTATTTCTAGAGAACTTGCTTTGAATCTTGCGGCGAAAGAAGTTAGAATAGAAGCTCCAATACCTGGTAAAAATACTATTGGAGTTGAAATACCTAATCAAACTATTATACCAGTATCTATGAGAGAAATACTTGAGGCAATTCCTTCTAAGTTTAATGATTCAAAGTTACTAGCTCCGCTTGGAAGAGATATTGCTGGAACTGTAAAATATGTTGAGATAAATAAAACACCACATATGCTTGTTGCGGGTGCTACTGGTAGTGGTAAGAGTGTATGTATCAATAATATTATTTTATCAATACTTATGAGATCTAACCCAGATGAAGTAAAAATGGTTTTGGTCGATCCTAAAAAAGTTGAACTTAATGTGTATGAAAATATACCACATTTATTAATTCCTGTTGTTACTGATCCTAAAAAGGCTAGTATGGCACTTCAAAAAATTGTTGTTGAGATGGATGATAGGTATGAGACTTTTAAAAACTCACAAACTAAAAATATCTCTACTTATAATGAGTATGTAGAAAAACAACTTAAAAAGAATCCAGATTGTGGTCTTAAAAAGATGCCTTTTATTCTTGTAATCATAGATGAACTTGCAGATTTAATGCTTGTTGCAGCCAAAGAAGTTGAAGAATCTATTATGAGAATTACACAACTTGCTAGAGCGGCTGGAATACACCTAATAGTTGCAACTCAAAGACCTTCTACTGATGTTATCACAGGAACCATTAAATCAAATATACCAACCAGAGTTGCCTTTACAGTATCTTCTAGCATCGATAGTAGAACTATTCTTGATATGGTTGGAGCGGAAAAACTTCTTGGAAAAGGTGATATGCTTTATAAACCAATGGATGAAAATACTCCTACACGTATACAAGGAAGTTTTGTATCAGATGATGAGATTAAAAGAGTTGTTGATTTTATTAAAAATAGAAGTGATGCCCCTAAATATGATGATAAGTTTATGAATAATGATAATATTTCATCTTCTGAAGGAACTAGTGATGGATTTAGTGAACCTAAGGAAAAAGATGTTCTTTATGATAAAATACTTTCTTATGCGATTGAAACTGGACAAATAAGTGCATCATTAATTCAAAGAAGATTCTCTATAGGATATAATAGAGCGGCTAGAATAATTGATATATTTGAAGAACAAGGTATTGTTGGACCAGCTAAGGGTAGCAAACCAAGAGATGTTCTTGTCAAGTTAGAAGAAAAAATAGAGGAGTAATTTAAGGAGGAAAATATATATGACACCACATATTGAAGCAAAAAAAGAAGATATTGCTAATATAGTACTTATGCCAGGAGATCCTAATAGGGCAAAGTATATAACTGAAACATATCTAGAAGATTACAAACTTGTTAATTCATTAAGAGGAGAACTTGCTTATACAGGATATTATAAAGGAAAAAGAGTTACTGTTTTTTCTAGTGGAATGGGAATAGCTAGTATGGGAATATACTCACATGAACTTTTTGATGTATATGATGTTGATTATATAATTAGAATAGGTACAGCAGGTTCTTATAAAGAAGATTTAAAAGTATATGATGTTTTAGTTGCAGATTCAGCATTTTCAAATACTAGTTTTGATGAGGAAAGTACTGGAGAAGATATGAAAGTTATTAATTCTTCTTTTGATTTAAATAGTAAAATAATGATGATAGCTCATAAGAAAAGAATGGATGTTAAACTTGGAAGAGTTCACACTACTGAAGCTTTTTATAATGATAGTAATCTAGCTGATTTAAATGGCTCATTAGCTGTTGAAATGGAAACATATGCACTTTTATTTAATGCTAAAAAATTTCATAAAAAAGCAACAAGTATACTTACAATTAGCGATAATTTAGTAACCAAAGAAGAAATAAGTGCTTTAGAAAGAGAAAAGAAACTTAATGATATGATTTTTTTAGCTCTTGAAACCGCATTAATTTTATAAAAATGTAAATAATATAAAAGAAGGACTTTTAATTCCTTCTTTTAATAAATTTTATGATATAATTTTATTTACGAAGTGAGGAAATATGAACTATAAAAAAATTGAAAAAGAAAATTATAATATTCATGTTATTGATTCAGATAGGTTTAAAAGTACCGTAGTGCAAGTTATATTCGCAAAAAACTTTAATAGTGAAGATCTTGCTTATGATAAAATACTTAAATCTATTTTGGTTTACAGTACAAAAAAATATAATACAAAATCTAAAATGATAAAAAGAATAGAGGATTTATATGGTATAAATATTATGAGTAGTTGTTCCTATACTGGTAATGTTGGATTTAATGAGTTTACTTTAGAGTTTCTTAATCCAAGGTACACAGATGAAAAAACTATGAGAGAGTCAATAGATATGTTTATGGAAGTGTTATTTAATCCTAATATAAAAGATGATGCTTTTGATGAAGATGTACTAAAACTTATTAAAGAGCAGTCTATTACTGAATGTAAAAATATTGTTACTAATCCTAGACTTTATTCTTCTTTAGAATATAATAAAATTATGTATAAAGGAACTCCTAATGAGTATTCTGTTTATTCTACCGTAGAAGATATTGAAAAGGTCAGTTCGAAGAAACTATATAAACATTATAAAAAACTTTTTGATGGAAGTTATAAAATTGATGTTATTATACATGGATTAGAAGGTGAACAATTAGTTAAATATATTGAAAAGTATTTTGATAATATAAAGGCTAACAAAAATGAGTATAACATATTCGTTAACAATAAACATAATAATAAAGTTATTGAAAAAGAAAATACTATGCCTTTTAATCAATCTAAGATTTATTTAGGATACACAGTAGATAATTATTCTGATGAAAAAGACTATTATACTTTTAGAGTGCTTAATATGATTCTTGGTTCTATGAATAATTCAATCTTATTTGATACTGTTAGAGAAAAGAATAGTCTATGTTATAATATTTCATCTTATATTAATAGATATAATCCATCTTTAACCATTTATTCCGGTATAAATAAAGATAATAAAGAAAAAGCAATTAATATTATTAAAGAATGTGTTTTATCTTTAAAAAATAAAGCACTAATTGATACATTACTTGATGCGGCTAGACATAATATTGAAACTAGTTTAAATAGTTATTATGATGATTTAATAGGACAAATTAATAATGTTTATATGAATGAATTTGCTAGTGTACTTGATATTGAATCTTATAGAAATAAGTTATTAGAAGTTGGTAGTGATGATATTGTAAATCTTGCTAAAAGATTAAAATTAAGTGTTATATATTTCATGAAAGGAGAACTTGAATGAAAAAAATAGTTTTTGATAAAGTAGATGAAAATATCTATTATGAAAAAATTAATAATCAAGTGGATTTATATTTATATCCTGTTAATAAAACAAAAAACTTTTATATAACTATTACTGTTAAATTTGGCGCAAAAGTTATGAAATATAAGTTAGGGGATAATATTTATGATGTTATTCCAGGTAGTGCTCATTTTTTAGAACATAAAGTTATGTCTTTTTCTGAAGATCCAAGAATAGTTAATATGATTAATTCCCTTGGACTTCAAGCTAATGCTTATACATCATGGGACGTAACAAATTATAATTTATATGGTAGTGAGAATATAGAAGAAAGTATTAAACTACTTTTAGATATGTTTTATAAACCAAATATTACACTAAAAAATGTTGAGGAAGAAAAAGGTATAATTTGTGAAGAAATTGATATGACAAATGATAGACTTGAAACTATGGTTTCATTTAGACTTTTTGATAATTTGTTTAATAGTAGTTATTTGAATAATACTATACTTGGAACAAAAGATGATATAAATAGTCTTACATATAAGAAACTTATGAAAGTTTATGATGATTTTTATGTTCCTGAAAATACTTTTATCACAGTGTGTGGTTCTTTTGATAAAGATAAAGTTTATAATGTAATAAATGATTATATTAAAGGCTTAAAACTTAAAAATAAAAAAGCACCTAAAGTAATAAAGAAAAGAGAAAAAGATAATATTAAAGTTAACTTAGAAAAAGTATATAAAAGAGTATCATGTCCTAAGGTAAGAATTGGATATAAGATTAATAAAAAAATATTTAATATAAAAGATAATAATAAGTTATATGCTTATATTCATATTATTTTATCATCTAATATTTCATGTGGTTCAGTTTTATATGATAAATATATTAATGAAAAATTAGTTCTTGGTCTTGGAATATCTAAAGGAATATTTGATAATCATTTAGTAATTAGCGTTAATGCTACTACTTATGATGCTAAAAAGTTTGTTGATAGAATTAATGAAGATATAAATCATTTAACTTTATCTAAAGAAGATTTTGAAAGAAAGAAAAAATTATATCTAAAAAGTTATATACTAGAGTTTGATGATATTATTAATGTTGAGTCTTTAATTACTGATCATATAATAGATAAAAATAAGATTAATCCTAATGTATATAATGATATTATGTCACTAAAGTACGAAGAAGCACTTGATGTTATGAAAAAGTTAAAGTTTGATAATTATAGTGTAATAGTTGTTAATGATGAGAAATAAACATTTTTAAATATGTTTATTTTTTAAAATTTATGTTATTATAATTATGGTGATTATTATGATAAGTGGATCAATATTATCTGGCGAAATTGATTCAAAAAAATTAATTATAGAGTTTGATAAAAGCAATGTTGATTATGTTCATTTAGACATTATGGATGGAAAGTTTACTGAAAATAAAACATGGACTTTTAATGAGATTAAAAAGTTATGTGATTTAACTAGTAAGAAGTTAGATACTCATTTGATGGTTAAAAAACCTATTAAATATATAAAAGATTATGCTTTATTAAATAATGAATATATTACTTTTCATTTAGAGTGTGATGAGGATATATTAAATGTTATTAATGTAATTAAAAATTATGGAATAAAGGTAGGAATTTCTATTAAACCTGATACAGATATAAATAAGATATTTCCTTATTTAACATATATTGATTTAGTACTTATAATGGGAGTCACTCCAGGTAAGAGTGGCCAAGAGTTTATGGAAGAAAGCTTAGATAAAATTAAGTTGCTTAGAGATAAAATTAATGAAATAGGACGCAGTATAATAATAAGTGTAGACGGTGGGATTAACGAAAATAATGCTAAAGATTGTATAGATGCAGGAGCAGATATGCTTGTTAGCGCTTCTTATTTACATAAAGATATTAAAAATAATGTAAATGTTTTAAAAAATATGTTTTGAAAAAAATGTATTTTTTTTATTTTTTTTTCAAAATTTAAAAGTGTTTTGTATTATTTTTAGCGAATATATTAATTAGGGAGGTAAAGAAGTGTTTAAGAAGTGCGAAGTAATACAAAATAGTTTTAAAAGTTGTGGAGCAAGTTGTTTATTATCAATTATTAGACATTATGGAGGTGATGTATCGCTTGATGAACTAGCTTATATTATGAAAACTGATAATAATGGAACAAGCGCCTATAACATAATTTGTGCATCTAGATATTTAGGTTTTGATGGATATGGTATGAAATGTTCTATGGATGAAATGATAAGTCTTGGAACGTTTCCAATTATTGCTCATGTTATTAAAAATAATATGTATCATTTTATAGTTATTTACAAAATAGAAAAGAAGATATTAATTATGGATCCAGAAGTTGGATTTGTCAAGATTTCTAAAGATAATTTTAAAGAAATGTTTTTAGGTACTATATTAGTTATTTATCCATGTAAAAAAATAATAGGATGCGCTAAAAATAATTTTAAATCATATTTTATTAACAGTTTATTTAGCATTAAAAGAAATATAATAGTGCTATCACTCATTACTTTAATTGTAATCATTTTGTCCTTACTAAATTATATTATTTTAAAATATTTTATAGACAATTATAAGTTTAATATTTTAGTATTTATTATTTTTATTATAATTATTTTTATTAAAAGTATTTGTGATTATTTTCGTATGAATAAGTTGATTTTTATTAATAATTCTTTAAGTAAAAATCTTAATAACAAATTTTTTAGACATTTATTTAGTCTTCCTTATCTTTTCTTTAAAAATAAAGCTACTGGAGAAGTTGTAAACAGGGCTAACGATATTGATAAGTTAAGAGATATTATTTCTATGTTTATAAACGTAATAACTGATGTTTTATTTATGATTTTTAGTATATTTTTCCTTTGTTATATTAATATAAATATGTTTATTATTACTTTATGCTTTATGATTATTTTTATTATTATATCCATTATTTTTTATAAATTATCTAAAAGTAAAATATATGATGTACAGATGAGTAGTGATGAATATAATAAAAACATTTCTGAGTCAATATATGGATATGAAACTAATAAGAATATTAATTTACTTGGAGATATTTGTAAGAAAAATGAAATGGTTTTTAATAAGTATATAAGAGCTAATAGTTCTTATGATAAATTATTTATAAAAGAGTATTTAATTAAAGATATTATTATCTCTTTGTGTCAGATATTTGTAATATTATTTGGAATTTATTATATCAATCTTGGATATATTACTATTGGTGATTTTATTATTTTTAATTCATTAATTTTATATTTCATTGATCCAATTAAAAACATAATGAGTTTACTTCCTAACATTAATTATATTAAAGAAATTATTAATAGAATTAATAGTTTAATTATGTTTTCAGGAGAAGAAATTAAAGAAGATAGTCAGATGATTCGTGGAGATATTAATATAAGTAATTTATCTTTTAGTTATAATAATAAAGACATTTTATTTAAAGATATTAATCTATATATAAATTATAATTCACATATTATGATATACGCTCCTTCTGGAAGAGGCAAAAGTACAATACTTAAAATTATTCTTAAATATCTAACAGATTATAATGGTAACATTTATATAAATGATATCAATATAAAAGATATAGATGCTAGTATAATAGCCTCCTCATTTACTTATGTTTCTCAAAATAATTATCTAAATAATGACACCCTTAAAAATAACATCATTTATTTTAGAGATACGTCTCAAACAGAATATGAGAAAGTAATAAAATTATGTCATATTGATAAAATTAGAGATAATAATAAACTACGCGATAATTTTATGATAGAGGAAAATGGATTCAACCTAAGTGGTGGTGAAAGACAAAAAGTAATAGTGGCAAGAAGTTTACTTAAAAAATCTAATTATATTTTATTAGATGAAGCATTTAGTGAAGTTAGTCCTGATGAAGAAAAGATATTAATTAAAAATATTAGAAAGTCATATAAAGACAAGTGCATTATTTATATTTCACATAAGAAAGAAATTTGTGAATGTTTTGATGAAGTAATTAATTTTTAGAAAGGAGAGCGGTATGATTTTAAAAAATGAAGAGTTAATTAACTGCACTGGAGGTGCGAGTAAAGGAGTAATACTTGGTACAGTAGGACTTATAGTTGCTTTTTTAATCGGAGTTGCCGATGGATATTTTAGAAAATTAAAATGTAATTAGGAGGTATTTAATGAACTATGAAGAATTAAAATTAGTATATGGAGGTGCTTCATTATCAGGAGCGGTTATAAGTGCACTTGTAAGAGCATTTGATCTAGCACTAGAACTAGGAAGAGCGCTTGGTTCTTCACTTAGAAGACATATTACTAAAAAAGCATGTTAAGAGGGAAATCCCTCTTTTTGCATTTATTAATATTAAAAAAATATAATTATATTATGATAAAGAATATTTTTAAGTTTATTAATAATAATGAATATGAAATAAATATTTGCAATGGAAAAATATATATTATGAATTATAAAAATGTAATTGATTTAAGTAATAGTTTTATTAAAATTGAACTATTTGATAGTTATCTACTTATAAAAGGTGATAATTTAAATATAAAAAAACTTGATAATAGAGAACTACTTATTACCGGTAAAATTAAAGGAATTGATTTTAATGATGAATAAAGTATATATTAAAGTTAATACCAATATGAAGAGTTTTATTAAGTATTTAACCTTATATAAAATTGATTTTGATAATTTGGAAGTTCATGATAATTGTTATTATTTATACACTAGTTATGATAATTATAAGAGAATAAGAAGAAGATATGATTGTACTATTTTAAAATATTATGGAAAAAAAGGACTATATTATTTTTTTAATAAGTATAAATATATGTTTGTTAGTTTGATTTGGGGAATAATTTTAATTAGTATTTTACAAAATACTATTTTTGATGTTGTTATTAATACTGATGATGATAATTTATATGAAACTATTTCTAATTCTTTAAGGAAGTATGATATTTTAAAATATAAAAAAAAGAAAAGTTTTGAAGAAATTTCTTTTATTAAAGAAAAGATACTTGAAGAAAACAAAGATGATTTAGAATGGATTGAAATTAAAGAAATTGGATGTAAATATGAAATTATGATTACTAAAAGAATTAAGGGAAAAGAAAATAATTTAAATGATAATATTTGTCATATTGTTGCTAAAAAAGATGGGCTTATTAAACATATTACATCATCTAAAGGAGAAAAATTAAAAGCAATAAATGATTATGTTAAAAAAGGGGATATTATTATTAGTGGTAATATAATTAAAGGTGAAGATACTATTAAAAATAAAGTTTGTGCTTCAGGTAATGTATATGCTGAAGTATGGTATACGGTAAATATAAGTGTTCCTTATAACTTTACTGAATACATTAATACTGGAAAGATAATTAATCATTATTATTTAGATATTTTTGGTAAAGAGTTTACTATAATGGGAAAATACGATTCTAATAATGTTATGAGTAATAAAAAACTAATTATTGATAAACCATATTTATTTTTCAAATTATATAAAGAAGAAAAAAGTATTTATGAATATAAAAACTATAAATTAAGTAAAGAAGAAACTTATAATGAAGCTATTAAAAGGGCTGATGCAAAGATTAAAAATAAACTTTTATCTGATGAATATATAATATCCAAAAAAGTTTTGAAAAAAGAAGAGTTTAGTAGTAAAATAGTATTAGAAATATTTTTTAAAGTTTATGAAAATATTGGAGAGGTTTTGGTTGTAGAGGAGGAATTATATGATGAAGGAAACTCTAATAGAGGTACTTAATTTATCTTGGCCTACGCTTGTGATAGTACTTTCTATAGTTATTATACTTAGAGTTAGTTATTTTATGAAAAGTGATAAAAAAATGGTTCTTCATGAGGAATTATTTTCTTTATTATTTTTTGCATATATACTTGCACTATTCCAATTAGTTGTTGAGCAGGATGTTTATTTTGGAAATGGATTTAATTTAAGACCGTTTGAAGAAATATTTAGATACGAAATAGGAAGTTATAATTTTTATAGACAAGTAATAGGAAATATCTTGTTATTTGTACCTTTTGGTTATTTTGCAACTAGTTATGCTAGAATAAAAGGTGTTGGAGGAATAACAATAATTACATTACTATGTAGTTCAATTATTGAAACTGTTCAATATTTTATAGGTAGATGTTTTGATATTGATGATATAATATTAAATGTTGTTGGTGGAATAATAGGTTTTTTAGTTTTTATAGCTTTTGATGCGATTAAAAGAAGACTTCCTAAATTTATGCAAAAAGATGTATTTTATAATATAGTTAGTGTTTTATTTATAATTGTTATTATAGGGTATTGCTTAAGCATTTTTGGAGTATTATAAGGAGTAATAATGGAAGATTATATTATTAATTTAACTGATGAGACTGTTGATGATTTAACTATTGATGATATAGATAACGTTTGTAAGATAACGTTTAATAAGTTAGATGTTTGTAATCCAATATTAAATATATTAATAGTAGATAATAATAAAATACAAGAAATTAATAGAGAATATAGAGGAAAAGATAATGTAACTGATGTTATATCTTTTGCTTTTGAAGATTATAAAGATATTGAATATGATAATTTTAGATTTTTGGGAGAAATATATATATCGCTTCAAAAAGCAAGAAAGCAGGCAGAAGAATATGGACATAGTGAAAGAAGAGAAATATGTTATTTAACTGTTCATGGTCTTTTACACCTTCTAGGCTATGACCATATGAATGAAGAAGATAAGAAAGTTATGAGATCTTTAGAGGAGGAAATTCTAAATGAATATGATGTCAAGAGATGAAAGAAAGAATATCAAAGGAATAAAGAAATTTTTAAATAGTTTTACTTATCCAATTAAAGGACTAAAATATGCTTATAGAAATGAACAAAATCTTGCATTTGATTGCTTTATGGCTATTTTTGTAATAGTTATGGGTATTATATTTAAAATAAGTGTTGTTGAATGGGCATTTCTTATATTTACGGTAGGTCTTGTAATATCAGCTGAGTTATTTAATACAGCTATTGAGGCTGTTGTTGATTTAGTAACTGAGGAGTACCATCCACTAGCAAAGGTAGCAAAAGACACTTCAGCAGCTGCGGTATTTATTCTTGCGATTGTTGCGGTTATTGTAGGAATTATAATTTTTTTACCTAAAGTTATAAGTTTATTTTAAAGGAGTTTAGTATGAGAGAAAAGTTAGAAGAATTATTGGATAATAGTTATAGTCCATATTCTAATATGAAATTTGCAGCTATTGTTGAAAGTGAATCTGGAGATTTTTTTGAAGGAGTTAATATTGAAAATGCATCTTTCGGAGGTACTATTTGTGCGGAAAGAAATGCGATTAATAATGCGATTAGTCATGGAATAAGAAAGTTTAAAGCACTATATTTAATGACAAGTAGTGATGAAATATGTTATCCATGTAATATTTGTAAACAAACATTTTTAGAGTTTTTTGATAAGGATGTAATATTTAATATTATGACTAAGAGTGGAAAGATGAAAGTTTTAACTTTTGATGAAATAATGAAAACAACATTTAGTAAAGAGGATTTAGTATGAAGAGTGGATTTGTTAGTATAATAGGTAGACCTAATACAGGTAAAAGTACTTTACTAAATACTATTATGGGTGAAAAAATTGTAATCATATCTCCTAAAGCTGGAACTACTAGAACTTTAGTAGAAGGCATCTATAACGAAGGAGATACTCAAATAGTTTTTGTAGATACTCCTGGTATTCATAAACCTGTTGATAGGATGGGAGAAATTTTAAATTATCAAGCGTATTATTCTATTAATGATGTAGATATTTTATTATTTGTTGTTGATTCATCAGTTGCACTTGGAAAAGGTGATAAATATATTCTTGAAAAACTAGCAAACGTTAAAAAACCAGTATTTTTAATTTTAAATAAAATAGATAAACTAAGTGATGATGAAATACTATTAAAAATTAATGAATATAAAAACTTATATGAGTTTGCAGAGATTATTCCTGTATCGGCTAAGAAAAATGATAACGTTGATAGACTTATTAAAGTTTTAAAAGAGTATCTTCCAGATAATGTAAGATACTTTCCTGATGATGAAGTTACTACTTCTTCGCTTGATTTTAGACTTGCAGAGATCGTTCGTGAAAAAGTATTTCTATATACTAATGAAGAAGTACCACATAAAATTTCTTGTGTTCTAAGTGATTTTTATGATGAAGAAGATATATGCAATATATACATAGATATTATAGTGGACAGAGATTCTTTGCGTAAAATAATTCTTGGTAAAAATGGTGATTTGATTAAACAAATTGGAATTGAATCAAGAGCAGATATGGAAAAATTATTAGGTAAGAAAGTTTATCTTGAGTTATATGTAAAAACTATAAAAAAATGGAGAGAAAAAGAAAAAGTTATTAAAGATCTTGGATATTTTTTAAAAAACTGAATAATTTTTTCAAAGTCTTTGCAATATAATATTGTAAAGGAGAAAATATGAATAAAGAAGAGGCTTGGAATAAGTTTAAAGAAACTGGTAATATTGAATATTATTTAAAATATAAGAAAGGAAACTAACATAAGAATATAGGTTTCTTATGTTTTTTTTAATTATGAAAGTAGTAAGTGTAGAAGGAATAGTTATTAAATGTACACCTTTTAAAGAAAGTAGTAAAATACTTAACGTATTTACCCCGGAATATGGAATAATTGGTGTAGTTTCAAAGGGTTGTAAAAGTATTAAAAGTCCTAATAGATTAATAAGTGAAAACTTTGCTTATGGCACTTTTAATTTGTCTTATAAAGAAAACGGTCTTTCTACATTAATTAATGGTGATGTTAAAAATTATTTTATTAATATTAAAAGTAATATTGTTCGTTATAGCTATATGAGTTATTTAATCAAGTTTGTAAGTGAAGTATATAAAGAAAGTAATGAAAGTAATTTGTTTGATTTGCTCGTTAATGGTTTATCAAAAATAGAAGATGGGCTTAATCCTAAAGTAATATGTAATATTATAGAATTAAAATGTCTTGAATATTTAGGAATAGGATTGAATGTTGATAGATGTGCTGTGTGTGGTAATGAAAAGATAACTACCTTTTCAGAGTCTAAGGGTGGATTTGTTTGCTGTGATTGCGTAGAAGGGGAATGTAGTGTTAATTTGAAGGTACTTAAGATGCTTAGAATGTATAAGTATATTGATATTAATAAAATAAGTAAAATTGATATAAGTACTGATGTTATTTTTGAAATTGATAAGATTTTAGAAAGTTATATAAGTGAATATTCTGGTATTAATATAAAGGCAAGAAACTTTCTTAAGAATATTACCTCATAGCAATTTTATCTAAATAAAAAAGATTATTAAATAAATAAAAAATCTATATATAAATTATTAACTCTATTGCAAGAAGATATGAATTTTGATAAAATATAAAAGAAGGTAAAGAATTATAAAAATGTAAAACAAATATTATTAATAAGCATAACTGTTTAATCTACTTTTAGAATTGAGGTATATTATGAAATATTATTTTAAATCAAAATCAAAAAAATATTTATTAGCAACTATACTATTATTAATACTTTCTCCTATTTTAGGACTAACATACTCATCATTTATATTTTCATCAGATAACTATAGAGCAAGTGAAATGTATATAGGCTCTTTAATGTATAGTATTAAGATAGATGGTGTTGCAACTTCAACTGTATCTGTTCCTAGTGGAAGTAGTGAATATACAATTGAAGTTACTTCACTTAATACTGTTGATTCTTTTTATAAATTAGTTTATGAAAAAAATGATAATATTAGTGTGTTATATAAAGAAGAAAATGATGTACCTAATGGTTCAATTAGTAATACAAAAACAATAGTACTGCAAATTACTAATAATTCATCTTCAAATATTTTAGTTAATTTTGATGTTGCTTCTGGATATATTAATAATGGACTTGAACAAGTTATTATTCCTGAAGGTTTTAAGGAAATATTGGGCGTTTTTGTGTCTAATGATATTAGTATTATTGCCATATATGTAGATAATAAATTAGTCGACTCATTAGATAATAGTAAAAGTTATAAATTAATTGACTATGATTGTAAAAATAATGAAACTGTTGAGTGGAATAGTAGTGATAAAGGTTTATTGGTTTATCCAATGCTTTCTAACACCTCTTGTTCTGTTTATTTTGAAGAATCAAAGATTTTACATGAGATTATTCTTGCTGATTATAATGGTGGTGAGAGTGATGAAAATATAGATTTTAATTATATTAGTTCTCCTACTAATGGAGAGGGACTATATTATACTTCGGATACTAGCATAACTGAAGATTATGATGGTGACGGAGAAGGAGACAGAGTATATTATTATAGAGGTAATGTTGATAATAACTATTTATATTTTGCGGATAAATGCTGGAGAATGGTTAGAATAGTTGAAGATGGAACAGTTAGGCTTAAATATGGTGGTAGTCCTACTATAGAGGATGATGGAAGTATTACATGTCCTCAAACGGGTGTGGATGTTTCGGTAGATACTTCAGTTGATTTTAACTGCGATTACAATGATAATAGATACGTAGGATATATGTATGGAAATACATGTACTTCATATGCTACTTGTCATAAAAATGATAATGATAGTTGTATAAAAGATACTCTTACAAAATGGTATAATAGCAATATTCATACTACGCAATCAGAAGAAACTTTAGCTTTGATTAAAGATAGCATTTATTGTAATGATAGAGGATTGTATAGCGGTAATGGTTATTCAACTCAGGTTACGCTTTATTCTGGTTGGGGCAGACTATTTACTGCAACTGATAAAGCACCTACTTACAAATGTTCTAGAGCAGACGATAGGTTTTCTCAATTAACTGCTAATGGTAATGGACTTAATACACATCCAGTAGGATTACTTACCGCTGATGAAGTGGCTTTCGCAGGTGGAGTTTCTGATGTTGCTAATACTACTTATTTTATGCACAATGCCAAAAGTTATTGGCTAATGACAGCAGCTCATTTTAATGGTATTGGAATGTCAGCTATATCACAACCGTTTTTGGTATATAATGATGGTAGTATACTTGGTGATAATGTTGCGGCTATAGGTTCCGCATTAATGCCAGCAATATCAATTGATAAATATGCCGTAGTAAAAAGTGGTAGTGGAGTTTATAATAATCCATATATTATAGATCCGGATATTTAATTTTTAAGGAATATGGTGATATTTATGAAAACGAAAAAAAATATTTTTATAAGTTTATTTATTTTAAGTTTAATTTTAAGTATTTGTTTTGTGGTTAGCAGGCCTGTGTTTTACAATAACAATTTAGGTTCGCTAATGTATTCTATTAAAATTAATGGTGATACTACTTCTAGTGTTAAAGTTCCAAGTGGTGAAACAGAATATATGATAGAAATAGTATCTTTAAACAATGTTAATATTTTTTATAAATTAGTTTATGAAATGAATGATAACATTAGTATTTCATATAAAAAAGATCTTGATAGAACAAGTGGTGTTATTGATGATAGTAAAAAGATTGTTTTAAAAATAACTAATAGTTCTTCTATAGAAACGTTAGTGAACTTTGATGTTGTTATAGGAAGTGATATTGAAAAAGTTATTATTCCAAAAGGATACTTAGAAATTAAAGATGTTTATAAGAAAAATTATTTTAATCAAGTTGCTTTATTTGTTGATGGCAAGGAAGTTAGTTCTCTTGATAATAAAAAAAATTATACTTTAACTGGTTATGAATGCAATAATGGAGAAACTGTTGAATGGAGAAATAATATTAAAGGGTTATATATTTATCCTATAACATCTAAGACTGGGTGTAATGTTCACTTTGAAGAATCTAAAATATTACATGAAATTATTCTTGCTGATTATAATGGTGGAGAAAGTGATGCAAATATAGATTTTAGTGCGATAAGTTCTAATACAAATGGAAAAGGTTTATACTATACATCCGATACAAGTTTAACCGAAGATTATGATGGTGACGGAGTTGGAGATAGAGTATATTATTATAGAGGTAATGTTGAAAACAATTATTTATATTTTGCTAGTAAATGCTGGAGGATGGTTAGAATAGTTGAAGATGGTAGTGTAAGGCTTAAGTATGGCGGTGCTGCTACTATAGGAGATGATGGAAGTATTACATGTCCTCAAACTGGAACTAATGTTACTACTGTTAGCAGTCAGAAGTGGGATTCTGCGTATACTGATAATAGATATGTAGGATTTATGTATGGTAGTAGCTGTTCTTCATATGCTAATTGTCATACTAATTATACTAATAGTTCTATTAAGAGTGCTCTTAGAAATTGGTATTCATCAAATATAGAAAATCAAACTGCAGAAGTGAAAGCGTTAATTAAAGATAGTGTATATTGTAATGATAGATCCCTTTACAGTGGAAATGGATACTCAACCAATGTAACATTATATGGAGCATGGGGAAGATTATTTGTTGCGACAAAAAAAGTTCCTACTTATAAATGTAGTAGGGCTGATGATAAATTTACTCAGTCTGCAAGCGTAGGTAATGGCAAAAATGATTATCCGATTGGATTACTAACCGCAGATGAGGTAGCTTTTGCTGGTGGTGTTTCTGGAGTTGAAAATAAATCGTATTTCATGTATATTAATAAAGATTTTTATACTATGTCTCCTGCACATTTTAACGGTATTGGTATGAGTGCAATATCCCAGCCTTTTATAGTAAGATCTACAGGTGCTCTTTTAAGTGATAATTCTGCTGGTATATCTTATGGTCTATTACCTGTAATATCTATAGATAAATATGCTGAAATTAATAGTGGTAGTGGTGTGTATAATGATCCATATGTTATAAATCCAAATGAATAGGGTATATAAAAATATACTCTTTTTTAATTTTTCGAAATTAGCACTTGCATATTGACATTGCTAAAACATAGTATTATAATGTATCTAGTGCTTCATAATAGTACTAGAAGGAGGTATGTGATGATTGGTAGTAGACAAAAGGATTTACTTAAATGTATTGTAGAAGAGTATGTTAAAACTGCAAGACCTGTAGGTAGTAAGTCTTTATGTAAGAAGTTTAAATGTTCTTCAGCAACAATTAGAAATGATATGATGTCTTTAGAAGAAATGGGTTACCTTGAAAAAACACATATATCCTCTGGTAGGGTGCCATCTGAGGCTGGATATAGATATTATGTAGATAATTTGATGGAACCTAAAAAAATAAGTGGAGAAGATATGCTTAAGATTCAAACTATTTTCTCTAATAAATCTTTAGCACTTGATGATGCGATAACTAAAAGTTTGGAAATAGTTAGTGATATGACAAACTATACTTCAGTTGTTCTTGGATCTAAGTCTAAAGATAATAATCTACAAAAGGTTGAAGTAATTCCAATTTCTAATACTAGCATAGTAGCGATTGTCGTTACTGATAAAGGGCATGTAGAAAGTAAGAATATATCTTTTGAAAAGGAGATTGATAGCACTGAACTTACTAAAACTACTGAATTATTAAACAAGATGCTAATAGGTATACCACTTGATGATATTCCAAGTAAGCTTGAGTTTGATATTAAGCCAATTATAAGAAACTATGTTAAGAATTATGAAATGGTATATAATGCCTTTTATGATGCACTATCAAATTTTGCTAGCGGTAAGGATGTTAGATTTACCGGTAAGACTAATATATTAAAACAACCTGAATTTTCTGCGGTAGATGATGTTAAAAACATTATAAGTAAGTTTGAAAGCAAAGATGTTGTGAGTAAAATTGAAGAAAGTGCGGATGAGGTTAAGGTATATATTGGGAGTGAGAGTGAGTTTGATGACAATTTAACAGTTGTTAAAACTAAATATCATACTAAAGGAAAAGATGGAACTATAGCAATTATAGGACCTAAAAGAATGGAATATGATAGAGTTGTAAATATGCTTGAATATATTAAAGAAAATATAGAAAGTAGAGAGTAAGGAGAGACATGAAAAAGAAAGAAAATAATGAAGAAAAGATAGATAATTCTTGTGGATGCACTCATGGTGAAGAATGCACTTGCGGTGAAGAGTGCACTTGTGAAGAATGTGCTTGTGAAGAAGAAACAGAAGGATGTACACATGATTGCTCATCATGTCCAGGCTGCTCTGGAGATGTAGATCCACAAATGATTATTGATCTTCTAACAGTAAAAAATAGAGATTTAGAAGATAAAAATATGAGATTACAAGCTGAGTTTCTAAATTATAAAACTCGTACTCAAAGTGAAATAGCTAGAATGTTTAGGTATGAGGGTGAAGAGTTTATTAAAGAACTTCTTGTAATAAAAGATAATCTTGAAAGAGCTGTTGCTCTTGATGATAGTGATTTATCTGATGAAGTAAGTAAGTTTTTATCTGGAATTAAACTTATATTAGGAAATCTTACTACTTTGTTTGATAAATATGAAATAAAGGAAGTAGATGCTTTAGGTAAAGAGTTTGATCCAATGAAGGCTGAAGCTGTTATTACTGAGCATGATGAAAATAAGTTAGAAAATGTTGTTTTAGAAGTATATACTAAAGGTTATACTTATAAAGATAAATTAATTAGACCAGCGATGGTTAAGGTAAATAAATAATTGAAAGGAATGATTAAAAATGGCAAAAGTAAATAAAGTTATTGGAATAGACCTTGGTACAACTAACAGTTGTGTAGCTGTACTAGAGGGAGGGGAAGCAAAAGTTATCCCTAATGCTGAAGGTAATAGAACTACTCCTTCAGTTGTAAGTTTTAAAAATGGAGAGGTTAGAGTTGGTGATGTTGCGAAACGTGAAGCTCAAACTTCAACAAATGTAATTAGTTCAATTAAAAGAAAAATGGGTACTAGTGAAAAGGTTGAGGCAGAAGGTAAAAAATACACTCCTCAAGAAATTAGTGCTAAGATATTAATGAAATTAAAAGCTGATGCTGAAGCATATTTAGGTGGAGAAGTAGACCGAGCAGTTATTACTGTTCCAGCATATTTTAATGATGCTGAGCGTCAAGCAACTAAAGATGCTGGTAAAATAGCAGGTCTTACTGTTGAGAGAATTATTAATGAACCAACAGCAGCAGCTCTTGCATATGGACTTGATAAACAAGAAAATGCTCATACAGTACTTGTTTATGATCTAGGTGGAGGAACATTTGACGTTTCAATTCTAGAACTTGGTGACGGAGTATTTGAAGTTAAATCTACCGCTGGTAATAATAGACTTGGTGGAGATGATTTTGATAATCGTATTATAGATTATCTTGTTAGTGAGTTTAAGAAAGAAAATGGTGTAGACTTATCTAAAGATAAACTTGCTTTGCAAAGATTAAAAGAAGGTGCTGAAAAAGCTAAGAAAGATTTATCTGGCGTAGTTACTACTCAAATATCACTTCCATTTATTACTCAAGGTGAAAGTGGACCATTACATCTTGATATGTCTCTTACTAGAAGTAAGTTTGAAGAGTTAATTAGCGATCTTGTAGAGTCTACTATCAAACCTGTTAAAGATGCTTTAAAAGAAGCTAAATTAAAGAAAGAAGATATAGATAAAGTAATTCTTGTTGGTGGTTCTACTCGTATTCCACTTGTTCAAGAATTAGTTAAAAAAGAACTTGGAAAAGAACCAAGTAAAGAAGTTAACCCTGATGAAGTTGTTGCAATGGGTGCAGCTATTCAAGGTGGAGTTCTTACTGGAGAAGTTAATGATTTAGTACTTCTTGATGTAACACCACTATCGCTTGGTATTGAAACACTTGGTAATGTTATGACAGTATTAATTCCAAGAAATACTACTATACCAACTACTAAGAGTCAAGTATTTAGTACTGCTCAAGATAATCAACCAGCAGTTGATATTCACATTTTACAAGGTGAAAGACCAATGGCAGCTGATAATAAAACTTTAGGGCATTTCCAACTTACTGGTATACCTGCTGCTCCTAGAGGAGTACCTCAAATCGAAGTATCATTTGATATAGATGCTAATGGAATAGTTAATGTTAAGGCAAAAGATTTAGGAACTAATAAAGAGCAAGCTATTACTATTACCGCTAGTACAAATCTTACTGATGAAGAAATTGACAGAATGATGAAAGAAGCTGAAGCTAATAAAGAAGAAGATAAAAAACGTAAAGAACAAGCTGAAATTAGAAATGATGCAGAATCACTAGTGTTTAATACTGAAAAAACATTAAAAGATTTTGGTGATAAAGTACAAGATAAAGAAAAAGAAGAAATTGAAGAAGCTTTAAAAGAACTTAAAGAAGCTCTTGAAGGTGAAGACACTGATAAGATAAAAGAAAAGAGTGAAAAACTTTCTGAAAAATCTATGGCTATGGCTACTAGAATATATCAAGAGCAAGCACAAGCTAACCAAAATAATGCTAGTGAAAATGAATCAAATGAAGAGAAAAGCAACGTAAAAGATGCTGATTTTGAAGAAAAATAATTAATGATATAAAGTTCTAGGATTTTTCTAGAACTTTATATTTAGTGATATAGGAGAAAAAATGGGTAAGAAAATGGTTAAAAACTATACTTGGGATTTAAGTAAGGTATTTAAAAGTAATGAAGAATATCAAAATTCTTTAGAAAAGACTTATAATTTAATTAATGAACTTAAAAGTTATAAAGGAAAGATTACTAAAGATAGTAATTCATTGTATGAGTTTTTAGTTAAGAGTGATGAGTGTTCAAGATTAATTGAGAAGATATATGTTTATTCTTATTTATGTTATTATGATGATGGAAATAATAAATTAAATAAAGAAAAAAGTTTAAAAGCAAGTAACTTATATGATTATTATAATGAGAACTTAGCTTTTGTTAGAAGTGAAATCTTATCATGTGATTATGATGCTTTAATGAAATATTTTGATGTTAATGAGAAACTTGAAAAATATAGATTTAGTTTTGAAAAAATGTTTAGATATAAAGATTATACTTTAAGTGAAAAAGAAGAAAATGTTATTGCACTAGCAGAAAGTTCTTTTGGAACTTCTGATGAAGCTTATAGTGCTCTTAATAATTTAGATATAAACTTAGGATATATAAAAATAAATGGAAAAAAGCAAGAACTTACTAATTCAAATTATAGTATATTTATCAAAAACCCTGATAGAAAAGTTAGAAAAAATGCTTTTAATGGTTTATATAATTTTTATGAAAAGCATATTAATACTATAAGTAATTTATATGTTGGTTCTATTAAAGAACATTTCTTTATTTCTAAAGTGCGTGGATATAAAAATCCATTAAATGCTAGTTTATATTCTGATAATATAAGTGAAGATTTATTTAAGACATTAATCGAAGTTACTAATAATAATCTAGGTAGCCTTGAAGAGTATATGAAATTAAAAAATAAACATATGGGCTTGAAAAATGCTCATATGTATGATGTGTATTTAATGCCAGAAAATGCTTTAAGTGAGAAGATTAGTTTTGATGAATCTATTGATATAATATGTGAAGCTTTAAAACCCCTTGGAGAAGATTACCAAAAAGCATTTAAAGATATTATTAATAAAGGATGTGTTGATGTTTATCCTAAGAAAGGTAAAAGAAGTGGGGCATATCAGTGGTGTAGTTATGATACTCTTGCATATGTATCACTTAATTATGTTAACGATGTATCATCTGTAAGCACTTTTGCTCATGAAATGGGACATGCGATTCATTCATATTATAGTAATAAAAAACAAGATTATATTTATGCTAGTTATCCAATATTTCTTGCTGAAATAGCATCTACGGTTAATGAAATATTACTAAGTGAATATTTAATAAATAATGCTAGTGATGATGAAAAAATAATTTATATTTGTGAATTTTTAGAAAAAGCAAGGGCTACTATATATAGACAAGTTATGTTTAGTGAGTTTGAAAGTATTTGTTATGACAAGTATGATAATAATATTCCTCTAACTAAAGATGAACTATGTAATACTTATTATGAACTTAATAAAAAATACTTTGGAAAAAGCGCAATAAGTGATGAAGAAATAAAGTACGAGTGGGCAAGAATACCTCATTTTTATACTCCGTTTTATGTATATAAATATGCAACTGGATTTACTTGTGCTCTTATAATTGCAAGTAAGTTACTAAAAAGGGAAAAAGGATTTAAAGAAAAATATATAGAGTTTTTAAGTAGTGGATGTAGTGATTATCCTCTTGAAATTATTAAAAAATTAGGTATTGATCTTGAAAATATAAATACTCTTCAAAGTGCTTTTGATTATTTTAATGAAAAGACTAATGAGTTTAAAAAATTAATAGAAAGGAAGTAATATATGGCAAAAAGAGATTATTATGAGGTATTAGGTGTTTCTAAAGACGCTAGTGAAGCTGAAATTAAAAGTGCATTTAGAAAACTTGCTAAGAAATACCATCCTGATATAAATAAAGATGCTGATGCTCCAGAAAAGTTTAAAGAAGCGCAAGAAGCTTATGCTTGTTTATCAGATAAAGGTAATAGAGAAAAGTATGACAAATATGGTCATAGTGCTTTTGAAAATCCTTATGGAAATGCTGGTGGAGGAGCTTATGGTGGTAATCCATTTGGCGGATTTGATTTTGGTGATATTTTCGATGAAATCTTTGGCGGAGGTTTTGGTTCATTTGGTTTTGGTGGTTCTAATAAATCATCTAATCGAGCTAGAAAAGGTAATGACATAGTATACGCTATAAAACTTGATTTTGAAGAAGCGGTGTATGGTTGTGAAAAAGATATAGAACTTGAAGTTGAAGATAAATGTGATGAATGCTCTGGTAAAGGTGGACATGGAGAGGCTACTTGCCATGAATGTGGTGGAAGTGGAACTGTAATTAGACAAATGAATACAATATTAGGTGCTGTTCAAACTAGGGCTACTTGTTCAAGTTGTAATGGTCATGGAGTAGTTTTTGAAAGTAGATGTAGTAAATGCAAAGGAAGCGGTAAAGTTAAAACTAAAAAAACTTATACTATAGATATACCAAGAGGTATTGATAACGGTGAACAACTTAGAATGAGCGGTAAAGGTATGGCAGGAACTAATGGTGGACCTAATGGGGATTTATATATTGAAATAAGAGTTGCTCCTCATGAGTTTTATACTAGAGAAGGCAATGATGTTTATATTGATATGCCTGTTACTATTACTGACCTTGCTCTTGGATGTAAAAAAGAAGTTAAAACTATTGATGGAATGGTTGAACTTAAGATTAAAGAAGGAACTCAGCCTGATGATATTCTTAGAATAAAAGGAAAAGGTATAGATAATCCTGATTCATGGAAAAAAGGAGATTTTTACGTTAGACTTAAACTTATTATACCTAAGAACTTATCTAGAAAACAAAAAAATCTTTTAGAAGATTTAGAAAAAACCAATCTTGATGATGAAACTGAAATTAAGAAGTTTGCTAGATTTAATAAATAATTATAAACGTCTTTAATGGACGTTTTAATTTTGTAAAAAATAATATTATAAAAATAGAAATTTATTTATAACATTCATAATGTTATTGAATAAGGAGTTAATATATGATAGTATTATAATAAGAAAAGAATAAAAGGAAGTAGGTAATTTAAATGAGCAAAAAAATAATAATATTTGTATTAATAGCACTATTATTGATTGGATTAACTGGATTAGTATATTCTATTTTTTCAACGTCTGTAACAAGAAAAGGTAAAAATAATACTTTGATTATTGGAACATTAAAAATTGAATATAGAGATGGTACGGAGTTCTCTTTATCAAATGGGGCGAGTACTCTTACAAAAGAAATAATTGTATCTAATGTCGGTACTTTTGAAACTTCCTATAATATATTGTATAAAGAATTGATAAATGAAATAGAAAACGATCAACTACTTATATCTTATAATTGTACTAGTTATAAAAACTATGTTAATGATATCAATAAAGGTGCTTTAGCTGGAACTTGTGATAATATTACTAATAAAGTTGTACCTTATTTTAAAGAATCATCAGATACCATGATTACACAAAATATAAAAATATCAGGTGGAATAACTCATATTTATAGTTTTACATTTACATTAAAAGAACCTACCAATAATCAAAATAAACTTTTTAGAACTAATATTGAAATAACGCAGTCTGATGTGAAAAAGTTATCTAGAGGCTCTTTAAAAGATGTTATACTTGCAGATAATCCTGTGATTAAAAAGGACAATATTAATTTATTTAAAAATATTGCTGATGATAAAAATGAATCTGGCTTATTTAAAACATCTTTGCTCTATAGAAATGAAGATATAAATGAAGATAAATTAGGAGAAGAAATTCTGTATTTTAGAGGAATAGTAGAAAACAACTATATAGTATTTGCTAATAAGTGCTGGAGAATAGTTAGAACAAACGAAAGTGGAAGTATCAAACTTCGTTATGGCGGAGATCCTATAATATCAAGTGGTAAATATTCATGCCCAAAGACTGGGACAAAAATAGGTATTACTATGAATGATACTAATGCACATATTTATAGTGGACCTGCGTTAAACAATAATTCAAAATATGTAAAATGGGTTTGGGATGGTAACAAAAGTAGTAACGCTAAAACTATGTTAGAAACTTGGTATAAACAAAATATAGAATCACTAGGAAATGAGGTGTCGAGTCAAGTAGTTGATGAAGAATATTGTAATGATACATCATTAGGAAGCAATGTAGATGGAACTACATATTATGGAGCATATGACAGAATGTATGATAATTACGAACCACAATATAAATGTCCTAATAAAAGTGATACATATAGCGTTAAAAAAGGTAATATGAATAAACCAGTTGGGTTGCTTACTGTAGATGAAATTTCTTATGCAGGTGGTAAAATAGATGCTTCCAATAAAGAATATTATTTATATACAGGTAGTGATTACTGGACTATGAGTCCATTTATGTGGACAAACTCTTACACTTTTATGTTTATTGTTAAATCTTCAGGAGCCATTAAAGATTTTGATACAACCGTTAATATTAATTTGATTCCAGTAATATCTATAAAATCATCTTTATTAGTTGAAGAAGGCAGTAGTGGAGAGTATAACAATCCTTACATAATAATTAATGAATAAAAATTGATAAAAGACAATCACTTGGTTGTCTTTTATTTTTGATTTTTATGTAGTATAATTATTATGGTGATGATTATGGAGCCAGAGTTTAGTAGTTTAGATGAACTATATAAAAGAGTAGGCCCAGCGCTTGATTCTAAAGTTAGAGAGTTAAGATTGCATGGCTATAAATATCCTGATAAGAAGGATATTTGGAATTATCTAGTAAAAAATACATGGAAAGATAAAAAGAATTTACTTCTTCATGAACTTGTAAGTGATATTTTATATTTAGATAATTATACGATTAATGAATATGTTTTGGAAAAAATGAGTAAAGATAGAAAAATAGAGGATGGGAGTTTATTATGAAAAAGTTAGTTAAGCCTTTGATTTTTGTTTTGAGTTTTTTACTTGTTTTTGTTTTTTTTGTTAAACCAACTATTGAAAAATTAAGTTTTGGTATTGATCTTCAGGGTGGATTTGAGATTCTTTATGAAGTTGAAACTCTTGATGGAAGTAAACTTACTAGTGAGGATCTTGATAATACTTATAAAGCTATTGTTAACAGAATAGATACTCTTGGTGTTAGCGAACCTGTTATTACTGTTGAGGGAGAAAATTTAATTAGAATTCAGCTACCAGGTGTATCAAATGAAGAAGAAGCGAGGGAAAGAATCAGTACTACCGCAGCACTTACCTTTAGAGATGTTAATGATGAACTTCTTATGACTAGTGAGATTTTAGGTAAGGGTGGAGCATCACTTACTCAAAATCCGCAAACTTTTTCTTATCAAGTTAAGTTAGATATTAAGGATAGTGCTAAGTTTTATGATGTTACTAAAGATATCTCTAAAAGAGATAATAATGAAAACATTATGGTTATTTGGCTAGATTTTGAAGAAGGCGTTGATTCATTTGCAAGTGCTACTGATTGTGGAAGAGGTAGTATGAAATGTATTTCCGCTCCTTATGTAAATGAAGGGATAAATGGTGAAGTAGTTATTGAAGGAGGATTTACCAAAGAGAGCGCACAAACTTTGGTTGATTTAATTAATAGTGGAGCACTTCCAACAAAATTAATTGAAGAGTCTACTCCTAGAAGTGTGTCTGCTTCTTTTGGTCAGGATGTTATTAATAAAACAGCTATTGCTGGTATTATTACTTTTGCTTTAATATCATTTATTTTAATATTTAAATATAGAATAAGTGGATTACTTGGAAGTATATGTTTATTTATATATGTAATGCTAGTATTTATAATATTTAATAGTCTTGATGGAGTTCTTACTTTGCCTGGTATTGCTGCGTTGATTCTTGGTATTGGTATGGCCGTAGATAGCATCATTATTTCTATTGAAAGAATTAAAGAAGAAGTAGCAAGTGGTAAAAAACTTGGAACTGCGATAAAAGAAGGAAATAAACTTAGCCTTGGAGCAATTATTGACGCTAATATTACAACTATGATTGCTGGAGTAGTTTTATATATATTTGGTGAATCATCTGTTAAAGGATTTGCTACTATGCTTATTATTACTATTATTGTTACAGTTTTGATTACCGTTATATTATTTAGAATATTTATTAATGAGTTTGTTAATAGTAAGTGTTTTGATAAAAAAGAAAAACTATTTTTAGGTAATAGTAAGAAATATAAAAAAAGAAGTTTTAATAAAAATGCTAAATATGCGGTAATTATTTCTAGTACTATTATTAGTATTGGTTTATTATTTGTAATTATTAAAGGATTTAATTTCGGAGTTGACTTTACTGGAGGAACTAATATTAATATTTCGTCTACTGAGAAAATAGATTTTGATAAAGTTAATAAATCATTAGAAGAGTATGAAATAACTGGATATGATTATTATTTAGGTTCTGAAAGTGAAGGATATATTAAAATTAATAGTATTTTAAATGCGGATGAAGAAATTAATATTAAAAGTAGTCTTAGTGATTTAGGAATTGAAAGCAGTATGTATGAAATTAGTACATTAGTTACTAATACACTTACTGAAAATGCTATTAGAGCACTTTTATACTCTTTAGTAGCGATTATTATTTATGTTATGATTAGGTTTAATTTTAATTATGCACTTAGCGCGGTTTTAATGCTTATTCATGATGTTCTTATAATACTTGCTGTATTTGCTATATTTGGAATTGAAATTAATTTTATAATAGTTGCAGCTCTTCTTACAATCATTGGATATTCTATTAATGATACAATTGTTGTATTTGATAGAATACGTGAAAATAAAAATAAGTATAAAAAGAAAAAGTTTGAGAAGAATGATTTAGATGAAATTGTTGATGTTTCTTCTAGTCAAACTATTACTAGAAATATTTGGACTACAATTACTACTTTAATTGCCGTTGTTATTTTGATTATGTTTAATTTATCTGATATTTTAACTTTTAATATTGCTATATTTATTGGACTTATTGCTGGTAGTGTATCATCTTTGATTATTGGCTCATATTTGTGGTCTATTCTAGAAATTAGAAGTGTTAATAAACCTAAGGATGAAGAAGATGATGAAGTAGAAGAACTTAAAATTAAAGGTATTAATTCATAAAGGAGAGATTAATTTAAATGATTAATTATGAAGATTTAAAAGAAGTTTTGAAGGAGTATATGTCTATAGAATATTTAGAGTTTATAGATAAATGTTATGAAGAAGCTTTAATTATTTATAAAGATATGAAAAGAATGACCGGGGATGATTATATTACTCATCCTCTGGGAGTTGCTTATATATTAGCTGAATATAAGATGGATCCTATTACGATTGGATGTGCTTTAATACATGAAGCTATTACTCTTGATAAGATGACTTATGAAGAAGTTGAGTCAAAGTTTGGTGAGGAAGCTGCGGTTATTTTAGATTCTATTTCTAAAATTAGTAGCCTTAAACAAACTTTTAAGGTTTCTAATCCTGAAAAATATAGAAGAGTTATTGTTGGTCTTGCCGAAAATCCAGCCGCATTATTTATCAAATTTGCTGATAGACTTCATAATTTAAGAACTTTATCTGTTCATGATAATGAACATATGAATTATATAATAGAAGAGACAAATGATATATACATTCCACTTGCTCACAGACTAGGTATGAAAAGAATTAAGAGTGAGATGGAAGATTTATGTTTAAGATATAGTGATGGGGAAGAATATCAAAAGGTTCTTGATAAGATTTCTGCATCTAAAGATGAATTAACTAAGTCTTTAGAAAAGATGAAAAATGAAATTATCTTACTTCTTGAAAGTCATAATATAGAGTTTGAAATTTTGACTAGAGTTAAGTCTGTAAGAGGAGTTTATAATAAACTTAAAGCAGGTAAGAAATGGGAAGAAATATATGATTTACTTGGTCTTAGGGTTTTAGTTAATGAAGTAGAAGAGTGTTATCTTGCGATTGGTCTTATTCAATCAAAGTATCCACCACTTCCTAAAAGATTTAAGGATTATATTGCAAATCCTAAAGCCAATATGTATCAAAGTTTACATACAACGGTTTTTGGTGAAGATAAAAGAATATATGAAGTTCAAGTTAGAACTTATGATATGGATGAAATAGCAGAGAAGGGTGTTGCTTCTCACTGGTCTTATAAAGAAAGAACTGATGGTAGTGTAAAAAACAACCTAGAGCATATCCTGGAAACTTTTAGAACTCAAATTGAACTTAATGATATTGAATCTAATATGGAGTTTTTTGGTAATATTAAAGAAGAACTTAAAAGAAAAGATATTTATGTTTTTACTCCTAAAGGAGATGTTATTGAACTTCCAGCTGAATCAACTCCTGTAGACTTTGCATATAAGATTCACAGTGAAGTTGGTGATACTACTACTGGTGCGCTTGTTAATGGTAAAATGGTAAGACTTGATCATGAACTTTCTCATGGTGATTTGGTTGAATTAATTACTCAAAAAGGACATGTTCCATCTAAAGATTGGCTTAGTTTTGTTAAAACTGATGGAGCAAAAAGTAGAATAAAATCTTATTTTTATAAAAATGAGAGAGAAAAGTATGTTAATCTTGGAAAAGAAATGCTTTTAAATGAGTGTAAGAAAAGAAATGCATCTTTTTATGAAGTATTTAATGATGAAAATATTTCTAAATTATGTGAACAATTAAATTTAGATAATGAAGAAGATATATATTTTTCAGTATCAACTTTAAGATATTTACCATCGTCTATTTTAAATAGACTTAATGTAAAAGATAATAAAAAAGTAATTTCACTTGCTAAAAAGAAAGATGGCGAGGGCGGAGTAGTAGTTGCGGGTAGTAAAGATATTTTATATTCTTTAGCTACTTGTTGTCATCCAGTTTATGGTGAGGATATAGTTGGATATATCACTAAAGGATATGGAGTAAAAATACATAGTAAGGATTGTAAAAATATTAAGGATGTAAATGATAGATTAATTGATGCATACTGGGAAGATAATATTAATAAAAGTTATAATGTTCATTTGAAAGTTTATCTTTCTGAAAATAGTGATATTATGCTTCAAATTATCACTTTATCCTCTAGCAAGGGAATATCTATTGAAGGAATAAAATTAGTAAGTAAAAACAAATTAAATTACTATGATATTAATTGTAAAGTAAAATCTATTAATGATTTAAATATATTTATAGATGAACTAAAAAATATAAATTGTGTTAAATGTGTAGAAAGGGTTTATTCATGAAAGTAGTAGTTCAAAGAAGTAAAAATAGTAAAGTTACTATTGATGGTAAAATTAATGGTAAAATAGATGCTGGATATGTATTATTAGTGGGATTTACTAATGGAGATAATGAAGAGATTATAGATAAAATGGTTCATAAGATAATTAATCTTAGAATATTTGAAGATGAAAATGGAAAGATAAATAAAAGTATTTTAGATGTTAAAGGTAACATTTTAAGTATAAGTCAGTTTACATTATATGCTGACTCATCAAAAGGAAATAGACCATCATTTATGAATGCACTTGAGCCTAACGAAGCATCTAGACTATATGATTACTTTAATAATAAATTAAGAGAACATGTTAGTGTAGAAACTGGTATATTTGGCGCAGATATGAAAGTAGAAATTTATAATGATGGACCTGTAACAATTTTACTTGACAGTAGTGAACTATTTAAATAAAAAAATAATAAATTTCTAAAACAACAAATTAATAAAAGTTTGTTGTTTTTTTAATAATAAATATGTATACATAATAAATACAATTGTCTACTTTAAGTTTACCACCTCAATGCGTGTTTTTTATTGCCTCTTGACAAGATGGGGGTGGGATGAGATATAATAAATATGAAAATAAAAAGATAATAACATTGCTTAAATAAAATTGAAAAGTTTATAAAGCAAACCTTTTTACATACTAATAAAAAGAGGTATACTATGAAATATTATTTCAAATCAAAATCTAAAAAATATCTTTTAGCAACTATTCTATTATTATCACTTTGTCCTTTTTTAGGACTGACATATTCATCATTTATATTTTCATCAAATAACTATAGAGCAAGTGAAATGTATATAGGTTCCTTAATGTATTCTATAAAAATAGATGAAAATGCAACATCAATAGTGCAAGCGGAGCCTGGTGATAATGACTATATAATAGAAATAACTAACCTTAGCACAGTTGATTCACACTATAAACTAATATATGCAAATAATAGTAATATAGAAGTATTATATTTAAAAGATACTACTAGCCCAAATGGAAGTATATCTAACACTAAAACATTCAATATAAGAGTAATAAATAATAGTTCTTCAAATACACAAGTATCATTTGATGTAGCGGGTGGTTATATAACAAATACAGTAGAAGATATTATAGTTCCATCTGGATAT
>JAFQID010000019.1 GCA_017397685.1 Bacilli bacterium | reverse complement strand
ATTTTCATTTAATAAATCTTCAATGATTTTTCTATCTTCATAAGATAGATGACAATAATTATTTGCCATTTTTAATACCTCCTTAATATGACAAATAAATTGCTTAGGAAGTATTATAATGTATTTCAAATATAAGTGCACGTGTTTTGTGCACTTTCATAAATAATTAACATTTACAAAAAAAATGTCAAAAAAAGCACATATAATTGTAAAAGGATTAAAAAAATGTTATTATAATAACGAAAAAATATATATTGGAGACATTATGAAATATATGACAAAGAAAACAAAATTTAGAGTTACAATGTTAACAATAGTATTTATATCGACTATTGTTCTTTCGTTTTCTTCATTATTTACAAATGTATCTCAAATAATAAAAAATAAAAAGGATATGGAAACATTAAAGATAAGTTATAGTGAAAAACTGGAAGAAGAAGAAAATTTAAAAAACGAAATAAACAAACTACAAGATCCAGAATACATGGCAAGATATACAAGAGAAAAGTATTTTTATTCAGCGGATAATGAAATAATTATAAAAATAGAAGAATAATGAAAGGCATTTTATGGAAGAAGTATACAGCTTTATAAGAAACAACATAAAACAAAATAGTAAAATTGTAATAGGAGTATCAGGAGGACCAGATTCTATGGCTCTCTTATTTATTCTAAAAGAATTTAGAGAAAAACTTAATTTAAATTTAATATGCGCACATGTAAATCACAATAAAAGACCTGAAAGTGAAAAAGAAAAAGAAGATGTTAAAAGTTTTTGTGAACAAAACAATATAATATTTGAATATATAAAAATAGAAAATTGGGGAGAAGACAATTTTCATAACGAAGCAAGAAGCGCAAGATATAATTTTTTTGAAGAATTAATAAAAAAATATGATGCAAATTATTTAATGACCGCACACCATGCAGATGATCTAATTGAAACAATTCTAATGAGGATTGTAAGAGGTTCCTCTTTAAAAGGTTATAGTGGTTTTGAAAGAATAATAAACAAAGAAACATACAAAATAATTAGACCTTTGTTAACAGTAACAAAAGAAGAAATACTAGAGTTTATAAAATACCATAACATTCCATACGCAGTAGATTCATCTAACACAAATGATATGTACACAAGAAACAGATATAGAAAACAGATAGTACCCTTCCTAAAAAAAGAAGACAAAAATGTACATAAAAAATTCATAAAGTTTAACGAAACACTAATCGAAGCAAGTGAATTTATTGATAAAGAAACTGATAAAGTATTTAATAAAGTATTTCAAGAAGGTTACTTAGATATCGAAAAGTTTGAATTACTTGAAAAAATAATACAAACAAAAATAATATATAACATATTAGAAAAAATATATGGAGATGACTTACTTATAATAACTGATGCCCACGTAGAACTTATTTTTGACTTAATAAAAAGTCAAAAAGCAAACACATTAGTACATCTTCCAAATAATATAATAGTTTCAAAAACATATAACCTAATATCATTTGACTTTGAAGAATCATCAAATGACTTATATGAAATTGAAATACATGATATAGTATCACTTCCAAACGGCAAAATAATCCAAAAAATAGATGACTCATCTGTTAAATCTAATTTTATAACTAGATTAAACTCAAAAGAAATAACACTTCCACTTTACGTTAGAAATAGAAAAGATGGAGATAAAATAGAAGTGAAAGGTATGCTTGGTTCAAAAAAAATAAGCCACATATTTATAGATGAAAAAATAAAAGGCACCTTAAGAAATGAATGGCCAATTGTACTAGATTCAAATAATAAAATAATATGGATACCAGGATTAAAAAAATCAAAATTTGACAAAGAATTTAATGAAGAGTATGATATAATACTTGAGTACAAGTGAAAGAGGAGGAAAAATGAAAAGAAATACAAAAAAAACAATGAATATGATGCCATACCTATTATTATTAATAGTAGTTTCAGTAAGCTTCATATTTTTAGGATCTTTTAATTCAAAAGTAAACGAAATAAGTTTAAAGGAATTACAAACCAATTTAAGTGAGCAAAAAGTAAAAGAGCTAGCTGTAACACCAAAAGAAGGATCTGGTGTATATGTAATAACAGGTAAATTAGAAGGATACAAAAAAACAGAAATATTTGAACTTACAGTTCCATATACTGATACTGTTATTTCTTCAATTTATACACTAGCAGAAGAAAACGAAGTAAAAGTAGATGTTAATACCAATCCAGAAAATAGTACATGGTTAGCAATTCTATTTAACTTTGTCCCAATCATATTAATTGGTGGATTAATGATAATGGCTTTTAATAAACTAGGTAATAATGGAAAAGGTACATTTGACTTTGGAAGAAGCAAAGCAAAAATGTCAGAAGAAGGCGGAAAAGTAACATTTGCTAATGTTGCAGGATTAAAAGAAGAAAAAGAAGAAGTACAAGAACTAATAGACTTCTTAAAAAACCCTAAAAAGTTCACAAAAATGGGTGCAAGAATACCAAAAGGAGTTCTTCTAGTAGGTCCTCCAGGAACTGGTAAAACATTACTTGCCAAAGCTGTCGCAGGTGAGGCAAAAGTTCCGTTCTTCTATATTTCTGGTTCTGACTTTGTAGAACTATTCGTAGGTGTTGGAGCATCTCGTGTTAGAGATATGTTCAAGCAAGCAAAACAAACCGCGCCATGTATAATATTTATAGATGAAATTGATGCTGTTGGTAGACAACGTGGAACAGGTTTAGGTGGTGGACATGATGAAAGAGAACAAACATTAAACCAATTACTATCTGAAATGGATGGATTTGGTGAAAATGAAGGAATCATTATAATCGCCGCTACAAATAGACCAGATGTACTTGACCCAGCTTTACTTAGACCAGGAAGATTCGACAGACAAGTAACAGTAAATATTCCTGATGTTAGAGAAAGAGAAGAAATACTAAAAGTACATGCAAAAAATAAAACATTAGCTGAAAATGTTAAACTAAATCATATCGCTCAAAGAACACCAGGATACTCAGGAGCAGACCTTGAAAACTTACTAAACGAAGCAGCATTATTAGCTGTTAGAAGAAATAAAAATCAAATAGATATGGAAGAAATAGATGAAGCAAGTGATAGAGTATTAATGGGACCTGCGAAAACAAGTAGAAAAATAACTGACTTTGAGAAAAAAATAGTTGCATACCATGAAGCAGGACATGCAGTAAGTGGAATTATACTTCCAAAAGGAGAAGAAGTTCATAAAATAACAATAATTCCAAGAGGTATGGCAGGTGGATATACACAAATGCTTCCAAAAGAAGAAAAAACACTAGTATATACAAAAGATGAATTATTAGAACAAATCGTATCACTTTTATCTGGTAGAGTAAGTGAAGAATTATTTATGGGTGAAATATCTACCGGAGCAAGCGATGACTTCAAAAGAGCAACTAAAATCGCTAGAAGTATGGTAACAGAATACGGTATGAGCGAACTAGGTCCAATACAATTTGAACATAGAAGTGAAAATGTATTCCTTGGTAGAGACTATAACACATCTAAAAACTTCTCTGATCAAGTTGCCCTTGAAATAGATGAACAAGTAAGAAAAATAATAAACTCTTGTTATGAAAAATCTAAAGAAATATTAAAAACAAACAAAAAGCTAGTAGATATCCTAGCTGAAACACTAATAACAAAAGAAACACTTACAAAAGAAGAAATAGAACAAATAGTAAAAGATTATAATGAAAATAATAAAAAATCTACTAAAAAGAATGAGTCTGAAAAATAGGACTCATTTTTTTATATCAATTTAACAACAAAAGTGTTATAATATACGTGAAAAAAAGAGGTGAGGAAACATGACATTATTTATAGACACACATGATAGTTTAATTACAGTTGCATTAAAAACAAAAGAAAAAACTTTTATAAAAACGAAAGAAAGTAACTATTCACACTCAATATACGTAATGCCTTTAATAGAAGAAATATTTAAAGAAGCAAATGAAGATATCAAAAACATAGACAACATAATAGTAATAAATGGACCAGGTAGTTTCACAGGCATAAGAATAGGCCTTTCAATTGCAAAAACAATCGCATTTGCTTTAAAAAAGAAAATAAACACAATTTCTTCATTAGATGCTTATCTTATATCTGACGAATCAAAAGAAGAAAAAATGGCAGTAATTGAAGATAACAAAGGATACTACATAAAAGTGATAAATCAAGACCAAATACTAATAGAAGAATCTTATGTTACAGAATTACCAAACTATAAACAAGTTGTTAACAATTTAAATATAGAAAAAATCATAGATTATTTAAAAGATAAAGATTCAGAAAATGTACACAATATAAAAGCAAACTATATAAAAAAAATAAATGTAGAGGAATAATATGATAGAAAAAGAACAAATATCAAATACAGATAAATTATATAAATATATATTAGATGACGAAGAAGTTGGATACCTAGAAATAAGAATAGTAGACTCAGTAATAGATATAATGAATTTATTCGTAAAAGAGACTAATCGTAAACAAGGAATAGCAACTAAACTAATGAAAGAACTTATAGAAAACGAAGAATACTCAAAAATAATGTTAGAAGTAAATGAACACAACAAAGAAGCATTAAGACTATACACAAAACTAGGATTTAGTGAAATAAGCTTTAGAGAAAGATATTATGGAGAAAATACAGCAATCATTATGGAAAGATATAAATAGAAAGGAATATTATGAAAGATACTTATATACTAGCAATCGAATCAAGTTGTGATGAAACAAGCGTAAGCATAGTAAAAAATGGTAAAGAAGATATCGCTACCATAATAAACTCACAAATAAACGTGCATACAAAATATGGTGGAGTAGTACCAGAAGTAGCATCAAGATTACATTTAGAAAACATAACAATAGTAATAAATGAATGCCTTGAAAAAGCAAATATGAAACTAGAACAAATAGATGCATTCGCATGTACATATGCGCCAGGTCTATTAGGAAGCCTTTTAGTAGGAGTAGAAACCGCAAAAACACTTAGCTATATATTTAAAAAACCTTTAATCGCAGTAAATCATATGATGGGCCACATATATGCTAATATGATAGGAAATGACATAAAATACCCGGTACTAAGCCTAATAATTAGTGGTGGGCATACTGATCTAATAATAATGGAAAATGAAAATAAATTCAGATATCTAGGACAAACATTAGATGACGCAATAGGGGAATGCTACGACAAAATAGCCAGAATAATGTCACTTCCATATCCAGGAGGACCAAACGTAGAAAAATACGCCTTAGAAGGAAAAGACACATATCAAATGCCAACAATTTTAAATGACAATTCATATAACTTTAGCTTTAGTGGATTAAAAAGTCATACAAATAACAAAGTTCATAATATGAAACAAAGAAATGAAGAAATAAATAAATATGATCTAGCATGTTCATTTCAAAATGCTGCAGTAAAACATCTAATATCAAAAACTAAAAAAGCTTTAATAGATACTCAAATAAAAACTCTACTAATAAGCGGAGGAGTAGCAAGCAACAACTTCATAAGAAACTCTCTTAAAGAAATGTGTAATGAACTAAACGTACAAATGATAATGCCAGAAAAAAAATACTGCACCGACAATGCAACAATGATTGGCGCCGCAGCATATATACTATATAAAAATAATGAATTCGCATCCTTAGATTTAAATGCTAAAAGTACAGTGTCGCTTTAATTATTTCTTATTAAAAACAAATAATTTACTAAAAACATAATTAAGCACAGTAACAACTACTTGAACAACTAACTTAGCAATTTTATCATTAAAATTAAGAAGAGTTACTAAAACAAACATAATTCCCATATCCATAAGTAAAGTAGCAACTCTAGACATATAGAAGCTTCCAGCTTCTTTTAATTTATTTTCATTTTTACTTTCAAAAACAAACTTACGATTTGCAAAATAAGCAAAAGTAACCGCACAAATCCAAGAAATAATATTAGCAATCTGTAGTTCAAACGCAGTATTAGGATCCAAAAAAGTAAGTACACATAAATAATAACTTCCAAGACTAACAACAGTAGTTAAACCACCTACAATAAGATAATTAATTATTTCCTTATATTTATAATATAATTTTTTCATAAATATCTCCTATAAAATACTATCATCAAATCCAATAACTTCTTTAGCAATAAACACAGGTCTTCCCTTAACTTCATTATATACTTTACCAATATATTCCCCTAATACACCAATGCAAAGTAGTTGTACCCCGCTAACAAAAAGTAAAGCACACATTAAAGAAGAAACTCCAGAAACATCATCTCCAATAATTAAACATTTAACAAGCAAATAAACAAAGAATGCAAAAGAAACAAAAGTAGTAATTGCTCCTAAAAAAGTACTTATTCTAAGAGGTTTATTACTAAAAGAAGTAATACCATCAAACGCATATTTAAACTGATTAAGTCTATTGAACTTACTTACGCCACTAACTCTTTCCTCAACAATATATTCTTTATAAAAAGTATTAAATCCAACATAACTAAACATTCCTTTAGTAAATCTATTAACTTCGCCAAGAGAAACTAAAGACTTAACAACAGTCTTTCTAAACATTCTAAAATCAGATGCTCCACTTTCAAAATGTAAATTCGACAAAGAAGAAATAAATTTATAAAAAGAAGTTTCTAAAAATCTATTCTTTGACTTTTGTACCATAGCTATACAATCATAATCATTATTACTCTCTAAAAAATTATACATCTCTACTAAATATTTAGGGTTTTGTTGTAAATCAGCATCAATAATACAAGCATAATCAGCTTTAGAAAACTTAAGCCCAGCATACATAGCCGCATCTTTACCAAAATTCCTAGAAAAACTTATAATTTTAACAATATCCTTATCTCTTTCATAAACTTTTTTAAGCTCAATTATTGAATTATCTTTAGAACCATCATTAACAAAAATAATATTATATTTAAGCCCTTTAAGTTCTTCCTTAGTCTTCTCATAAAACTTAACTATATTACTTTCCTCGTTATAAACAGGAACAATTATATCAATTTTTTTCATACTAATAACCTATCTTTCCTTCAACACTTTCATCATTTTCTACAAAATCACTAACATTAATAACTCTATAATCAGTTTTATTATCTCTAATTATAACCTTCTCAATACCTGCATTAATAATCATTCTTTTACAAAAAGAACAAGGCATTGCCACTTCAACATAAGATCCATCTTTATAACTTTTTCCAACTAAATATAAAGTAGAACCTATCATATCTCTTCTAGAAGCGGATATAATCGCATTTTGCTCCGCATGAACACTTCTACATAACTCGTACCTTTCACCTCTAGGCACATTAAGTTTTTCTCTCACACAATAATTTAAATCGCAGCAATTAGCTCTTCCTCTAGGTGCTCCTACATATCCAGTAGAAACTATTTCATCATTCTTAACAATAATCGCACCAAAATTTCTTCTTAAACAAGTACCTCTTTCAATAACAGTCTCCGCTATATCTAAATAATAATTAATTTTATCAATTCTTTCCATTACTACCTACTTCCTAATTATATACATACTTATAGTATAAGGTACTTTTAAACTAATATCAAGAATTAAAAATAAAAAAACATTAAAAAAGCAAGACTATTACATCTTACTAAGTGTTAAAACCAATCCATCAATTTCTTTTTCAAGTTCTTTTATATCATTAGCTTCATCAGAATATTCAAGATTTTTTAAAGCTTTAATCAATGACTCGGGGAAAAATTTGATTTTATATGTTTCTTTTTCATTATAAGAATTTCTTGTAGAAAATTGACGCCATACATAAAGCGCTATAAAATATAATGCTGCAGTTATACATTTGTCAAAATCTTTAACGTAAATAGTTTTGCTGACTTGATCAATATTAATTAATACCTCATAATTTTCCGCTTCATCAAAGTACTTAGAATCACAATTTTCAATATTTACATTAGGTTGAGGCAATAATTTAAGAAAATTTTGTATATCAGAATAATCAGTATTTTGTAACCAATCTTCAAAATTATTAATATCTATTTTGTCTAAATTATAAGTATAAACAACCCTAGAATAACTATTACCATCAGGATTTACATATGGAATACCTTTAAAAACTAAATTAGCATATTCTTTTTTATTTTCATTATAAAACTCATTAACTTTTGGTTCGCTTCCTGATTTAAATTCCTTTAGAGTATGTTCATATTTTACAGAGCCATATTTATAAAAAAAACTGCAAGAACCTAAAGCTAAAGCTAAATAACTAATTGTAGGCAAAGTATATCTTAAAGTAATTAAAGCCTTTTTAAAATTATACTTTCTTTTTTCTTTCTTTAACTCATCTATTTTTTCTTTCTTTAATTTTTCTATTCTATTTTTTAATTCATTATTTTCTAAATTACTAGAATTATTATTAATATCTTCCTTCATAAATCCTCCAAAAAAATGTAATTATTTATTTAATTTTAATACTAACTCATCAATTTCTTTTTCGAGTTTTTTTATATCATCGGCTTGATTAGAAAACTTTAGGTTATTTAAACCATCAATTAAAGACATAGGAAAAAAATGTGCTTTTTCATATCCCATATAACAACCGCGCATTCCACTCTGCCATAGAGCATAAATTAATAACCCCAAAGTCAATATACTATAAAAAACCGTTAAATCTTTGCTTATGATTTTTTTATCAATATTAACAGAATCTATTTTAATTAAAACTTCATAATTTTCATTATCCCTAGGTGTTTCTAATTCGCATTTCTCAACACTTATCATTGGGTCAGGTAATAATTTTAGTGTGTTTTGCATATCAGAATAATCAACGTTTTGAAACCATTCATCAAGTTTATTAATATCAACAACATTTAAATTATAAGTATAAACAACTCTAGAATAACCATTTCCCTCAGGATTTAAATATGGAGCCATTTTTAAAACTAGATTAGAATGCTCTTCGTTACTTTCGCCATAAAAAGGCTCGCTAATTTTAGGTGTACTTCCTCTTTTTAACTCAGTTTCAATATGTTCATACTTTGCATGTGGAAAGACTCTTGTAGAAACAAATTGCGAACCACCTAAAGTCAAAGCAAAATAACTAATTGTAGGCAAAGTATATCTCAAAGTAACCAAAGCCTTTTTAAAATTATATTTCCTTTTTTCTTTCTTTAACTCATCTATTTTTTCTTTTAATTCACTATTATCCCTATAATCAGAATAATTATTCATATTTTCTTTCATAAAATCCCCCTTAAGAACGACTATATTATAACAAAAAAAACTAGATTTTGTCTAGTTTTCTTTATCAATTTTTGTAAAGCTTTCTATTTATTTAGTTTTAAAACTAATTCTTCAATTTCTTTTTCAAGTCCTTTTATATTTGTAGATTTTTCAGAACATTTATGCGCATCTAAAGCATTAATTAAAGATTTAGGAAAAAACTTTGCACCTTTATATGGATACTGATGATAATCACATCTATTTCCTATTTGATAAAGAGCATAAAAGCATAAGATTAAAAAACAAATACCATAAAAAGTAAAATAATCTTTGCTTGTAATTTTTTTATCAATATTAACAGAATCAATTTTAATTATTACCTCATAATTTTCATTATTTTCATAATCACATTCTTCAACACTTACTACAGGTTTAGGTAATAATTTAAGAGCATTTTGGATATCAGAATAATCATTTTTTTGTATCCAATTTTCAAGACTATTAATATCTATATTATTTAAATTATAAGTATAAACAACTCTAGAATACTTATCTGTATCAGGACTTAAATAAGGAGGCATTTTAAAAATCAAATTAGAATGTCCTTCTTTATTTTCGCTATAAAACGGCTCGCTAATTTTAGGAGTACTCCCTTTTTTTAATTCAGATTCAATATGTTCATACTTTTGCATAGGGGCCCATTTTGTAGAAACTAATTGCGAAGCGCCTAGAGTCAAAGCAAAATAACTAATTGTAGGCAAAGTATATCTCAAAGTAATCAAAGCCTTTTTAAAATTATACTTTCTTTTTTCTTTCTTTAACTCATCTATTTTTTCTTTTAACTCACTGCTATCCTTATAGTCAGAATAATTATTAATATCTTCCTTCATAAAACCCTCCTATTAAAGTATATAAATTATTTCTTTAACTTTAATTTACAAATATCATTTTCAAGACTATTAATTTCTTCTAAATAATCATCATTTAACAAATCTAGTTCTTCTTTAAGATATTGAGGATATCGCGTACCAAAAAGAGCTACAAGCCAACCTAATACCATAGATATCCCAAAAATCAAATCTCCCCTTTTATTTTCTATAATAAGAGGTTCTCCAACAATTCTATCAATAGTTAATACAATATCATAAGTATCTCTTATCACAGCATTTTCACTACTTTCAACACCTAGTGTAGGTTCAGGTAGAAAAGTAAATACTTCTTTGATATTATCATAATTACCAGCTTCAACATAATCAATTAACGCTTGCTCGTTAACTCCATTTAACCTATATCTATAAACATATCTAACAAAGTTATCATTAGTTTTAGATTTTTCCCATGGTGTTTTAACAACTAAAGTAGGAGTTTCACAAAACTCATCCTCGCTATAAAAACCTCTCTCAGGCAAAGAAGCTAAGGCATTTTTAGTTGAATGATACTGAGTTATAACATGTTTATAATTTATATCATCATTCTTATTTTTTAATATATAATAACCGCCAAACATCATTGCACCAGTCAAAACTAAAGTAGTAGAAAATGTAAATATTCTCTTAAACTTTTTATTTTTAAGTTCTCTTTTTAACTCATTTAATCGTTTGTATTTCTCGTTATACTCATCTATTACATTACTAACTTCACTATTAGAATTATTATTATTTTCCATGATTTTTCAAAATCCTCCAAGTAAAATTATTATAGATATAAATAATATTTAAGTCAAGAATAAAATATTTTAAAAGATAATATATTTAAGTAAGAGGAACATATGAACAATATTAAAGGACTAACAAATGAAGAAGTAAAAAAATCTAGAAATATTCATGGAAAAAACATATTAACATCTAAAAATAAAAATTCGTTTTTTAAACTAGTAATAGAATCATTAAATGACCCAATAATAAAAATACTTATAATGGCACTAGCAATAAAAATAATTTTTTTATTTAAAGACTCAAACATATACGAAACCCTTGGAATAGTAATCGCTATTTTTTTAGCCGCATTAGTTTCAGCAATTTCAGAATATGGCAGTGAAAAAGCATTTGAAAGATTAAACAAAGAAAACTCAAACATAAATGTAAAAGTATTAAGAAATAAAAAAAGAGAAACAATTGACTTAGAAGAAGTAGTCGTAGGTGATATAGTTTACCTAGAAAGTGGAGATAAAGTTCCCGCAGATGGAATAGTAATATCAGGTGAACTTTATGTAGATGAAAGTCAGTTGACTGGAGAAACTATAGAAAAACATAAAAGTGTAACAAACAAAAATGTTTACATGGGATCAGTAGTAACAGAAAAAAATGCAGTAATACAAATTACTAGTGTAGGAGACAAAACATACTATGGAAAAGTCGCTTCTGATATACAAGAAAAAACAATAGAAAGCCCTTTAAAAACAAGACTAAGAAACTTAGCAAGCACTATTAGCAAACTTGGATATATAAGCGCTTTAATAATATTAATATCATATTTATTTAACGCACTTATAATAAAAAATGGCTATAATTTAAATGAAATACTACAGTTTAATAACTTTTTCCCTCATTTAATTTATGGACTAACACTAAGTGTTGCTGTGATTGTAATGGCAGTACCAGAAGGACTTCCAATGATGATAACACTAGTACTTTCATCAAACATGAAAAGAATGCTAAAAAGAAAAGTTTTAGTAAGAAAACTAGTAGGAATAGAAACCGCAGGTTCCATAAATATATTATATTCAGATAAAACAGGAACACTTACAGAAGGAAAGCTAAAAGTAATATCAATAATGGATACAAAACAAAGAGAATATAACAAAATAGATAAATTAAAATATGACCAAGAATACTTTGAGCAAATATATCAATCACTAGTTTATAATAACAATAGCTATTATTCATCAAAAGAAGCAGAGGGTGGAAATACAACTGATAGGGCAATCCTAAACTTTATACAAAGTGATAAAAAAGATAAATATCAAATTTTAAAAACTGAAGCTTTTGACAGTAAGAAAAAATATTCAGCGGTAACAACAAATTATAAAATAAACACTACTTTCATAAAAGGAGCATTTGAACAAATATTAAATAAATGTACTTATATTTATGATAATGGAATGGAAAAAATATTAACAGACAAAGATAAATATATAGAAAACCTTAAAATAAAAATGAGCGATGGATATAGAATACTTGCTATGGCAAAATATACAAGCGATATAAATAAATCAACTTTGCTTGGATTTATATTATTAAAAGATGAAATAAGAAAGGAAGCTTACGAAGGAATAAAGACTATAAAAGGAGCAGGTATTAAAGTTGTTATGATAACTGGAGATGCAAAAGAAACAGCAGTATCAGTTGCAAAAAAACTAAAAATAATAGAAAGTGATAATGATGTTGTTTTAACTAGTGATGAACTAAAAAAATTATCAGATGAAAATGTAAAAAAAATAATACCTAACTTAAAAGTTGTTGCAAGATCACTTCCTGAAGACAAAAATAGATTAGTAAAATTATCTCAAGAATTACATCTAACTGTAGGAATGACCGGCGATGGAGTAAATGATGCTCCAGCATTAAAAAAAGCGGATGTAGGTTTTTCAATGGGAAGTGGAACAGAAGTAGCAAAAGAAGTAAGTGATATAATAATACTAGATGATAATATAAACTCTATTTCAACAGCTATCTTATATGGAAGAACAATATTTAAAAGCATAAGAAAATTCGTAATATTTCAGTTAAGTGTAAATTTATGTGCAGTTCTGCTTAGCATCATTGGTCCTTTTATAGGAATATTATCTCCAGTAACAGTTGTTCAAATGCTTTGGATAAATATGGTAATGGACACATTCGCAGGACTAGCATTTTCATGTGAACCAGCTTTAAAAGAATATATGAAAGAACCACCTAAAAAAAGAGATGAACCTATTATAAATAGATACATGATAAATCAAATACTAATCGCAGGAATATATTCAACAATAATATGTATATGGTTTTTAAAATCACCCATAATAAAAAGCATTTTTAGATTAGACCCATCAAATAAATATTTATTAACAGCATTCTTTGGTTTATTTATATTCTTAGCAATATTTAATGCTTTTAACGCGAGAACTTACAGATTAAATATATTTGCAAATCTTTTAAAAAATAAAATATTTTTAATTGTAATATCGTTCATAATAATAATGCAAATAATACTCATGTATTATGGAGGAGAAGTATTTAGAACAACAGGTCTTACAATATATGAATTTGAAATAATGCTAATCATTTCACTAACAATCATTCCAGTAGACTTTATAAGAAAATATATCCTAAAAAAAAGAGGTCATCATCGTGGGGTATAAAATATTAGAAAAAAAGAGTGTAAATAACACTCAAATAATTTTATTATTAATTTCTTAAAACTCTGCCTTTTCCATTTGCATTAAACATTGTTACTTTTTCTGGATCTATATCTGCTGAAATAACTTCGCGAGAATCAAACATATAAGGTTTTGAAATTGTTGCACTAGTAAGAAGGTGTTCTATATATGATTTATACACAGCATCTACAGCATCAAAATTCAAAAAACAATTATAAGCGTTCCAAGTGTTTATAGCTAAATCGGCTAACTCATTTTCTAAAAGATAAGTATTTGTAATTTCTTCTTCTTTATTTAATTCAATTCCACCAGAAATCGTTTCTTTATCATTAGCTTTATATGAAATAGTAACTATTTTATCTAACATATTTGAGTCACTATTGTTATTTTTCACTAAATCAATATCAAGATTAGTTATTCTTTCTACATCAATGTTAAGCGTTTCAGATAGTTGAGCTTTCATAATCATTTTACCTATTTTATATAAAATGTTATTACATTTTATCAAATTTTCTTCTTTTCTTGCATCTTCATACAAATTAAGTAATTCATCGAAAGCGTAACTATTATCATTTCTATTATCTACAAAACAATCCACTGCAAATATTTCATCCATTGTAGTAGTAGTATTAATACTTTCTAGTGTTGCAGCAATGGTTGAATAGTTAGAAATATCCGGAAACTCAATTTTATCCCTTTCCTTACAACCAGAACATGGTAAAGCCGCTGATAAAACTAAAGCACAAGATAATGCTCTATATTTTAACAACTTGTTTCTGTAATTTTTGATTTGTTCTAAATTATTCATAAATCCCCCTTATCATAAAGCAATAAATAAACTTGCTCTTGATTGCACTATATTTTAACATAAAAAAAGAAATTGTCAAATATTTCATATTTTTATATTACTTAGATAATTACTTTTGAAAAGAAAAAAAGTTTATTAAACCCTGCAATTTTTTATTGTAAATAATGAGTTTAAGAGTTTTTAATAACTAATAATTTATTTCTTTTAGTTATTAAAAATTAATGTTAAAATAATTAATCCTCATAATTTAAACCATATAACTTTATTTAATGAGGAGTATGACCCTTTTTATAAACTAATCCATTAGAATGTTCAGCCTTAAAAAGCCTTATTTCTTCATTTCTAATGTTAAAATAATCAACTAAATCTTTAATTAAATCATCATCAACAATAATTTTTTTATCATTAAACAAATACATATGCATTAAATATTGATCAAATAAATCAGGATATCTTCTAAGTGGAGAAGTCGCATGACAATAACATTCTTTATCAAGACCATGGTGATATTCAGGAAAAATAGAATACCTAGAAAAACAAAACATATTATTAAGAATAGGAAAATCATAATTGCTATTAATTTTACCCAATAAATCACTATAATATGGCTCATCCTGACATCTATATACAAAAGGATAATCACAACTTGTAAATATTTTCGCAACCAAATAATTATATAAAACAGATAACTCATCTATAATAATTTTACTATCATAACTTTCGTTATTATATTGATACTTATGATTCCAATAATTACTCTTATTTTTATTTTCATTTTTCAGTACATTAGATAAAATAAATAACCTATATAAACTATTATATAAATAATTATTATCATTATTTCCATCTTTTAAAATATTATCTGCTTTTTGAAAACTTAAATTTTCATTAATTTTAACTACATCACTCACTAATTTATAATCCTTAAGTTGAAAATGTTTATCAAAAATCATAAACAAAGAAACTACCTTTTTATTAGTGTTTTTATTTAAAGAAAACTTAGATGATGAATTATCATCAAATAAAGTAGAAAAACCATTACCTAGATATACCTTTTTAAAATTATTTAAACAAATCAAATCGTTAACACTACCAGGTTCCATAAAACCAGCAATATCACTAATATGAACTCCAACTAACATATCACTTCCAACAAACTTAACGCTAATCGCATCATCTCTATATTTAGTTCCATACGTATCTATTGTAAAAACATAACCAATATCATCATTATAATAAACCTCCTTAGGAATATTAAAAAACATATTTTTACTAACCATATTATATTTTTCTTTTAACTCATCATCACTAAGTACATTAGAATTATCATTAAAAAGATTACAAACTTCTTTTTTTATAATATTTGGCAAAACATCTAACTTAGCTACATAATATTCTTTTTTATCTTCATCAATAAATGGGTTATAAAAAAGTTTAAGCAAAGAAACATAATAAATACTTAGCTCTTTATCTAAAATCATCTTATTAAATACATAATCAAATAAAGAATCATCATTTGAATATATACACATTGGATTTAATAAAAGAACTTCTTTTATATTAAAATAACTTTCATTTTTATCTATTAAACATTTAATATATTCAATAATCTCATTAGTAGAAATACTTCTATGATAAACTATAACATCAAGTATTCTAGCATCCTTTTCTAAAACAATGTCATTATCAACATTTTCAAGGTACTTATTAACATTATCTTTAATCTGATTAAATGTATTTTTATATTTATCAACATTAAAAACACTATAATAAGTAAAAAAGAAAAGCAAAAAACAAAAAAGATTGTGAATAACTTCTTTGTTATCAACAATTTTTAAAGCATTAGCACTATAAAATTTCAAATCGTTAGTTGCAAACGTAAGAGTTTCTGCTAGTTTTATATTGTTATTATTTAAAAACACGTTAAAAGAATCGAAAGAAAAATCGCCTAAACTAACATAATCTAAAAATCTTTTCCTTTTATTCATAAATAAATAATAACACAAAATATTTTAAAAAAAAATAAATACATGATATAATTTACTTAAAGAGAGGTTACTTTATGAAAAGAATGTATACATTTGAGCAAATAGTATTTGCGTTAAGAAAAGAATATTTAGAGGTTGAAAATCAATTAAATGAAATGAAAAAGCATACTACTATTACTGGAAAAATTGTTGATGCAAGCTTTAATTTGATAGAACCTGGAAAAATAAGTTTATCTTTAATAGAAAAACAAACAATTTTAAATCAAATAAAAAAGCATTTAGGTCTCTATATTTTCGGTAGTGATACTTATAATTTTGATGTTACAAAAGATATATTACCATCTTATTCTATAGGAAGCAAAGACACGTGCTATATTAGTAATTTAAAAGAATTAAGAAAAAGAATAGATGATATAATTCAAAGCGATTTTGGACAAAATATAATAATTAACAAAAATATTACAATACCTAGCAATGAAGATAAAAATAATTCTCTATTTATTGCAGCGCCAGGAATTGAATTAATGATAGAAAGCGGTTATCCATACATTTATTATAATCCTAGTGAAGATGTTTTTGTTATCATAAAAAAAGATAAAATTATTTCGCTTAGTGAAATCTACAATTTATTTAATTTAAATTTTGATGGTGATTATTTAAATAATTATCTTTGTAAATCTATAGATAACTACGAAGAAAAAGAATTAATAATAGAAGATAACTTTGATAGCCAAAAAGCTAAATTACAAATAATTGAAGAACCTAAAAAACTAATTTTAAAACCAAAACAATTAAAATATTAAAAAAACAAAACAAGGACTAATTTTAAAAAACTTATTATAGAAATATATATAAACCTATTCATAAAACTCCTAATTTTTAATTAAAATTATTAACTCTACGATTCGTTTGTTGTTTTTCATTTTTATCATGCTATTATGAAAATGAAAGGAGGATAAATAATGATAATAGGTAATAAGATTCTTGAATTACGCAAACTTAATAATTTAAGTCAAGAACAACTCGCAGAAAAAATGAATGTAACTAGACAGACTATAAGTAAATGGGAATTAGGTGAAACTTCACCGGATTTAGAACAATCAAAAAAATTATCAAAAATATTTAACGTAAGTTTAGATGATTTGACTAATAATGAAATAAAAAATGCAATTATAAAAAAAGTGGATTCAACTAAAGTGGTTAGAAAAATTTTTGATATATTAAAAATATTATGTATTGTAGTTATAACAGTTATGATAGTCTTGGTTGGATACTTATATTTTACTGAATATTTTACTGCAAGACCTGTATCGCAAAGTGTAGGAATAAGGTGCGTTAGAAATGGTACTGAATATAAATATGAAGCTACTAGCAAGGGCGAAACACCGAATATTATTGAAAATTTTTACACGAATGATAAAGAAGTAGAAAAAGTGCTTAATATAGACATTACTAAATACAATGATATGGGAAACTTAATAGAAGATGTTAAATCATATGTAGAGTCAATTGGTGGCAATTGTGATTTAAGAGAATAATTTATTAAAATAATATAAAAATGAAGATAAAGAGATATTTTTCTTCATTTTTATTTTATATCACAATAAAAACATAAAGAAATAAAAATTTTAGCTTTAAAATCTTCATGTTCAACATTATACGTGATATAATTTACTTAAAGAGAGGTAAATATGTACAAAACAAAAAAAACATTATTAAATATAATCACAATTTCATACATAATTATTTTTATTATAGAGTTAATAAAATACTTAAATATAAATTCTAATATTTATGGAGTATATTATTTATTAACATCATTATTAATAGTGTTTTTATTATTACCAGTAACATATAATTATAAAAGAAATTATTCAAAAGCTAGAATAAGTAAAATAATTTTAATACTAATAATAGGAATATTTTCATCATATTTCTTGCAAAACATAATTTTACAAAATATGAATTACATGGATTCATCAAAACTATACTTAGAAAAAATATTTATAACAAAAAATGTATTAAAACCAATAATTTATTCACTATTATTAATATTCCTAATAATCGAAACTAAAGCTTACTTATTACTGAAAAAAATATATCTACCAAAATCAAAGCAGTCATAGTTATAATCATCCATTCTTTAATATATTTAAAAATCTTATTAGTCAAAGGAAAAACAAACTTAAATATTAAAATAGATGCTATAGACCAAAAAAGAGAAACGAAAACATTTACATACTTATAAAAGGTAAGCGGATATTCAGAGTAATCCCAGTATACAATACCAAATATTTTCTCAATAAACATACCACCAGAAAACTCTAAGAGTGAAATAACAATAAACGAAAGAGCAAAACTAACAATATATTTAGTATACTTATTTTGAATGTGTTTAAAAACAAACTTAAAAATAACAAACATAATAGCGAGAGATATACCATAAACAATAGTATAAGGTCCAAAAGTAAATCCACTATTAAAATCCTTGCCCAAAACAGCAAAAAGACCAGTTTCAAATAAAAAACCTAATATAGAATAAACAATAAAATTATATAAAAATTTCAAAAAAATCACCTATTAATATTATTCGCAAAAAGTACACTAATATACTTTAGCCAACAAAAAACGAAAAAAGTTGACAAAATGACAAAAAAATAGTATAATATAAGCACATTTACAAAGGGGGTATATATTTATGAACGTAAATGAAACAAAATCAGATTTTAAAATGAGTGAAACAATTTTAAAGGAATTAAAGAAAATTAAAAGAGAAATTTATAAAAACAACCAAGATTTTAAAAGCACATACTTACTTTTAAAAGAAGAAGGGGCTTCTGAAGAGGAACTTGAAGAAGTAAAAAAAGCTTTAAAAATTACTTTTGAATCTTATAACTCAGTAAATGAAGACATAAAAGCTTATGAAGAAAAGTATAACCTAGCTATAAGCACAAAAAAATTAGGAAATACAAAAATGATGTGTGATTCTATATACGATTTCTACAATTACGAAAAGAAATTATGTGAAAAATATTTTATGGACCAAAAAGCTATAAGATCTGCTGAAGAACCAAACAAAACGGTAAATGAAAGTAAAAAAAGAAAATCAAATAAAATAAGCGCAGTAGCAATGATAGCCGCTTTAGCAGCAGCATTTGCTTTAGGTCATGTAACAGCGCCAGCTATTCAAAGTTATTTTCAAACAAGACAAGAACAAAATATTGACGACGAAGAAGATAATAAAGAAAAATCAAAAAAACCTCTAAAACTTGGAGAACCAGGTACATTTTTAGATGCTTCTAATGACGAGCAAGTATTAGCAAGAGCACAATATTATTTCGATAAATATATTAATGTTGGTGAAGATTCCGAGTATAGAGCGAGCGAACTACCTGTAGAAGTTATAGCCAATGATATACGAATGATTAGTGGACAATTTAAACAAGATGATAGTGGCAATATAACATATAATTCAACTCAAATTATAGATACAGCAAAAAACTTACATTCAATAGCTAATTTTGACTCTTTCTCAAAATATAATAATAACATAATGTTTACACCAAAAGCACCATTATTTATAGATGGTTCTAAAGCTCAAAAAGCTGTACAAATGAGTGATGAAAAAATGCAAAAAGTAGTAGAAGCTATAAGGAAAGATGATGTCAATGCTTTCATTGAAGCTGCTAAAGAATGGGGAATATTATTCTATAATATCTGTGAAAGAATGGAATCCACTCCGGAATATCCAAGTATTTGGAAATTAGGTAATGCAGAAGGATTTCAAGTATATCATGCTATGAAATCAACTTATGCTTCTACAATCTTAGAATATTCCCAAGCGAGAAAACTAAATATATGTATACCTTATTGTATAGATTATAATACAGGGAAAACAGAAGAAGAAGCATTATCAATTATTGTTAATAGAATTGATGAAAAAATAATAGATGCCGTAGCTGTAAGAGCGGGAACAATTGATGAATATGTTGAAAACAATTTATCATTACCAGAACATTTATTTCAATTTTCAAAAATGTATTATGATGATATATTTGAGCAACAAATTGGTTACGCACCTAAATTAAAATAACGATGGGGGAATAAATTATGTATAGTAATGAAAGAGGATCGAGATTTAGTATAATAGATTTAATAGTTAGAATAATATTTTTTCTATTATTTGTATTCGTACTTTATTGGTTATTTTCAAACAAAATGCCAAACTTAACACCATTTTATAGTGATGTATTTAGAGACAATCTAGAACACATGCAAAAAGCAGGAAAAAGCTATTTTACTGACAAATTACTTCCAGATGAGGAAGGTGAAGAAGCAAAAATAACACTAGCAGAAATGTTTGAAAAAAAACTTGTTTTACCATTCGTTGATAAAAATGGTAATTCATGTAATCAATATGAATCATATGTAAGTGTAACAAAAAGAGAAGATTATTATGAACTAAAAACAAATCTTGTATGTAATGATGAATCAGACTATTTAATAGAAATAATTGGATGTTATACTTACTGTGAAGATGATAAATGTGAAAAAACATGTGAACCAGAAAAAATAGTAGAATATCAATATAAAAAAGCTGCAACAAAAACAAAAACTACTTATTCATGTAGTAAAGGATACACAAGAAAAGGAAAATATTGTTACAAAACAACATTGACAGATAAAATAAGTGCTGAAAAAACAATTGTTACTTCAAAAACAGACGTAATCGCAGCAAAACTTATAACATCAGATCCTGTTAAAACAAAATTAGATGTAATTAAAACAAAAAATGATGATAAAACAAATAAAGTATATTTAAATCCAGTAGTAGAAGAAGTATACATACCTGGCGAAAAATATGATTGTTCAACAACAAGCACAGAAAGAGTATGTACAACAACAATTGATACAAGAGAATATAAATGTAATTGTACATCTACAGTTGGATCATCAGGTAAAACTATTACAACTTGTAATACATGTACAGAAAGCGTACCAGTAGAAACATGTCATAATGAAACATCAACAAATCATAAAACATGTGAAAAGCCTGGAACATATGTAAAAGAATATTCATGTCCATCTAACGCAACAGGAAGCTCAGGAAGCAAAGAAAACTTAAAATGTTGGTATACAGAGACTGTATCAGGCGGATACACATATAAGTGTCCAAATGAGGCAACAACATTTACAGGCTCTAAAGGAACATTAGAATGCTTCAAAACAACACCAGGAACTAGTAAATATGTTTGCGAAGACAAAACATACACTTTAGTAGGAAGTGAATGTAGAAAAACAATAACTGGCTCATTCACAGAATTACAGTGCCCATCAGGATACAAACTTAATGGAAAAGTATGTGAAAAATATGAAACAACTAAAGTAAAGGCTAAATCTAAAAAAACAAAATATACTACATACTCATACAAATGGAGTGAAAAAACTTCATTATCTGGATGGACTAAAACAAATAAAACAAGAATTAAAGAGGGAGAAATAGTTTGTAAATAAACTTATCCCTTTTTTCTTGTAATTTATAAATAAATATTTTAAAATAAATATTAGAAATGGAGGTTAATATGAAAAATAAAAAAAATCTAGGGACAATAATTATTCTATCAATAGTAGGTTTATTAATTATTTTCTCAATGTTAATTAAAACAGGAGAACAAGGAGAAAATAGTAATGAAACAAGTGGAAATATAGATCCAGTTGCTCTAAGTGAAGAAGTTAAAGAATGGTATGAAACGACAAAAAAAGATGAATATGTTGTAACAGTAATCGGACTTTCTTATTGTGGATATTGTAAGCAATACAAACCAGTAATAGAAGAAATTACTGATGATGAAAACATAGCATTATATTATTTTGATTTTGATACACTAGCTGAAGCTTCATCAAAAGATGCTGATGCTCTAGAACATACCTATGACCTAGAAAATTACACAGGATCAAGCCCATACACATTTATAACTAAAAATGGAGAGTTTATTGGCGATACAGTAGGTTATATGGACAAAGATGAAACTACATCATTCTTAAAATCATTAAAAGTAATAAAATAAAGCCAAGATTGGCTTTTTTCTTTACTATAATGTATAATATCATTAGGTGGTAATATGAAAAAAACTTTAATAATATTTATTCTAATATCAATAACAGCAATAATATTAAAATATTGTTTATCAAATTATGAAATAAATTATAAAGTGGCAGGATATAATATAAAAACAACTTATAAAAATCAAAGATATTATTTTGAACTTTCAGGAAAATATACATATAACTTTGACATATATAAAAATAGAACAATAAAAAAACCAATAATAAAACAAATAAAAACAATAAATGGAAATGATTTTGAATGTATATATCCAGTCATAAATGATTTAGAAACTTATCCATTATGCACACTTGAAGGAGAGATAACAGATTATCATTTGATAGATGACGAGCAATTAAACTATTACAAAAAAGAAAGTATAATCATTGATAAAACAAACTCAACATTTGATTACTATAACAATTTGGACCAAAACACATACATAGCGTTATGGAATTATAAAGGCTATATTATTATGAATGGAAAAGACTATACAAACATCGAATTGTTCGAAAAAGACAAATATGATAATACTTTATCTCATCAAATAGAAAATAAAATATATATGCCAAATTATAATCAAGAACATGAATATAATGAATTAATAGAATTAGATATAAAAGCGCAAACCAAAAACATTATAAAACTAGAATATGAAATAGATTATGATTCATACATAGTTGGTAATATAAAAAATAAGCTTTATATATTTGATAATAAATATGATGTCTTATATGAAATAGATATTAAAAAACAAAAGACAATCATTAAATCAAATAACGAAAAAGGATATACAAAATACAGCGATGGAGAATTTGTACCATGCAGTAAAATAGAATATAAAATAAATAAAATAAAATATGAAAAAACAAAAGATTCCCACTATAAATATGAAACAAAAGAAGGATTATACAAAACAATAAATGAAAATAAAAATATTAAAACCAAAATATCAAACGATGAGGTATTAATCCAAAATGAATATCAAAATGAATTGTATTACATTAATAATAATTATTTATATAGATACACACCACTAAAAGGAAGCGAAAAAATATTATTCTTTTTTGAACTTAACTTTAACAAAGACAAAACAATTTATATTTATAACGAATAGCAAAAAAATAAAATATACATATAATACCTTAGGTGATGATTATGTATGAATTTTCAAATAAAAAAGAATTAGAAAGTCCATTTTACACTTATTATGAAATAAAAAAAGGAGATACACTTTATAAAATAGCTAAAGATTTTAATATGAATCCTAAATTAATAGCAGAGTTGAATGGTTTTGAAATAGATGATTATATTTATCCTGGGCAAACATTACTAATACCAAAAAAAGAAGTTAGTTATTATATAACCAAAGAAGGAGACACTTTAAATACTATTTCAAATATATTTAATAATAAAGTAGAAGAAATAATAAAACAAAATGAAACAATATATATTTTACCTGGTCAAATGATTTATTATAAAAATTAAGGCTGCAATACTAGTCTTTTTTTTTACCTCGTGGTATAATTTATTTAAAGTAGGAGTTGGTTAGATGATAATAAAAAAACCCTATGCTTTTCTAATAAAAAACTTTAGGATAATACATGCTATTCTTTTTATCATGCTTACATATTTAGCTATAAAAACATATAACATTTATTCTTTTTATAACAGTTATGCAACAAACCATTACTTCGTTAACTCATTAGATTTGGCAGCAACATATATAAATTATATAATGTTTATCGCTATTGTATTATCGATTTTAGTATCTTTACTGATATATTACATATTAAAAATAAAAAACAAAGAAGGAAAATATTATATAGCAATTTGTCTTTATTACATAATACTATTTATATCATATATTATCTTTTTTAATTACTTTCAAGATTTGCAATATAAAACAATGGATTTTGAGCTAGTAAGAATTTTAAGAGATATATCTCTAATACTAACATTACCACAACTAGCTTTTGTATTCGTATCATTAGGTAGAACCTTAGGATTTAACATAAGACAATTTGATTTTAAAAAAGATTTAGAAGAACTTCAAATAGATAAATCTGATTATGAAGAAGTAGAAATAACACTGGGTAAGAACAATTATAAATATAAAAGATTATTTAGAAAATCTTTAAGACATATAAAGTATTTTATATTTGAAAACAAGTTTTTTGTAACTATAATTGGATCAGTTTTTACACTTATTATTTCACTAATAATTTTTGTTAGATTAAGGGTATATAACGTAAATTATAGTCAAAAACAGCAAATACTAGCAAATACCCTTTGGTATACCGCACAGGAAGCATATATAACAAATCAAAATTTAAGAGGAGAAGAAATAACAAAAGGTAAATACTATTTATTAATAAGAGTAAATATAGATAATAGAGTATCAAGAGAAGTAACTTTAGATAGAAATACATTTAAACTAAAAATAGGAAAAGAACAAAGAACTCCTAAATTTAACTTAGCTAATATGTTTTTAGATATAGGAGAAACTTATGCACCATTAGAACTAGAACCTGGAGAATCGAAAGAATATATAGTAGTTTATGAATTAAATGAAGATGAAATAAATACAGAATATATCTTAAGAATAAAAAACTTAGAAAATATTTCTTTAGGTCAAATAGAAACAGCATATAAAGATGTAATTATAAGACCATATGACTTAAATAGTAATAATGACACAGGTAAGTATACTCCACCTATAGATATAAATCTTAAAGGTACTACACTTTATAACACAAAAATACATATTAACAAATACAGTATAAATAAAACATTCAAAGAATATTATGAATATTGTGAAAAAAGCAAATGTTATAATGGAACATACGTAATATCTCCAACTATAGCAGGAGTAGGAGAAACAACTATCCTTAAAATAGCGTCAAATATTGAAATGGATAATAGTATTTATATAAGTAAATTTATAGACTCACCAGCTGACTTATTTACATATTTTGCAACTCTTTCATATAGAACAGAAGGAATAAGAAAAAATATTAAATTAAATGCTATGAATATTAGATATGGAAAAGATAAAAATGCATATTTTGAAGTACCAAAAGAAGTAGAAAAAGCAAATAAAATAGATTTAATAATACAAATAAGAGGTATAAAATACACAATAATATTAAAATAAAAAACTATAAAAACATAAAAAAGTTTTTATAGTTTTAAAATTAATTAATCTTTTCAAAAACATAATAGCAATTGATTTGACCACCATAAACATAATCGCCACTTTTCCATTCAACTATCATAAAAGTTTTACTATTAATGTGCACAATATCATATTTTGACAAAGTGTTTGGCATACATAAATTAATAATATAGTCTTTAGTATACTTAACACTTTTAGATTTACCACTGTTTAAACAAACAATAACATCGAAATCCGGAGAAACAATAAGTTTATCAACTAACAAAGGATCTCTTGTTATTTTTTTATTTAGATTGAAAGCATTTTTATTATGAACTAAATCAATACTTTTCCAAATACCAATAGCATTATCATCACTAATAAAATCTATATTAGTATCATCTATAATCATAAAATCTTCTGGAACATATCTCTTACTATCAATTTTTTTGTAAACGCTATACTTATAATCATTTTCATCTATAGGACTAGCAATCTTAACAAACATTAAATTGTCTTTGACCTCATAAGGGCAAGGAACATCACATATAAAAATAGTACCTTTTGTCCAAGAAATAACCCAATATTCAGTGCCATTTTCCATAAGATAAAGTTCGTTAATAATAGAGTCATCCTCTAAAAAGATTGAATTATAAAAATCCTCTTTAGTTTTACAACTACCAACTAGTTCCCACTTTCCAATAACATTTTCGTCATTAATAAAAGTTTTCATTATATCAATCCTCCTTTCTTTCATATTTGAAAGAGATTTGAGAGTGTCAATGTTTTTATACAAAGTCATAATTTTATTTTCATATTCAGAAATTTTTTCATTATAGCTATTTTCATCAATATTCATTATTTCCTTTATAGAAAAACCTAAATCTTTTAAAAATAAAATTCTACTCATTTGAATAATATTTTCCTCATCATAATATCTATACCCGGAATATAGATCAACATAAGTAGGAAATAAGATTCCTTTTTCTTCATAAAATCTTATAGTTTTAATAGAAACACCAAATAATTTTGCAAACTCTCCAATTTTTATCATATTTTTCCTCCTTCGCTAGTAATATATCACTACCCTTAAGGTGAGAGTCAATATATTTTTTATATAAATTAATTATAACCTAAAATAAGTATAATTTATATAAAAAACTTGAACTAAAAAGTCCAAGTGAGATTTAATAAAGATTATTTTAATTTAGTCTGAGAATAATAATTTGTCAAATCCAAAAACTCACAAGATTCTATCTTAGGATTACTTATTTCAAAAGAATGCGTGCTTATTCGATTTATATCACCTGATATTGAATATAAATAAAACTCATCTTCTAAATTAAATCCTCCTTTAGAAAAAGCTATTTTATCATCTTCTTTTTTAAAACTGAGCCATCCATTATCTCTAACAAAAAGATTTTCTTTACAGCCTAATATAGCATCAACTACATTGTCATATACAATTATAGAATCTAAAACTTCACGTTTCTTACTAATATAATATAAACATTTAGGATTATCCAAAAGAGAAAATGCTTTTTCTTTTAACTCTGGAAAATAATATATTAAATTGTCAACAGATCCTCTATGGCCCATATTCTCAAACTTCACATATTTATAAACTAAATCAGAATCATCGTCCGGTATAAAATCAGGCTTATTAGGATATCTATATATTTTCATATCTCCGCTTTTTTCATAATCTTTCAGTTTTTCAAAGACATTATCAACATGCTCACAAGAAATAATTTTTTCCTCTTGTTCAGACACAACTTCCGCTTCCCATAACCCTTCCAATTGCTTGAAATTAGTAGCGTCAAGTGTATATAAAAATCCAGGTGAATTATATTTATCAAAAGCACCATTTCTTCTTTCGGTAAATATAACTACGCCATCTTTAATAGTTAAATCGAAATCAAAATCTCCAAAATTATTAACAGAAAAAACAAGAGCAATCATAGGATAAGAAGTAGCATAAACATAATCTTTCATATGAGTACTTTCATTTGGTTTTAATATTTTTAAATCTCGAGCACTACTTCCATGAAATACAACGTTTTCCATAATTAACCTCCAAAATATTAATATTTAAGATAATTATAATCTATATTATAGTTAATAACAATAAAAAAACTCAAACATTGAAGTTTAAGTTTTCTAACATATTGGAGGACCTAGTCGGATTTGAACCAACGATCAAGGAGTTGCAGTCCTCTGCCTTAGCCACTTGGCTATAGGTCCATACAAAACAATAAATTGTTTTGTGAATATATTTTACCTCACATTACTCTTAAAGTCAAATATATTTTATTTAGTTTACTAATTATATGCAAAATAAAAATTAAATATTACTAATAATCCATGATATAATAAAATATAAGGAGTAACAATGAATAAAAAAATAAAAAAAATAATTATTATAATACTACTGTCATTTATACCAAATATAAATGCTACAACTAAAGCGCCTATAGACATAACAAACATGAATATAGAAAAGTTATCAAATGCTTTAGATAAAGAAATAATAACTTCATATCAACTAGTAAACATATATTTAGAAAGAATAGAAAAATACGACAAAAATTATAACTCAATAAATCAAATAAATAAAAATGCTATAAACGAAGCGCAGCAACTAGATAAAGAAAGAAGTAAAGGTAAAGTAAGAAGTAAACTTCATGGAATACCAATAGTTGTAAAAACAAACATAGATGTAAAAGACCTATCAACAACCGCAGGAGCAAAAGCACTGTCAGATAACTATCCAAAAGAAGATGCCGAGATTATAAAAAATCTAAAAGAAGCGGGTGCTATAATATTAGCATCAACAAACATGAGCGAATTTGCATTTCTAGCATCATCATCTACAAGTTCTTATGGAACAGTTAAAAATGCATATAATAATAACTATTCCTCATATGGATCAAGCGGAGGAACAGCCGTAGCGGTAGCACTATCTTTTGCGAGTGCTGGAATAGGAACTGACACCAACTCTTCAATAAGAGTACCATCAAGTGCTAACAATCTTTTTGGCTTTAGACCTTCATTTGGAAGCATTAATATGCAAGGAATACTACCTTATGATAAATATAGAGATGTAGCTGGCCCAATGACAAAAAGTGTAATAGACTCAGCAATAATAATGGATGTAATAACAAATAAAAATAAAAACATAAATTATGAACAAACAATAAAAAATACAACATTAAAAGATAAAAAAATAGGCATTATAAAAGAGTTTTATAATGGAAGTGATAGTGCAAGCCTAAGAGTAAATGGAAAAAGCTATGAAGGTGTAGTTAAGTTAATGGATGAACAAATAGAAAAACTAAAACAAGCTGGGGCCCAAATAAAATATATAGATAATTTCATGAATCAAACATATTATGATATAATTTTTGGAACAATGAGTGGGTTTACAATATGTGATACATTTAATGAATACATAAAAAATACTAACTCAAAAATAAAAAACTTTAACGATCTAAATAATTCAAATCAAAAAATATATGATTTAAACAGATATGCACAAAGTTGCGGAAAATCAAACGAAAAATACACAAAATCCTTCGAAACAAGAAAGAAAAAGTATTTAAAATATGTTGAAGAAACAATTAAAAAAAATAATGTAGATGTTCTACTATACCCAACAGTAAAAAATGAATTACAAAAACTAAACGAAAGCAACGAAGGAACACTATCAACCCCAAGCACCTACATAAGTAGTACAACCGGTCTTCCGGCAGTAAATGTACCGATGGGATTTTATAAAAATCTTCCATATGGAATGGAATTTACATCTGGTCAAAACCAAGAAGCACTTTTATTTGAAATAATATCAGCTTACGAAAATATAAATAATTTTTATTCATTACCAGATGAAGTTCCTTCATTATATGATATAGATAATTCTATAACAAAGCTAACAAAAGAATATATTGATTTTTTAAACAAAGAAGTATCAATACTATTAAAATATAAAAAAAATAGAATAATAAATGAAATAAAAGAATTTTACAAAAATTATAATTCTACAAAAAATGAGAAAAATATATCTAAATCAAAAGAACTATATACAAAAATTATAGAAATTCAAAAAGAAAATATAAAAATAAATAAGATTATTAAATCATTATTTACAATCATCGTAATAATATTTACATTAAGTTTATCATTGAAAATAAAAAAATATAAAAATAAAAGAAGGAGAAAAAACAACTAAAAAGTAAAAAAGATTAAAAGAGAAAACGTTGAATATTAAACGTTTTTTTGCTATACTATTAATAGTGATTATTATGATGAAAATGTTTGAAAGTTTATTATTATTAAAAACCAATTTAGCTGTAGAATTAACAATTGCATTTATAATTGGAGGTCTATTAATTTTAGCTATTATATGTCTAACAATAATTAAAAAAATGAAGGATAAGTAAAAAATGAAAAAAAAGATACATGTGTTTTTTTGGTGGCTATTTTGGATATTGTTTTTAGAAATAGTATATAGAATATTTATCTTTAATACTTTTTTTGATAAATACACAATAAGTGTAATAATTTTTAGTTTACCATGGGTTTTCATAATCTGGGCAATAACTACCTTATTACCGGAAAAAATAAATAAATTTTTAACAATATTTTTTACATGTGCCTTAACAATAATAACATTAGCACAAATAGTATATTATAATTTTTATACATCAATATTTTCTTTCTTTTCTTTAACAACCGGTGCTGGACAAGTAATGGAGTTCTGGCAAGCAATATTAAATGTCATGTTAAGTATATGGTACGTATTTTTAATAGTACTAATACCATTAATATTATTCTTAATCTTTAAAAACAAATTATTTAATTTTAAAAGATTATCATGGAAAATAAATTTAGTAAACCTAGTATTATTTATTTTATCACTAGGAGGAGCATATTTAACAACATATAAATTTGATAGTGGTATATATTCTATAAATAGATTATTATTTTCTACTCATGCACCACTTTTAACTGCAAATAAAGTAGGACTAAATACTACTCAAGCTCTTGATTTATATAGATATATTTTTGGTTTTAATGAAGAAATATTTATAGAAGAAACAAGCGAAGAAATACTAGAAGAACCAGGAATCGAATACAACGCTATAGAAATAGACTTTGATAAGTTAATAAATAAAACATCTAATAAAACAATAAAAAATATGCATAAATATTTTAAAAATGTATCTCCAACACAAAAAAATAAATATACAGGACTATTTAAAGATAAAAACTTAATTTTTATAACTGCAGAAGCTTTTGATACAATCGCATTAGATGAAAAAATTACTCCAACTTTATATAAAATGGCAAATAACTCATATGTATTTACTAACTACTATCAGCCTCTTTTCCCAGTATCGACATCTGATGGGGAATATATGAATTTAACTTCTCTAATCCCAAAAGAAGGTGTTTGGAGTTTCTATAGAACAAGTAAAATATCGATGCCACTAGGTTTTGGAACAATGTTTAAAAAAGCAGGATACACATCATATGGATTTCATAACCATACATATAGCTATTACGATAGAGATGACTCTCACCCAAATATTGGACTAACATATTATGGTTGTGGAAATGGCCTTGAAAAGAAAATGAATTGCTCTCACTGGCCTAATAGTGATAAAGAGATGATTGAATCAACACTCAGTTATTACTTAGAAAAAGACAAACCCTTCGCTAGCTACTACATGACAGTAAGTGGACATTTAAACTATAATTTCTATGGTAATAACATGGCTTCAAGAAATAAAAGCAAAGTAAAAAATCTTAAATATTCAGAGGCCGTTAAAGCATATTATGCAACGCAAATAGAATTAGATAAAGCAATGGAAATATTGTTAAAAGAATTAGATGAAGCGAATAAATTAGATGACACACTAATCGTTTTAGCACCAGATCATTATCCTTATGGCCTAACTACCGAAGAAATGAATGAAGTAAGTAAAACAAATAGATCAAACAAATTTGAAAATTATCATACAACACTAATAATGTATAACCCTGCAATTGAAAAAACAGAGATTGATAAAATAGTTAGTAGTATTGATATTTTACCTACAATTTATAATTTGTATGGCTTAGAATACGATTCAAGATTACTTATGGGTACTGATATTTTTAGTGAATCAGAAGGACTAGTAATATTTTCAGATAGAAGTTGGATTACTAAATATGGAAAATACAACTCAGTAATAAAAAAGTTTACAAAAACAACAAAAGAAGAATTACCAGAAAATTATATAGATAAAATAAACACTAAAGTTTATCAAAAATTTAGTATGTCATCACTTATCTTAGAAAATAATTACTATAGCAAATTAGGATTGAAATAATGATAATAAAAACAAAAGAATTTAATTTAAAAGATACTATAACAAGCGGCCAATGTTTTCGTTGGACTGAAAAAGAAGATAATAGTTATACAATAATATTAAATGACAGAGTAATTAATATTAGACAAAATAACAATGAATTAATAATAAAATCAAGTGACAACAAAAATCTAAAACAAAAAATAATTGATTACTTTGATTTAAAAAGAAATTATGATGACATAAACAAAGAAATTTGTAAAAAAGATAAAAAAATGAAAAAAATAATTGAATCTTGTAAAGGGTATAAAATTATGAATCAAGATTCTTTTGAAATGTGCATAAGTTATATAATAAGTCAAAATAATAATGTAAAAAGAATAAGCCAAACAATAGAAAATATATCTAAAAACTATGGACAAAAAGTAATTTTTAATAATGAAGACTATTATTTGTTTCCTAAATACGAAGATATTAAAAATATATCAATAGATGAATTAAGAAATTATGGAGTTGGATTTAGAGACAAATATATAAGAAATTTTTTGGATGCCTTAAAAGAAAATCCAAACTTAATTAACGATATAAATAGTTTAAATACAATAGATGCATTAAAAAAACTAATGATAATAAAAGGAATAGGTCTAAAAGTCGCATCATGCATTCTTCTTTTTGGATTTAGAAGGTTAGATGTATTCCCAATAGATACTTGGGTAAAACAAACAATTTCAACAAAATATAAAATAAAAAATGATACAAAAACCATAGAAAAATTTGCAAAAGAAAAGTATGGAGTGTATAGTGCATTAGCTATACAATATATGTTTCACTACGGAAGAAATGTAAAAAAAGAAAATGAATCTTGTTAAAGAGAGTAATATGTGATAAAATTTAAAATATGATAAAAAAGGTAATAAAAGAAAATTGGAAATATTTATTAGCGATAATACTTTTTATACTACTAGTAGCTTTAACAAAACCACTAGGTTTTTATGGTAAGATATTAAATATGGATTACCGAGTAATATTAGCAATTAATAATATAATAGATTCAAGATTAACAGCTTTATTTAAATTTATAACTTTATTTGGCGACTGGTATCTACCAATATTCATAATATGCATTACATTTTTATTCTTAAAAAATAAAAGCTATTCAATTATATTAACAATTAATTATCTACTAGGAATATTACTGTCAGTTACAACAAAACTTATAATATCTAGACCTAGACCGAATTATTCTATAATACCAACCCCCGATAATTATAGTTTCCCTAGTGGTCATACATTAACAAGTATTGTATTTTATGGAATGTTATATTATTTAATATCACAAACTATAAAAAATGAAATATTGAAACTAACATTATTTATATTCTTAACATTCTTATTAATTCTAATATCTTTCTCAAGGATATACTTAGGAGTTCATTACTTTACAGATGTTTTGGGTGGCATTATTTTAGGTTCAATATTAGTAGCACAAAATATAAATATAGTAAGAAAAAATTATATAAATGAATTAAAATAAAAATACTTGCAAAAATATATTAATAATGTTAATATATTCTTACACGCAGGCATAGTTCAACGGTTAGAATGTGGCCTTGCCAAGGCTAAGATGCCGGTTCGATTCCGGTTGCTTGCTCCAAATTAATAAAAAACACGAACTTTTTAAGTTCGATTTTTTTTGAGCTAAGTTTTGTAAAGTAAATAAAACACTAATAAATATCATTCTATTATTCATAAAAACTTTTTATCAAATCATAAGTTTCTATTTTAATTCTCTTATCGAGATTAATGATTTCGTTAATACTATTTAATTTAATACTCTTGTGGTTAAAAAGCATAGTTTCTATTATTCTTGGAATATCTACAAATTTAATTTTGTTGTTCAAAAAAGCTTCTACAGCAACCTCATCAGCCGCATTTAGTACAACTTGATGACTATGACCTTTTTTTAAAGCATAATATGCATAACCAAGACATTTAAACTTATCAAAATCAGGTTTTTCAAACTCTAGGCTTTTAATGTCAAATAAATTAAGTTTCTCTATATTATTTTTAATTCTATTAGGATAAGATAGAGCATAAGCAATAGGTATTTCCATAGATTTTGGGGCAATATTAGCAATTATAGTGCCATCATCAAACTGAACCATAGAATGAATAAGGCTCTTTCTATGAATAACAACCTCTATATCATCGGGATCGACATCAAATAAATGCTTAGTTTCAATAATTTCAAATCCTTTATTCATCATAGTAGCACTATCAATGCTGATTTTTTTGCCCATATTCCAAGTTGGATGATTTAAAGCATCATTAACACTTATATCTTCAGTAATCTTCTTATCAAAAAAAGGGCCTCCAGAAGCTGTTAATAAAACTTTATCAATTTTATTATTATCTTCACCATTTAAACATTGCATAATCGCGCTAAGTTCACTATCAACAGTAATTAACTTAGCTCCAAACTTTTTAACACTATCAACAAAAAAATCTCCACCAACAACAAGAACTTCTTTATTAGCAAGCAAAATAGTCTTTTTATTCTTAATCATATTATAAGTAGGCTCAAGTCCAGCTATTCCAACCAAAGCACTAACACCAATATCATAATCATCTAAAGAAGAAATATCTTTAAGACCCTCTTCACCATAATAAATATTTATATCTTTAAACATACTTCTTAAAATATTATAATTATCTAAAGATTTAATATATACATGTTTAGGATTAAACTCTCTTATTTGTTCAGCTAATTTATCAACATTATTTCCAGCTACTAGGCTTACTACTTCAAATAAATTTTTATTATTTCTAATAACATTTAAAGTACTGCATCCAATAGAACCAGTAGAACCAAAAATACTTACTTTTTTTCTCACTTCGATCGCCTCAAATAAAATTATAGCATATTATCTATTTTTAATCATTTTAAAAATAAAATATATAAAAAATAAAACAATCAACAATAAAATAATTTTAGAAAAATTACCAACATATTTTAAAATAATAGGATAAGCCTTTCCAAAAGCACTGCCTAAAACACATAACACTCCATTCCATACCGCGCTACCATAAAAAGTAAAGACAATAAACTTTACAAAATTCATCTTATTAATACCCGCAGGAATAGAAATTAAACTTCTAACAATCGGAATAAATCTACAAAAAAACACAGTATATTCCCCTTTATTTTCAAACCAATAACTTGCTTTATCAATATCAGATTCATTAATATTAAAAAACTTAAAAAATCTAAAATTACACATTTTTTTTAACTTATTAACATTTATACACTTACCAATCAAATATAACATGCTCGCACCTATTAAAGAACCTAAAGTTGAAAATAAAATAACTAATACAATATTCATAGACGAATAGGTAGTCATAAATCCAGAAAAAGTTAATATTAACTCAGATGGAATAGGAGGAAAAATATTTTCAAGAGTGATTAAAATAATAAGAGCAATATACCCCCAAGAACTCATAAAATTAATAATAAAATCATTCATAATTTTTCACCTAATAAATCTTATGAAAAAAAACAATAAAAAAAACTAGATAACTAGTTTTCAGGAATATTAACAACATCTATCCATGCTTTATAATTAGAATATTTCTCAAGTTCATTAATACTAAGCTCAATAGCGGAATTACTGCTTCCACAAGCAGGAAAAACAGTTTCAAATCTTTTTAGTGATTCATCAAGATATACATCTATATTATCATTTATCGCAAAAGGACAAACCCCACCAGGTGCATGACCAACAATATTCTCGCACTCATCAAACTTAATCATATTAGCCTTTTCACCAAAATACTCTTTGTACTTACTATTAGAAACTCTAGCATCTCCAGCCATAACTATTAATATAGCACCTTCCTTAGTTTTAAAACCAAGAGTTTTAGCTATTCTTTCTGGCAATGTATTTAAAGCCTTCGCAGCAAGTTCAACAGTCGCACTCGATTCATTAAACTCAAGTATTCTATCTTCCATACCATATTCTTTAAAATAATTTTTAACTTTAACAACTGACATTTTAAATCTCCTCCTTAATTTTTCCTTTAACAGTTAAATAAAAATAAAAACCAGTACTAATTAATATAAATAAAATAATAAATGGACTTGTCAAAATATTATATAAACCCTCAAAATTGCTGATTTTAAAAGTAGCCTTACCTATAATATCTTCTCTATAAATCTCATAATTATTATCAATATTATAAATATTTCCATTATTGTTTATAATCTTACCAAAAAACACATTACTTTGATAATAAAATAAAATGTAATCAGAATCATTATAAACATCATTAAGTTTTATTAAAGCTAAATCGCCTTTATCATATTCATTATATCCATCATTAACAACTATATAATCAGTATATCCTAAAAAAGAAACTATCTTATCAGGATTTAATAAAGTCATAATATTCTTATATATACCTAAAAAAGCTAAAACACTAAGTATACATAAAAACAAACCTAATAAATAAATACCTATTTTTTTTACCATTATTCCTCCATAACCTTGATATAATTATACCATAATAAAAAAATAAAAGATTAATAATTATCAAAAATAAAAAAAATATAATAGGAAAACAAAAAAATAAATGACCTACAAGATTAATAATTCAAAAAATGTGATTTGAAAATAAATTTTAGATTTAATAAAATTTAAAAATGAACAAAAAAAATTTATTTATAGTAAATGGATATGAATTAGATAATGAACAAAAAAATGTAGTCAAAGATAATTCACAAAATCTATTGGTTATCGCATCCGCAGGTTCAGGTAAATCCTTAACTATAGTTGGAAAAATAAAATACCTAATAGAGACTCATAATATAAAACAAAGTGAAATATTATGCATATCTTTCACAAATGATTCATGCAGAAGTTTAGAAAACTCAATATTTAGAAATGGTTATGAAGTAAAAGTGTTAACATTTCATAAATTAGCACTAAATATATTAAAACTACATAAAATATCTTTTTCTATAGCCTCAGAAGATTTACTAGAATACATAACAGATGAATATTTTGAAACAATCATATTAAATGAACCGTACTATATGTATATAACTCTAAAGTTATTAAAAATAAGACATAAGATTAATGATATATCAAAATATTATAATAAAAACAAAAGTTCGAAAGAACTTAAATCACTAAAAAAACAAATTACGAAGTTTATACATCTATACAAATCAAATGCATATAAAAATTATTATTTAGAAAAAATATATTATAAAGAAAAAAATAAAATATTAAACAAAAAAACACATCTATTTATCCTTTTGTGTATAAAAATATTAGTAGAATATAATAAAGAACTTAATTCACAAAACAAAGTAGATTTTGACGACATGATAAGTATGTCAACAAATATATTAAAAACGTCAACAAAAAAACTTAACTTTAAATATATTTTTATTGATGAATTTCAAGATACTTCAAAATTAAGATTTAATCTAATAAAAGAAATAATAAATAAAACTAATGCAAAATTAATAGCAGTCGGAGATGATTATCAATCTATATATAGATTCTCAGGATGTGATTTATCTTTATTTATAAACTTTAATAAAACAATTAAAAAATCAAAAACTTTAAAAATTCAAACAACATATAGAAATTCAAAAGAATTATCACTAGTAAGTACAGATTTTGTAAAAAAGAATCCTATGCAAATAAAAAAACAAATAATGTCATCAAAAAAGTGTTATAAACCTATAAAAATAATTTATTATGAAAATCAACATAAAACATTTATACAATTGTTAAAATATCTATATAAATCAAATGAACACAAAATATTAATATTAGGAAGAAACAATAACGAAATATATAAAGTTATAAATCAAGATTTTGAAATAAAAAAAAATGGAGAAATAACATACGAAAAAATACCTGAGTTAAAAATAAGATATCTAACAGTACATAAATCAAAAGGATTAGAAGAAGAAACTGTAATAGTTTTATCTCTTGAAAATAATAATTGGAGCTTTCCGAATAAAACACAAGATTTAAAAATTTTTAATCACGTATTATCAAAACAAGAAAAATATCCCTATGCAGAAGAAAGAAGATTATTTTATGTTGCATTAACAAGAACAAAAAATAAAGTTTATTTATTAACAAATAAAAATAATCCATCAATTTTTGTAAAAGAAATATTAAAAGAATCAAAGAAACTTATAGAAATAAGAGATTTACAGAACTAAATCACTAAATTAAAAATAAAACATAAAATATTCTAGGTGATTAAAATGGCTTTGAAAGGAATTGTAATAGACGCTGGACATGGAGGAAATGATCCGGGTGCTATTGGAAATGGTATTACAGAAAAAGACTATACACTTTTAATTAGTAAATACATGTATGACAGATTTAAAGAACTAGGCGTTCCAGTATCGATTACCAGAGATACCGATATTACACTAACACCGAGTGAAAGAACCAGTAAAGTGCAAAGTTTTTATGGTGATGGTAAAGATGTAGTGGTTATATCTAATCACATAAACGCAGGAGGTCGAGCAGTTACATTGTCAATCTAAAAAATATAATATAAATTTAAAAGATAAAAAGTATCTCTTTTTATGTTATAATATAATTGGGATTTTGAAGGAAGTGGAATAATGAAAATAACTAAAATTAGAGTAGAAAATTTTAAAAGTTATAAGAAAATGAATTTAGATGTTGATAATTTAAACTTTATAATTGGTGGAAACGCATCAGGAAAATCAAATTTTGTTAACATTTTAAAATTTATAAATGATATAGTTGAATATGGAATTGAAGATGCGATTTCATTACAAGGAGGCTTGAAATTTTTGTTTAATTCTAATAGCAGAAAAGATTCAAATTTAATTATAAATGTTGAATTTGATTTAGTAAATGATTTGAAAAATTGTTTAAAATATTTTCCTATAGAAAAAAAGATATATATGCCTTCATATTTAGACTATACATTAAAAATCAAACCAAATTTAAAAGGCGATGGTTATAAAATTACTGAAGAAAAAGCTATAATTACTTTTGAAAAATATGAAAAAAACAACAAAGAAAAAGTTGGTGAAATTGATATTAAAATTGTTAAAGATTCTAATGGTAAGGTAATAAATAATTTTGAAAAAAATAAATATGATGATAGTGATGAATTTATTACACTTAAATATATGAAAACATTCATTCTTGATAGATATGGTTTAATAATTAATAATTTCTTTTCTGCATTATCAATGTTTTATAGATATAATGAAAAAATCAAAATCTATAATTTTGATGTAAATAGCTTAAAGTCTCCTTCTAGTATTGTTGCAAGAAATGAATTAGAAGAAGATGGATCTAACTTAGTTAATATTATTCAAAAATTATTAAAAAATAAAACTCAAAAAGAAAAATTAAATAAATTAATTAAAATTGCTTTGCCCTTTGTTGAAGATATAAAAGTAGAAAGCAACGTTAATAAGTCATTATTTTTTAAAGTACAAGAAAGCTACAATAAAAATGAATTTCCATCATATATGCTTTCAGATGGGACGGTTAATATTTTAGCATTAATTGTTGCTTTATATTTCCAAAGTAATAACGATATTATAATCTTAGAAGAACCAGAAAGGAATATTCATCCTAAATTATTAGGAACTGTGGTATCACTACTTGAGGAAGTTTCTGCTACTAAACAAATATTTGTAACAACTCATAATGCATATATAATTAAAGAAGCTGATATAAATGATATCTTTCTTGTTTCAAGAAATGAGAAGGGAATTTCTAATATTTCTAAGCCAGTAAATGATGATAAAATTGCCGTTTTTTTAGAAAATGATTTAGGTATTGACGATTTATTTGTTGAAGGAATATTAAAATAATGAATCATTTGTATATTTTTGTTGAAGGTGCTAGAGATAGAATTGTATTTGATAATTTATTTGGTAAAAAATTATCATTGCTTGGGCAGGAATATGATATAGTTGAATATTCAACTAAAAAAGTAGAAAAAATAAATAATTTTATTAAAAGCATTAAATCTATTGATGGTTGTGATTATATATTTGTTGGCGATCAAGATGGTAATATTAATAAAAAAGCTAAAATATTAAGTAAATATAGTTGTTTAGAAGAAGAAAAAGTATTTATTTCTATTTTTGAAATTGAATCATGGATAATTTCTGGTATTAGTAATAAGCTTTTAAAAAAATATAAAATTAAATTTTCTTATACTGATACTTCAGCTATAACAAAGGAAATGTTTGAAAATATTGTTCCAGAACATGTAAGTGTTCTTGAATTTATATCTTATATAATTGATGATTTTGATGTAGACAAATCTTTAGAATTAAATTCTTCGTTTAACCAATTATATAATTATTTGAACGCAAAAAAAGCAAGCTAAAGACTGTTTTGAAATATTTTAGATTAACAGTCAAACTAAAATATTTTTCACGCTTGCAATTTAATTATATTATATAAGAAAAAAATAATTTGTCGAATAAAATGATAAAAAAATAAGGTGATTTTGATGATAAAGGTTGTAGCTGCTTTAATTGAAAAGAATAATAAAGTCTTGATAGCAAAACGATCTACTGGGGATTCTAATGTTATGGGAAAATGGGAATTTCCAGGTGGAAAAGTTGAATTAGGTGAAAATGAATTTTGTGCTATTGAAAGAGAAATTAAAGAAGAGTTTGAATTAGATATTAAAGCTAAAAAATTTTTGATTAATAATATATGTGAATATCCAACTAAAACTGTTGATTTGAGATTATATAGTTGTGATTATATAGCTGGAAATTTTAATTTGCATGATCATTCTGAATATAAATGGGTATCTAAGGATGAATTAATGAATTATGATTTAGCTTCCGCGGATATTCCTTTAGCAGAATACATAAAGAAGGTGAAGTAGTGGATAAAGGTGTTGAATTTGTATTAAATAATTGTGAGAAAACATTAAAATTAGTTAGTAAAGTTGAAAAATATAAACATTTAAAACCAAAAGTTGTTAGGGAATATTATTATCTTAAATCCATTAGGTATACAGGTAATATGTATGAGCATTATTTAAAATATAAAAATGGTAATCACAAGTATGCTAAAGATTTTGAATTTCTAGATAATTATGAAATTATATCGAATGAAAAAATGGCAGATTATTTAAAAGAAAATTATTCAGAAGAATTAAATAATTTTTGTACTATTGATGATTTTGTAATCGGAAATATTTATTCTAATAATGAAATTGCCAGTACATTTAAATGTTCTAATATGGGAGGTATGAGACGCTCTATAGCAACAAACTCATTAGTATTAATAGCAAAACATATTAACCCATTATATGATGATCATTGGACGGAAGATGGAATACTAAATTATACTGGTATGGGAACAATTGGTGATCAAAGTATATCTTTTGGTCAGAACAAAACTTTAGCTACTGCGAAACAAAATAATATAAAAGTTTATTTATTTGAATCTTATAAAGAAAATGAATATTATTTCTGTGGTGAAGTCGAATTATGCGGAAGTATTTTTACTGCTAGAGAATTAGATGCTGAGGGAAATTTAAGAAATGTATTAAAATTTCCTTTACGTAGAATTGAAGATTCTAATAAAACAATTATCAATATAGAAGATATTGAAAATAGTGAAAAAGAAAAAGCAAAGATAGTTAGAAAATTATCTCAAGAGGAGATTAAAGAAAAAGTAAAAAATATAAAATCTAATGTAGTTACTAAAGAAGTGAAAACTGTATACAGAGAAAGAAATCAGTTTATTGCAGAATATACTAAAAATAGAGCAAATGGAATTTGTGATTTGTGTGGTGAACCAGCTCCATTTTATGATAAAAATGGTAAGCCATATTTAGAATCTCATCATGTAATTACTTTAGCAAATGGTGGACCTGATGTGATTTATAATACAGTTGCAATTTGTCCTAATTGCCATAGAAAAATTCATGTATTGAATAATAGAGAAGATACAGAAAAGTTAGAAAAGATTCTTTTAAAATATCTATTAGCTGATGAAGACGAAGAAAATATTATTAAATATAATGAATTGTTTAAAGATTAATAAAAATTATGTTATAATAATATTTAATAGTAGAGCAGATTTCATTTTAATAATGGAATATGCTCTTTTTTAGGAGGTATTTATATGAAACAAGATAAATTGAAACTAATTCAAGATAATTATGGTTGGGTATTGGCTATTATTACAGGTCTAGGTGTATTTTTTACGTTTTGTTTAAAATTTTTAAATTATTTATATTCAAAAATTGAATTTGGCTATTATGGTTTAGATTATGGAATGTATGTCGTTGAAGATATAGGAATTATATTTAACTTTTGCTTTTCAATTTTATTTGCACTTTGTTTCTATTCTCTTTGTTATTGTTATTACCAAATTTTTAAAATGATTAAAAATAAAAAATATGAAGTAAAATTATTGCTAGAAAATATAATTTTAATTTTACTATCGAATGGATATATTATTTTTTCTTCAGGAATTAAAATTAGTTGGTTATCAGTGTTACTTGAATTATTTATACTTTTGATTTTAGAGTTCATTATGACAATTATTATGTGTAAAATAATAACTAAAGAAGTAAAAAAAGTTGATAATATTAATGATTTCTTTAATTATATAAAAAAATTACCTTTTGTTGTATTGTTTTTAATATTGTTATTTATATTCAGCCATACATTTTCTCTTGTTAATAATAAAGAATTTAGGATAATTAATGACAATAAAGTAATTGTATATACAACTAATGACTATTATTTATTGCTAGATTGTGAAATTACAGAAAAGGAAATAAAAATTTATAAGGGAACTCAAACTAAAATTGATAATATAAATGTAGAAAGTAAATTGATTGATTTTAAAAAAGTTAATATAGTTGATAATTAAAATATTATAAGTTTTTAAAGCATACCTTTAAAATAGGAGGTATGCTTTTTATATGCATAAAAATAAAAAAATAGTTTATTTAGACGATAAATTTGGTAAAGAAAAAAATATAAGAGATATTTTAATAGAATATTTAATAAAAAAATTAAATAATGATCGGATTTCTTTTTAGATGATTTGTGTTTTTTGAAAAATGATGGTAACATCAAATTGTCTTAGAAAGGAATCTAGTGAATTAAAAAATAAGAAGGAGGAAAAATGTATAATAATTTACTAGAAAATTATGAATATAAAGCAGGAATATATATAAGATTATCTCAAGAAGACCGAGATAAAAAATATGAGTCTGAAAGTGAAAGTGTAATCAATCAAAGAGATATTTTAATGAGTTACATTAAAAATAATGGTTTTACTTTTATAGAAGAGTATGTAGATGATGGATATTCTGGAACTAACTTTGATAGACCAGCTTTTAAAAAGATGATAAAAGATATTAATGATAAGAAGATAAATTTAGTTATTGTTAAAGATTTATCAAGATTGGGTAGGGATCATGTTAATACAGGATATTTTATGGAAAGATTTTTTCCAGAGAATAGAGTGAGGTTTATTTCAATTATGGAAAGTTATGATAGCGCTAAAGTTCAAGCTAGTAATGATTCTTCAACTTTTATAGTTGCTTGTAATGATTATTATAGTAAACAAAATTCTAATAAGATAAGAGATGTTTTACGTTCAAAAAAAGTTCAAGGTAAGTATATAGGAAGTGTTCCATGTTATGGATATATGAGAGATCCAGAGGATAAAGGACATTTAATACCAGATCCTAATACAGCGCCAATAGTAAAAGATATATTTAGTTGGTTTATATCTGGAATGAGTATTTCGGATATAGCATCAGTATTAAATACTAGAGGAGTCTTAACTCCTAGTGCTTATAAAAAAATAAATTTAAGTAGTGACGATAGAAGATTAAATGAATGGTGTTCTACTTCAATAAGGAAGATTTTAACAAATAGAATGTATACTGGTGATATGGTACAAAATACTCAAACTAAAGTTAATTATAAAAGTAAGAAAAGAATTAATCTTGATAAAAGTTTATGGATTATAGTTGAAAATACTCACGAACCATTAGTGGATAGACAAGTTTTTGAAACAATTCAAAAAAATAGATTAGTAATACCAAAAACAAAAACATATAGAGAAAAAAGATTGTTTGAAAATTTATTGTTTTGTAAAGAATGTGGTAATTATTTAAGTATAAGTCATAAAAAGAAATATGATTATTGGACTATAAATTGTAATAAATATGCTAGGGATCCTAAAAAACATAGATGTGAATCTCATTTTATGCCCTATGATGAGTTAGAAAAGTCTTTATTAAAACGTATAAAATCAACTGTTTCTAAATATATTAAAAACATATCAATTGAAGATATAAATAAAAAATTAATTAAACAGGGCGAACTATTGGAGAAAAATAAGAATAATGATTTAATAAGATTAAATAAAGAAAAAGAAAAGCATATAAAGAAATTAGATATGTTAATATGTGAAATGTCAGATAAAATAGACAAAGACACATTGGGTAGATTAATTAGGGCAGAAGATAAAGCATTATTAGATACTGTAAAAAAAATAAAAGAGTTAGAAAATAAGAAAAATAATTCTAAGGAACAAATAGAAAAACTTCCTGATTATACAAAAACAATAAAAGAATTTTTAAATATAAATAATCCGAGCAGAGATTTATTGTTTGCTTTAATAGATAGAATTGAAATAGATAAAGATAGAAATATACAAATTACATATAAGTTTAGTCTTATAGATGAAGATAAGTATGAATATAATAAATAATTATTTTTTTTTAATTCAGTTGCTACGTATTTTTTGTGACCGAGGTGGCGATGGTGCTGAAGTAATCTACGCCCTTAGAAATACTTCCGATCTATCTGACAAAATACTTGGCGAACTATCTAAAGAGGGGCAAAATATAAGAAAAGCATATCAACAACGACTCCCAAGTAATCCGGTAAAAGATTATTACTTTATGCAAAGAAATACACCAAATAACGAAACTATAACTGTTGAATATGGATTTTTAGACAGCCCGAAAGATGACATAGAACAAATAAAGAAAAATTATGAAAAATATGCAGAAGCTGTAGTAAGAGCAGTAGCAGACTATAAAAACATACCATATACCGCTCCGCAAGATAGTGGATATTACACAATTCAAAAAGGAGACTCACTATGGACAATTGCAAACAAATTTGGCATAACAGTATCAAAGTTAAAAGAATTAAATAACTTAACATCAAACACAATAAAAGTTGGTGATACATTAAAAATATCCACATCTGAAGAAGAAATAGTCCCTGAAGATTATTTAATATACAAAGTAAAAAAAGGAGACTCACTATGGTCTATTGCAAAAGAATATGATACAACAGTTCAAACGCTTATGAATATTAATAATCTAACATCAAATTCTCTAACAATTAACCAGCAAATCTTAGTTCCTAAAACAAATCAAATAGAGCAAAGCGATATGTACACAGTAAAAAGTGGAGACACTTTATATGATATAGCAAAAAAATATGGTATTACACTTGATGAATTAAAACAAGAGAATAACCTAACATCCAACATAATAAATATAGGAGACATATTAAAAATACCAAGCCAATCAACTGGAGAAATAAACTATATAGTACAAAGTGGAGATAATTTATATTCAATTGCAAACAAATATGGAACAACCGTGCAAAATATAAAAGATTTAAACAATCTTTCATCAAACACATTACAAATCGGACAAATACTAAAAATACCAGGATCAACAAACTATAATACATATATAGTTGAAAAAGGAGACTCACTATGGAAAATAGCAAACAAATATGGAACTACTGTTGGACAACTAATGACTATAAATAACTTAACAAATAGTAATCTTCAAATAGGCGATACATTACTTATACCAACAAACTAAAACTCACTTTAAATTAGTGAGTTTTTTAATATAAATTAATGAATCTTTTCACATACTCCAGGATCGGGCTCATAAAAACAATGTTTTTTATATCTTCCAGAAAAACCTTGATCATACCATGTGCTCTTACAGTTATTACTACCACTAGGCGAATAAAACCACAAAGCATTAGTTGCTGGATGATAATATTCTCCTTTTAAAACCCTCTTAGCAAGTTCTTTCTCTTTCGTAGTCGCAGAACTTTGAAATAAAGGACTAGTCGTACCGACAAATTGATTCTTTTGATAAATAACATCATAAACGCTTCTAACATTTTTAAATGTTAAACAATCAGCAATAACTCTATTAACTATCACGTTTCCTACCATAAGCATGCCAAGGTCACCTTCGCCAAGAGCTTCAGCTCTCATTAATCTCGCACATAAATCAAGTTCTTTATCAGTGTATTTAACAAGCATACAAACCACCTAAAATATTATATGTTAACAAATAAAAATAGTTATAAAAAGACTTTGACTTTAATATCAAAATCTTTTTCTTTTTTCAATAAATATATATATACCAAACCAAGTAAATCCTATAACAGATAGTATAATTCCAATATTCTTATAAGGGGCTTTATATTCTATTTCAATATCATGATATCCACTATTAATTTTAAAACCTATCAACCCTTTATTAACACTTTTATAATTTATCTTATTTCCATCAACCTTAATAATAAAGCCTTCATCATAAGGAATATTCAAAACAAAATACCCATTTCTACGGCTATTAATATTACCATAAATAATATCTCCATTTATTTCACTAACATTAAACTTGTCATAATCATTAAACAAAATATTTTCATAATTAGCATAATAAACCTCTAAATTATCAACATAATATTCGCCTTTCTTTAATTTTATATCAATACCTTTTCTATTATCATCAGCAATAACATACTCAAAGTTATAATTATTGTTGTGATACTTCCAATTTCCACAAGTTAGTTTATTAACAACCCCATTTATTTCAACAATTAAATCTCCATACTTACATTTCCAAGATTTTAATACATCAAAATTAATAAACATTATTTTATCATTTAACTTATCAGATAAAGGTATATTAATAATAGTATCCTCGCTAGCTTTAACAACATATCCATTTTCTAGTTTATTTATCTTAACATTATTACTAGTAAAATCATTAAAATCAACATCTAATTTACTTAAATAACTAACATAATTATTAACATCAAAATCATCAACAATAACGTTTCTATACAAAGCAATTTTTTTATCACTCTTATTAAGATTATCAAAACTTTCATTAGATAAAAAATTATTACTTACATACCCTAGCGGTAATATATTATCATTTTTATAAACATTATAACCATTAAATCTTTCTACAAAATTATAACCAATTAGCTTTCTTCCATTACTTACAATATATTTATTACCACTAGCTAGTAAGAACAAATTATTATTAACAGAAGAAACAATAGATCTATTTCTACTTTGAATTTCATTAGTCATATAATCATAATAATAAGAATTATATAATTGATTATTAAGTGAAGAATAAATAGTTGAACTATAATAATTTATATCAAAAACATTATTAATATTTTGAAGTTTATTTTCTTGAACACTAATTCTATAAACATCATCATCATTATTAACAATATTTTTAACTACCTCTTTAATATCTTTAAAAGAATTAACATATTCTTCATCATTAACAATCAAATTATCAGAATTGTTTACTATTAAACTAATACTTATAGAACTTATAATTATATAACAAGGTATAATAAATCGCTTTTTAAACTTAATACAAAGCAGTAAACTTATTATTAAAAGAGTACTATCGATAATTATAAACTTACCATTCTTTCCAAAAACAGCAAAAATAACGAATACTAAGAAAACTAAATAAATCTTTTTATTAACATTAGCGGAAAAAATATCTTTTAAACTATAAGCAATAATTAAAACATAAAGAGGTAAAAAAGGAATCAAAACTTTAGAATCAATATACATAGTGGCATTTATAAAATAATTGAAAAATGGGAATAAAATAAACATAAAAAGCAAAATTGATAGATATTTTTTATTATTTCTATTACTAAACATACAATTGCATAAACTAAACAAAACAATCGAAGAAAGACCTAAACCATATTGATAATAAAAAATATAATTATTATTCATTTTAGGTATAATTAAATCAAGAATACTAATATTAACCACCGTATCACTTCTATTTACTAATAAAGCATAAAAAGTAGGAACAATCAGCGCACTAGACATTAAAACTGCAATAAATATTGGAATACATAATTTAATAAATGATTTGACAAAAGTTTTAAAACTTATTTTTTTATCCAAAATATTATATATTCCATAAACAACTAAAACTAATATCCCACTAACACTAAAATAATAACTAGTCATAATCATCAAAAACACAGATATAATTAACAATAAACTTTTATTATTTTTTAATAATCTATCAACCCCAAACAAACCAAGTATTAAAAATGGCATATAATTGACATACATGATATGTCTATGAGTATGAAATAATAAAGGAGAAGCACATAAAAATATTAATCCACAAAGGAAACATATTTTAAAATCAAACTCCTTAGTCTTTAAAAAGAAATAAAAAAGTACAGAACTTATCAAAACAAGTAAAACGCTTGATACATTAATAAACGTTAACATACTAACATTAGGCATAATATAAGAAAGTAATATAACGGGACTTAAAAAACCATAATAAGATAAATTATAAATATTTTGTCCACCACCCAAATTTAAAGCAAAATCAGGAAATAAATCATGAGTGTTATAAAAAAGTAATCTAAAATATTCGGGTATTCTAAAATGTTGAGACTCAAAATCTAGCGTAGAACCATATAAATATTTACCCTTAATAGTTAGTAAAACCATAACTATAGTGATTAAACAATAAATACCAATAGCAATAAAATCTTTCTTCTTATTATTCATAATATCCCTCTTTTTAAACAACAAGATTATACCACTATTTATAAAAAAAATAAACTATAACATATCTACATAATAAAAAATATAGATAAATATAAAAAATATGATATAATTAAAATGAAAGGAGTAAAAAAAATTATGGATCAACAAAAAGTAGACTTATATTTAACTACAAATGCTAAATATTTTGAACCAACAGTAATTCCTCTATTAAGAGAAAAATTACTTAAATCAACTGATGACAAATTTTTAACATTACAAGCAACTGAGTTAAAAGATCCTACAACACTTTTATTAATATCAATATTTTTAGGAGGACTTGGAGTAGACAGATTTATGTTAGGTGACACAGGTATAGGAGTTTTAAAACTTTTAACATGTGGATGCTGTGGAATTTTAACCATAATAGACTGGTTTTCAGTAAGTAAAAAAGCTAAACAAAAAAACTTTGAAACTATTTCAATGTTCTTATAAGAATGAGAAAAAATAAAATTATTACATTATTAATAGTTTTAATTACGGCCATAATCTTTTATTATTTTGGTATAAGATTTTGTCCGCTTTTTAATTTATTTCATATTCCATGCCCAGGATGTGGACTTACAAGAGCTTTAAAATTATTATTAAAAGGAAAAATATTAGAAAGTTTAAAATATAATATATTAATATTACCAATTTCAATAATCGTAATAATATATGTTATACTATTACTTATTAAAAAAGAGCACTTAATAGAAAACTTCGCAAAAAAACACAAAAAGATAATAATTGTAATAGCAATAATCCTAACCTTAATAACATGGATTATAAATATTTTTAATGATAAACTATATTAAAAACTCTAAAAATATAATTAGAGTTTTTATTTGAAAATAATTTTACATTTAGTCAATTGTCTTTTTCTTTCAATATCAACTTTATTTTTAAAGCCATGAAATATTAAATCGTGAACTCCTTCCCAAATAAGCACCCAACTTACAACTAAAGTAAACTCTGAAATAATTGGAAAATCAGAAAAAATAATATTAGCAATAATAGCAAAAATACCCGCTATAAAAACAAATATGTCTATAATAATATTTCTTTTTCTATTAACTAGCATTTCACTTATTTCGGTTCCGAAACCAGATCTTATCATATCAATTATTTTACCTTTTTCGCTGGAATTCATCTCATAATTACAAGAAATTTCCATTACTATTTCACTACCAAGTGAATATCCTTTACATTCTTCTAAAATATACTGATTTAACTCTGAAGATAAAATATTATTATTAAACTTACTAACATAATCGCTTTTTTCATTTAAATTAATTTTAATAATATTAGCCATATACTCCCTCTATTCTAAAAATATTATAACACATACTTAAATAAAATATTATTCTTTAATTTCAGATTCATATAAATTTTTATAAATTTTAGATTTTTTTAATAGTTTTTGATGAGTCCCTTCAGCAACAATCTTTCCACTATCTAATAAGAGGATTCTATCACAATTTATAATAGTAGATAATCTATGAGCTATAATTAAAATAGTATACTCATTCTTCATATTTTCAATGGCTTTTTGAATACTTTCCTGAGTTTCATTATCAAGAGCACTAGTAGCTTCATCAAATAAAATAATTTCAGTTTTTTGTACTAAAGCTCTAGCAATAGCAAGTCTTTGCTTCTGCCCACCAGATAAATTAACACCACCTTCTCCGATTAAAGTATCATATTTTTTAGGAAGACTCATAATAAAATCGTGTAAACATGCAACTTTACAAGCTTCTATCATTTCTTTATTAGTTAAATCTTCTTTAACTAATTTTAAATTTTCTTTAATACTTAAATTAAAAATATAAGGATTTTGACTAATAATAGTGATGTTACCTCTAATTGACTCTCTATCAAGTTTTTTAATATTAATGCCGTCAATTAATATCTCACCTTTATCAATATCATACATCTTACAAAGTAAATTAAATATAGTAGTTTTTCCAGAACCACTCTTACCAACAAATGCGACAGTTTCATTAGCATTAATTTTGAAACTAACATCATTTAAAACTTTATTCTTACCATAAGCAAAAGCAACATTTTTAAATTCAAAATCACCATTCACTTTATCTAAATGCATAGTTCCAAAAGATTCTTTTTTAAACTTCTTTCCATTGATAATTTCAAACACTCTAGAAGCGGATAAATTAAAATCTTTAACTTTTTCAATTAGTTGTCCAAACCAGTAAATAAAACCATCAAGCCTTGTTGAATAATTATACACAACTAAAGCCATAGGTATACTTAAATAATCATTAATCATTAACATAAATAAAAGAACAATAAGTAAAAAATAAGAAGTATCAGAAGCGAACCCGCCAAGTAAAACATAATTAGCACGAACTTCTGTAAACTCATATCTAGTTTTATTAGTATCTAAAATTTTCTTATTTAAAGCATTAATAAAACTACTCTCAGAATTAAGCATTTTTATATCTCTTGCCCCTCTAACTATTTCTCCAACAAAGCCTGTCACTTTTTCGCTTTTTTTTCTATAAACTTTATCTATTGCAATAGTTTTCTTAGTTCTGGTTCTTTCAATCCAAAACATAATAGATATAGATACAACTAAATAAAGAAAAACCACTTTATTAATTAAAAAAACAGCTATGAAAATTCCTACATTAGTTATAAAATTAGATAAATAAATATTAAGAACATTAAATATATCAGCAAGTCTACTTGTATCATTAGTTAATCTTTGTATAAATACTCCTGTACCATTCTCATCTAAAACTTTATTTTCTAATTTTAAAATACAAGAGCCTAGTTCAGTTTGAATTTTAGTAAAGGTTTCACGATAAACCCTTTGCATATATATATCAGTAAAATAACGTGTAATATTAAATAAATTTTCAACAATAAAAATAATTAAAGCAATAACAACTAATTGAATAGACAAATTAGTAGTTAATTCAGTTATAATCCTGGCACTTAAAATAGGAAGAACAAGATTAATACCAATAGATACTATAGTTGCAATAACATATTTTATTAAATTCGCTTTTTGATCTTTAGTATATTTCCAAGCAAACTTTAAATTACCCCATAATTCTTTCATATTACACCTCACACTAACAATTATAATATTCTTATATCATAAATCTATTAATGATTATATCAAATAAATAAAATAAAAACTATAAATTAACAAAATAAAACTTGATACTTTTACGTGCCAAGTTATTTTTTATCTTTTTATTTTATTAAAGATAATATTTTTTGCTTATTAATTTCCTTGCTTGTATAATAATCGACTATAGGAAGAGATAAATCTAATTCATTTAATAAAACAACTAAGTCACAAAGCATTTTAAAATAATATCTTTTATCATACTTATTAGTTAATTTTTCCAAATTAAATAAAAATCCTATTATTTGCTCTGGCCCTATTTTTTTATATACCTGATATTCATCATCATATAATGAAGTAAACCTAAGGCCATGATAACCACCATAAAATAATTTTTTAATAAAAGAATCAGTAGCTTTAATTCCATGAATATTATTATTAATAATAAAATTAGGATATATAGAATAGTTCTCAAAAGCACTATGCTTACTATTTTGATTTTTACGACTTACAAAAACATATCTATATGAGCTATTATGACATGAAAGTAAATAGGGCGATAATATACCATTATTTAAAGCGCTAGTGTAATTTTTCTTAGAAAAAGGCATAGCATGATAAAACCAATCATCTCTAATTAAAATATTTTTATCTTCAATATAATCTATTGTTTCTTTCATAATACACCCAAAGTTAATTAAACATTTTTTATTTTAAGAAAATACTCTCTTTTTAATATTGCTATTAAAATTTTCACGATAAAACTCAAGTAATTGTTCTTTAGAGCCTTCAATGAATTGTTTGGAAGACATATCAAATATTTTTTCAACTTGTGGTTCAGACCACTCATAACCATAATTATGCATAATTAAAAAAACGATATAGTTCTCATTATATTTTATCCATTCTTTACTACATAAATAATCATATGTATAATAAGTACCAACATACATTAAATCTTGACCAGTCTTAAATGATACCGTTTCCCATCTATATCCGTCTTCTCCTTTTTCTTCTATTATAATTGATTTATCTTCATTAATTGAAATCTCCTTCTTACCATAATAATGTTCAATAGACATACTTAAACCTCCCTTATAATATAAAATCAAACACTTAACATAATATTAACAACGCATTTTTTAGCGTCACGATTTTAAAATTTAATTTAAATTTTTATTTTTTTTAGATGTTTTTCTTTTTACTATCAATCTCTAAATTATATATTAATCCTTTTTGGATACAATATGGAACAACTTCATTTTTTAAAGTATTAGACAATATACTGATATCATCATTTAATCCAAACCACATAAAGTTTTCAATTTCATCAGATGTAGTTACTTCACCTTTTAGTTCTCCATTATATTTAAATATATAAAAATGAATTTTTGTAGTTTGGTCACTTGTCGCAATTTCATAAAAATCCATTACAAATTCAAAATTATCTTCATCAAATATTGCATAATCTCCTAATTCTTCGTGACATTCTCTAATAGCGGCTTGTAATGCTGTTTCTCCACTTTCGACACTTCCGCCAATCATTTGGAAAGTAGGCCTCTTTCTAGGTTTATCAATTAAAAGTTTGCCATCTTTAAAAAACATTGTACCAACTACATCAATTACTTTTTCTTGCATAAAATATTCCTCCGTATATTCTAATTTAGAACAATTTTAGGCGATTGCCAATTTTTACTTTATATTTTTTTATTATTTTACTCCTTCATATTTTTTGCTTTAGTTAAAACCACTGATTTATCTTCTTTTTCTAGATTTTTTAATTGATTACATAAATTATTCATCGCTATTACCTCTTGTGAATTAAATTCTGAAATAATTTTGATCGCTTCTTCTTCGGTTAAGCCAATAATAAATCTTACATCTCCACTATCTCGAATTAAAATTAACAAGCCAAATGCATATGCAGTTTGAAAAGCACTATTTAAATCTAAATAATTGCTATCTATATTTTCTCTTTTACATACATCTTCAAACAAAAAGTGAAAATTTGGATTATCATAAAAATAACATAACTTTTGCATTAAATCATATTTATTAATAATAACACCTTGCTTTTGCATAACCATAGTTGAAGATAATAATCTTAAAAAATCGTATTCACTAATTTTGGGTTTTAAACTATTTGTTCTCATAAATCTAACCTCCTAAATATAACTAAAAACTTGATACTTTCGTACCAAGTTCCATACTAACGAACACATTGGTTCGACTAAATCTCAATGGCACGATTTTAAAAATACATGCCAATTTTGTACAACATCTTTTTTTTCAATCGTTATCTTTTTCTTACGTTTTCAGATGTATCGTCAAAACTATTAATCTGTTCTTTTATTTCTTCAAGTGTTGGCAAGCTTAATTTTGATAAATCTACTCCTTCTAAATTAATATCAGTAGGTACAGTTTTAACTTCTGATAAGTTTAATTTTGGTAAATCTAATTTCGATAAATCTACTCCCTCTAAATTAAGATCATTAAGCATACGTTTAACTTCTGGTAAATTTAATTGCGATAAGTCTGCACTTTCTAAAAATGTTTTTAAAATCTCTAATTCTCTTTTTTCCATAAAATGATCTCCTTTATAAAAAATTGATACTATCGTACCAATATTATGTATCATAACGAACTTATTGGTTCGACCAAATCTAAAATGGCAGGGGTATCAGGATTCGAACCCGAACGAACAGTTTTGGAGACTGTGATACTACCATTATATTATACCCCTAGTAATCACCAGTAAAAATATTATATAATAAAACATTTTCAAAATCAATCAAATTTAAAATTTATAGAAAAATAATAAAACTTATAGAAATAGTTAAAATTATTTGATATAATGAAATAAACTAGGAGGAAACAAATGAATTTATGTTATCTTTATTTAATACCGATTCTAATTATAATATTATTAATAATATCTTACTATAGGTTTGCAAATTTAAACAAAAAATTAAGAGAAATATTTGATTCTATGGATATTTATCTAACCAAAAGATGGAATAGCATTCCTTCAATACTTGATTATTTAAAAAATGATTCGCAAAAAGATGAGACAGCATATAATAAAGTTAAAGAAATGCTAAGTATAGAATATAAGAAATTATCTTCAGAAGAAAAAGTATTGTTTAATAATGAAATTGAACATAATCTAGACATTTTAATTCAAAAAACATTTAACTCTTCAGACATGAATGCTAATGAATTGTTTAATGATATAAGAGAAGAACATATAAAAGTAGAAAAGAATCTAGATAATATTGAAAAATACTATAATAATTTAGCTATTAAATTTAATAATAGAGTAAATAGATTTCCATCTTTATTAGTTGCAAAACTATTTAGATTTAAAGAAAAAAACATATTTAATCCATCAATACTTAATAATGAAAATAATAATTAAAAGATTTTAGTGCAAAACTAAAACCTTTTTTCTTGAAAAAAACATATAGAAACCATTATAATAACTATATAGGAGATTAAAATGACAGAAAAGTTTGAATTTAGAAAAATAAGACCAGAAGAATATGAATTGATAGAAAAAATGCAACAGGATGAAGGATTTAATAAATATTTCGTGCCAGATAACAAAATGGATTTAGTCTTGCTTAATGGAAATATAATCGGAGTTTTTTATTTGAGCGGATCATATACGCCTGAACTCCAAATAGGAATATTGCCAGAATATAGAAATAAAGGATATGCAGTAAAATTAACAGAACAAATAGTGGGCGAGCTTTTTAGTGAAGGTATATCACAAGTAAACTTAAAAATACATAAAGATAATAAAGCTTCTTTAAATCTAGCAAAAAAATGTGGATTTCATATAGATTGGGAAAACGAAGAATTAAATCCTGAAAATAAAGAAGACATGTATTATACTTTATATAAAAGAAATTATATGGTTTATGGGAATAAAAATAGAGGAAGATAATTAAGGAAATAATATACTAGGAATATTACTTATTTCAGAATTATCTTCTTTTTCATCTGTTACAGTTTCTTCTTTAACTTTATATGAATTAGAAATAGTTTTAGGCTGTGTACCCTTTATAAATAAATGTGTTTGTATTTTTGAAGAAGGAGTACTAGCGCTAGGAAGTTTAGCCGGAGAAGAACCAACCTCTACCTTAGAAGCAACTATTCCACTTGGTTTAACAAACTTAGAATTTTTCTCCATAATTTTATTAACAATTTTTTCTTGAATTTTAAATCTTTCAACCATTGCATGTGAAGTTGTATTATAATATTTTTTGCTAAGATTATCATAACCATACCATATAGCAATGCTATAATCGGGACTATAACTAACTGTCCAAGAATCTTGGATTACACTATTTGTTAAACCAAGTTTTTTAAGCGCATTTTCATCATAACTACTTGTACCAGTTTTAGCCGCAATATCTGTGCCCCTTACTTTAATCCTATAATTTGTTGCTTTTTCAAGCATATATGAAATCAAATAAGCAGTCGTCTCTTTCATAACTTTATTTTTTTTATATTCAGGATTTAAAACAATATCTTTATTCTCATTTTTATAAACAATTTTAACGTAAGAATGAGGCTCAGTAAAATAACCACCATTTCCAAAAGATGAATAAGCCGCAGCGAGTTCAACAGGTGAAACACCCGTAAACCCACCAATAGAATGAGCTTCATTAATAAAACGATTTCTACCAAGATATTCAGGTGTAATACCAAGAGAAGTTACAAATTTATCTATTTTTGAGTTCTTTAACTTTTGAAAAGCCTGCAAAGCACAAGTGTTTCTCGAACGAACTAAACACTCTTCAAGTGTTAAAAAACCTTGATAATTACCATCAACATTTCTAAGCACTCCACCATTAGTATATCTTACAGGTTTATCAACAAAAGGAGTATATGTAGACCAGTTCAAATATTCAATGCCAGGCCCGTAATCAAAGATAGGCTTAGCAGTACTACCAGGGTGTCTCTTTATTTGAGTAGCATAGTTAAAGGACATTTCAGAAACTTTATTACGTCCAGCACCTACCGCTATAATAGCTCCACTATCATTATCAATAACACCAATACCTACCTGAACTTTACCATCTTTAAATTTATAAGTCTTATAAAACTTATTTATAACATCTTGTTTCTCCTTAATCATAGTTGAATAAATATCCATAGATACTTCATAAGGATTATCACCAGTTCTATCAATAACTTCTTGAACAACAGTATCAACAAATCCCTGATATGGACTTAGTGACTCATTTTTTTCTACAATAATATTTTCAATCTTAACTTCCTTAGAAATATTGTATTCTTCTTCACTAATATACCCATGTCTTAACATTAAACTAAGTACCTCGTTTTTTCTTTTATAAGCTTTATCAGGATTTACATAAGGATCATACTCTCCAGGCGCTTGAAAAAGTCCGGCAAGAAAAGCTGCCTCAACCAAAGTAATATCAGAAATAGATTTATTAAAATAAGTTTGAGAAGCCTGCATAACACCATAAGATCCAGCTCCTAAATATGGAGCATTAACATAAAACTCTAATATCTCATTTTTACTATAATCTTCTTCAATCTTAAAAATAGACATATAAATATCAGTAAACTTTCTTACAATACCATCAAACCCTTTACTTTTCGTACTAGTAAAAGTATTTTTTGATATTTGCATAGTAATAGTAGAGGCTCCTCCAGCATCATCACCTTTTATAAAACCAGCACTAGCTTTTAAAAATCTAGGTAAATCAAGACCATTATGCTCAAAAAATCTAGCATCCTCCGTAGCAATAATCGCATCAACAAGAACTTCTGGAAGCATATCATAATTAACAAGTTGTCTTTTTTCACTACCAATAGTAACTATTAAATTACCACTAGAATCATAAATATTAGAAGATTCTTTTTTATATAATAAATCTTTATTAAACTCTGGTGCCTTAACATAAATAAAATAAGAAAAACCTAAAAAAGCAAAAATGCAGAAAAGAAATACTATAGCAAAAGAATATTTAAAAAAACAAAAAACTTTGTTCTTCTTTTTAGATTCAATGGTTTCCTTATATTCTTTTTTCTGCTTTTTTTTGATATTTTCTTTTAAAATGATATCTTCATTTATTAAATTATTTTTTCTTTTATAACTTTTTTTCTTTTTCATAAAACACCTACTAATACTATTATTCCCAAACTAACATATTTTATTTGATGAAAAATAATGATATAATAGTAATAATAAATCTTAGGAGGACAAAATGCAGAAATGTGTAGTAATTTATAATCCAAACAGTGGAAAGCTTTCTAACCAAAATGAAATAAAAAAAGTATATAAAATACTAGAAAATTATGGATATGAAACTGAAATAGTTTATACAAAATGTAAATCAGATGCAACAAACATTACAAAAAAATTAAAAGACGTAGATCTTCTTATATGTGCTGGAGGAGATGGAACATTAAATGAAGTAATATCAGGAAATATTCAAAGAAAAAAACCAATATTACTAGGACATCTTCCACTCGGATCGGTAAATGACGTAGCACACATGTACGGTTTAACAAACAATATAACAAAAAACTTAGTAATGCTTCTAAATGGTGTTGCTAAAAATATAGATGTTTGTATGATTAATAACAATCCATTTGTATATGTAGCATGTATTGGTGCTTTCGTAGATATATCATATGCAACTCCAAGAAAATTAAAAGAAAAATATGGACGATTAGCATATGTAATATATGGTATTCAACAATTAAAACAAAACATGCATTCTTATAATATAAAATATACGGTAGATGGTGTAGAAAGAGAAAGTGAATTTTCATTTATATTTATTACAAACTCAAATAGAGTAGGAGGAGTAAATAATATTTATGATGATGTTAAACTAGATGATAACAAATTTGAAGTTTTGCTATGCAACATAAAAAACAAAAAAGATATACTTAAAGCAGTATATTATTTAAAAAGAAAAGATATAAGTAATTTGCCAGGCTTTGTATACATAAAAACAAATAACATAAAATTAGAGTTTGATAAAACACCACCTTCATGGTGTATTGATGGTGATGAACTACCACATAATAATAATGTTTTTGAAATAACAATTAACAAATCAAACAACATGCTTTTACCAATTAAAAATTTAAACAAACTATTTACAGAAAACAAAGAATAATTTTTATAAAGGAGGACTTATGCTAGAAGCAATAATATTACTATTAATTGGCTTTGCTATATTAATAAAAGCATCTGATATTTTTGTAGATGCGATAAGTTCTATCGCAGCACATTTTAAAATGTCAAAAATGTTAATAGCGCTCACTGTAGCAGCCTTTGGCACATGCGCACCAGAACTTGCAATTTCATTTAATAGTATAATGTCGGGACAAGGTGATATAGCACTATCAAATGTACTTGGTAGTAATGTAGTAAATATATTACTTATAATAGGCATTGCCGCATGCGTTTCTCCAATTAAAGTAAAAGGAGCAACCGTAAAAAAAGAGCTACCCATAATCTTGCTTATTACTTCAATATTTTCTCTTTCAATAGTGACTCACTATATAGACACATCTAATATGCTTATATTAAGTAGAATAGATGGTTTATTATTCATTGTATTTTTCGCAGTATTCCTTTTCTACATAATATCAGTAGTGAAAATAAAAGAAGGGTTTTTAGAAAAAAACAATCCAAAATATAAAATGAAAACATCTATAGTTTTATCAATAATATGCTGCATACTAATAATTTTTGCAAGTGACCTAGTAGTAGATAATGCTAAAACAATAGCACAGCTATTTAATGTTAGTACAAAAATAATAACAATGACAGTAGTAGTAATAGGTACATCACTTCCTGAACTTACCATGACAGTAATATCTGCTAAAAAAGGAGAATACGACATAGCAATTGGAAATATTATTGGAACAAACATATTTAATATAGGAATTGTATTAGGTCTTCCGCTTTTAATATTCGGTGGATTTCAATCAGCAAGTTTTAATCTTATTGATGTATTTGTTGTACATATTGCTGTAACACTACTTTATTTCTTTGCGAAAAATGATAAAGTATTATCAAGAAAAGAAGGAATCATAATGATATCAACTTTTATTCTATATTATGCATACTTATTAATATTTTAAAAAAGTATAACTTCATAATATTTGGTAAAACTAAATATTAAGGAGGAAAAAATGAAAGACGAAAATTGTGAAAACTGTGATAAAGCTAAATACGGATACGCATACATAGATGAAGAATCTGGAATATTATGCGTTGGTATAGACACAGGAAGACCTATGCCTAAAGGTAAAAAAGTTTTGGCGCCTTTAATCTGTACAGACTGTGGAACAACAGAATGGAAAACATTTGAAAACTAGGAACAACAGTTCCTTTTTTAATTGGCTTTTAAAGAAAACTTGCATATTCTAAAATAATAAAATATAATAATATATGTATTGTGAGGTAGAAATGAAAAAAAGATTTGGAGATAGAAAAGATGCTAGAAAGGTAAGAGATATAAGCGGTATACAAAATATAATGATTGATTTAAAGCCAAGAAGATGTGATTCGGACGTTTATATAAATTATAAAATAGATGTTTCTAATTTAATAAAATATATAGAAAAAATAAAAGCTGAAAACCCTGATAAAAAAATAACATATTTTCATGCATTTTGTGCAGCTTTTGCAAAAGTAGTTTACAATAGGCCTTTATTAAACAGATTTATAGCTAACAGAACGGTATATGAAAGAAATGACGTAATAATATCTTTTATAACCAAAATAGCGCTAGAAGACTTTAGTGATGAAGTAATGGTTTTAATAAAAATAAATAAAGATGATAATATTTTTACAATAAGTGAAAAAATCGCGGAAAAAATAAATAATATCAGAAATAATAAAATGATGAAAAAAGAAAGTACTAATAATATCGTGGATATAGTTGGAAAATTACCAAAACTAATTAGAGTGCCATTTGTAGGAATAATAAAATGGATAGATAAACATGGTTGGCTTCCAAACTCATTTATAAAAGAAAATATTTACTATAGTACAGTATTAATGTCTAATCTTGGAACACTTAAAATAGGTGCTATATATCATAATATTACTAACTTTGGAACGTCATCAATTCTATCAACAATTGGAGAAATACATAAAGATAAAATTATAGATAAAAACGGAAAAGAGAAAATAACTGATACAGTAGAATTTGGAATAAATTTGGATGAAAGAATAGCTGATGGGGTATATTTTGCTAACTCAGTAAAACTACTAGAATACATTCTTAATAATCCTGAGTTACTAGAAGGAGAAGCTAATGAAAAAATCGAAATTAACTAATGAACAAGATAGACCTTGGATAAAATACTATAAGGAAAATGTACCAGCAAATCTAGAATATCATCAAGGATCAATGGTATCGTACCTATATCAAACGGTTCAAAAATATCCAAACAACATAGCATACGAGTTTTTTAAAACAACATGTACATACAAAGAGATGTATCATAAAATAGAAGAAGTAGCAAAATCACTAAAAGCACAAGGTGTAAAAGAAGGAGATAGAGTATCTATTTGTATGCCAAACTCTCCACAAGCAATTCTTACATTTTACGCTGTTAACATGATTGGAGCGGTCGCATCAATGATACATCCACTATCAGCCGAAAAAGAAATAGAGTTTTACATAAATGAAGCAAAAAGTACATTCTTACTTACACTTGATTTAACATATGAAAAAGTACACAATATATTAGATAAAACAAACTTAAAAAAAGTAGTAATAGCTTCTATCTCGGATGAACTAGGACCTATTAAATCATTTCTTATGAAATTTGCCTTTTTAGGAAAGATACCAAAAATACAGCATACAGAAGATATAATGACCTGGAAAGAGTTTTTAAACTATGGATACGACTATGATGGAAAGTATGAATGCCCAAAAAGTGCGAATGATCCAGCGGTAATACTTTATAGTGGCGGAACAACTGGTGATCCAAAAGGTATACTTTTATCTAATTTAAACTTTAACGCACTAGCATATCAATGTGCACTAACTTGTGATCCGGCAAGCCCTGGACACTCATTATTATCAATTTTACCAATATTCCACGGCTTCGGTTTAGGAGTATGTGTTCACACACCTCTTACTTGGGGAATGAAATGCATACTAATTCCAAGTTTTAAACCAAAAGATTTCCCAGATTTAATAAAAAAACATAAACCAAACTTTATCGCCGCAGTACCAGGATTATACAACACCTTAACAAACTGCTCATTAGGTAAAAAAGACTTAGAATGCATAAAGTGCGCAGTATCAGGTGGAGACTTTATGTCATCAGAAACAAAAAAATCAATCGATAACCTATTAAAAGAACATGGCTCAGATGCTGAGGTAAGAATTGGTTATGGTTTAACTGAATCATCTGCCGCAACATGCTTAACTCCTTCAGGATTTTATAAAGAAAACTCAATAGGCATTCCCATGCCTGATACGTACTTTAAAATAGTAAAAATCGGAACACATGATAAAGCTGAAATAAACGCAGATGGAGAATTATGTATATCTGGACCAACAGTAATGATGGGATATCTAAACAACTTAAAAGAAACAATGCAAACCTTAAGAGTACATGAAGATGAAAAGGTGTGGCTTCACACAGGAGATATAGCATCAATGGACGAAGAAGGTGTAGTATACTTTAAACAAAGACTAAAAAGAGTAATAATATCAAATGGCTATAACTTATATCCTTCATATATAGAAAACGTATTAAATGAACATCCAAAAGTATTAACAAGCACAGTTATTGGTATCGATCATCCTAAAAAAGGCCAAGTAGCTAAAGCCTTCATAGTTCTAGAAAAAACAAATGAATCTAATTCAAAAATAGAAAAAGAACTAAGAGAACATTGTGAAAAACATTTGGCAAGATACTCTCTTCCAGAACAGTACGAATTTAGAGAATCTATTCCAACAACACTAGTTGGTAAAATAGCATACTCAAAATTAATAAGTGAAGAAAAAGAAAAAATACAAAAATAAACCATTATACACACAAATATAATGGTTTTTGTGTGTAAAAAAATAAGAAAATGTGAATAATCAATTAATAATTCAATATAATAATATCCATTTAAAAAATTAATAAAATAGTTGTCTACTTTAAGTTTACCACTGCAAAAAGTATAACTCTCCCTCCGCAAACAGAATTTTGCCTCTTGACAAGATGGGGAGGGGATGAGATATAATAAATATAAAGATAAAAAGATAAAAATATTGCTTAAATAAAATTAAAAAGTTTATAAAGCATAACTTTTTACATACTAATAAAAAGAGGTATACTATGAAATATTATTTTAAATCAAAATCTAAAAAGTATTTACTAGCAACTATTCTACTGTTATCACTTTGTCCGCTTCTTGGACTGACATACTCATCATTTATATTTTCATCAGATAACTATAGAGCAAGTGAAATGTATATAGGATCACTTATGTATGGAATAAAGATTAATGATGAAAGTGTTTCAAAAATAACAGTAGAACCTGGAGAAACAGAAGTAAACATAGAAATAACATCTTTAAATACAGTATCATCATTTTATAAACTAATATATAAAGAAAACTCTAATATATTAGTAGAATATAATGAAGATAATGACTTACCAAGTGGAAACATATCAAATAAAAGAAATATAACAATTAAAATAACAAACTCTTCATCTTCAAACATAGAAGTAGAGTTTGATATAGCATCAGGATACATAACAAACACAATAGAACAAGTAATAATACCACAAGGATATACTGAAGTAACAGGGATTTATATAGTAAACGATATAAATATAGTCGCACTTTATGTAGATAATGAAAAAGTTGATACACTTGATTCAAGTACAAACTATGAACTAGAAAGCTATACATGTACAAATAATGAAGTAGTTACATGGAATAATGATACAAAAGCAATAACAATTAAACCAATAACAGAAGCAACTGGATGTACATTGTATTTTAATAGAAAATATACATTATACGAAAAAATACTTGCAGATAATAACAATGGAATGAGTGATGCAAATATAGACTTTTCACAAATCTCATCTAATACAAATGGAAAAGGTTTATATTATACATCAGACTTATCTTTAACAGAAGATTTAAATGGAGACGGAACAGGAGAGAGAGTATATTACTATAGAGGAGCGGTAACAAATAACAATGTAAGATTTGGAGGTTTTTGCTGGAGAATAGTTAGAACAAATGAAGATGGTTCAGTAAGACTAAGATATAATGGAGAATATTCAAATGGAACATGTCCTGTTACTGGAACAGAGGTTAAGATAAATAATACGGATTATTATTTTAATGAAGACTATGATGATCAAAAATATAATGAATATATATGGGAAGATGGAACAGGAGAAAGTCTTGCAAAAACAACTATAGATGAATGGTATACATCAAGTGGACTAGAGGATTATGAAGACCAGATAGCAAATGTACCATATTGTGCAGATAAGAGTAATCCTACTACAAAATCATATGATGAAACATTCTATGGAGCAGCGAATAGATTAGTAGACATTACTACACAAACAGCGAAAAGTGATGCTCAGCCAACATATAAATGTGCTGACATAGAAGATAAACATACGGTAAGTGGAGACAGTTGGGGTGGAAATGGAAAATTATCTAAACCAATAGGATTATTAACCGTAGATGAAGTAGCATATGCTGGAGGAAGATTTTATCAAGGTGATGGTTCATCAAATAATAGTACATATTACTTATACACAAGTGCTTATTTTTGGACAATTAGTCCGTTCGTCTGGTATTCTGACCTTGGCGAGGTTCGTTCGTTCTATGTGGTCTCTACGGGCAGCCTCATTGATGGCTGTATGGACGTCGCTGGTGGGCTGCTGCCTGCAGTTTCCTTAAAAGCGGAAACTATGGTTAACGCAGAAGGTAATGGAACGTACACAAATCCATACGTCGTAGAAAGCTAGGGGCGAAAAGCGTAAAGAAGTCATTTGAAAACCCTTTCAAATGACCATGCCCTATGGGCATGTAAAGGCACTTAGTTATGGAGAAGATAAACCTAGAAAAGGAGATTAGTGCTATTGTTATCCCAATTGGAATAAATTGATTTTATTCAAATTGGGCGAATAAAAAATGGAATTAAATTTTATATAAATTTAATTTAGGGTTAAGTTGATATAGTCCGTTCAACTGGAATGCTGACAATGGCAATGCTAATTCGTTCAACGTGAATTCTACGGGCAACCTTAACAACAACAATGTGACAATACTAATGGCTTGCTTCCGGCAATTTCCTTAATTATGAGAAGAAATATATGACCTTATTACGGAAGTAATAAGAAGTTATGGTAATATGACTCTAAGGAAACAAACTTAATCCTTCTATGTATTCTTTTATGTGAGTACATACTAAAAACTTTCACTTGTATTAGCTTCGCTTAGTAAGCTATTTATAGATTTGAAAAGTGAATGTTTAATAATGATGGTGAAAAAAATATTAAAACACAAGCAGTATCAGTGTTAATGATTTGCTTGTGTTTTAATATTTAGGAGTAGTAATGAAGAATGAAGATTTTAGAATATTAGGTAAGATTCGAGAGTTGATGAAGTATTGTGATGATTATGTATTTTCATCTTTTCCTAAGAGTGAACTTGCTCTTAAGATAAATATTGAGAAATGTTTGTATTCTTTGCATGAAGAATGTTTAAGAGCAAGATTTAATGTTGGTAATATAAGAGTTAAACATATTAAGGAACTTGTTATAAATATATCACTTATTGATTATTATATTGGTACTTGTAGAGGTAAGAAAATAATTACTTCTAAAAGATATTTTAGTATTATGGGTTTTATTGATAATTTGAATAAGATGGTTGGAGGATGGCTTTTAGGTGAAGAGAAAAGGAAATCTATATAATAATATATGTGATATATCTAATATTTATAATGTATATATGGATTTGAGAAAGAGTGTTAAGAATAAAAAAGAAGTACTTGATTTTGAAATTAATTTACATTCTAAAATATTTAATATATCAAGGGAATTATATAATAAAAAATATAAAGTAGGAAAGTATAAAATATTTTTTATTAGAGAACCAAAATATAGACTTATTATGAGTGAAAGATTTAAAGATAAGTTAATTAATCATTTAGTTAGTAGATATATTTTGGATGTACTTGATAATAGTTTAATAAGTACTAATGTAGCTACTAGAAAGGGTAAGGGTGGTAGTTATGCATTTGATAAGTTAATTAAATATATTAATGAACTTAGGAAGTTGGAAAAGAAAATATATGTTTTGAAAATTGATATAAATAAGTATTTTTATAATATTGACCATGATATTTTGAAAGAAAAGTTAAGAAGAAAGATTAAGGATAGTGATGCTTTAGATATTATTTATAAAATTATTGATTCTACTAATTGTAAATATATTAATGAAGATATTGAACGAATAAAAAATGAAGAAATAAAGAAAGTAGCAAATTATAGTAATAGCGATTATTTGATAAAAGAAATAAAAAATATTCCAAATTATAAGTTTGGTAAAGGATTACCAATAGGTAATATGACTAGTCAGTTTCTTGCGATATTTTATTTAAGTGATTTAGATTATTATATTAAGGAAGTACTTGGGTATAAATATTATATTAGGTATATGGATGATTTAGTAATATTAAGCTTTGATAAGAAAAAAATAATTAATGATTTTAAATTGCTTAAAGAAAGAATAGAAAAAGAAAAATTAAATATAAATAATAAAAGTAAGATATATTGTTTAGATAATGGTTTTGGTTTTTTGGGTTATAAGTTTTGCTTTAGATGGTGATGGTTATGTAAGATATTTAGAAGAAGCATATGATAAGTATGAAAAGGATAAGTGTTTTGAAAAAATAATAGGGTATGTAAATAGGTATTTAAGTAAGAGTAATGATAATTATTTTAAGCTAGAGAGTATGCTTATAGATATGGTTAATAGTTAATAGATTTTAATGTAAATTTGATTATTTACATTTTTTTATTTATTTTTTTTAAAATTATATGATTTTTAGTTTTTTATGAAATAAAGTAATGTAATTGTTGAAGAGTTGTTAGTTGATAATTTCATTTTTTAAGTTTTTTTGTTATTATTTTTATATTTTGGTGATTTGATAGGTTGTTTTTTGTTTGTTATACTCCTTTTTGTTGGAGGAGAAGTATGAATAATTTTAGAGTTAAAAATATACATTCATGTAGACTTGATGGGGTGTTTAAAAGTGTTATTGGATGTGAAAAAGGAAAGAATATATTAAAGGCAATACTTGAAGAAATATTAGAGATTAAGATAGATAAGATTGAATTATTAAATACTGAGCTTAATAAGAAAAATGTTAAGGAGCAAAGTAAGAGAGTTGATTGTTTAATTAAAACTAAGGATAAGCTTATTGATGTGGAAGTTAATAGTTCACCAAGTAAATCTATTAGAAATAGAAATTATAGGTTTATTATGACAAAACATATTAGTCAGTTTACTACTGGTAAAAATTATTATACATCTAAGCAAAGTATATTAATAGATTTAGATTGGAATAGAAATTATAATAAGATTAAAAGTGAATATACAATGCGAGAAAAGGATGATAGTGAAAATATATATTCTAATAATATTTTGATTTATAAAATAGATATGGAAAAAATTGGAAAGCTGTGCTATACTAAAAATATATATGGTAAGTATAAATATTTAAAAATGATTACTATAGAAAACAAGGAAGACTTGCTTGATTATACGAAGGGAGATAGTATAATGGAAGAGTATGCTAAGGAGTTATTAAAGGTTAATGATCTTAATATTTATAATGATATTCTTACTAAGGAAGAGGATGATATACTTATAAGAGAGTCTGAAAAGTTATTTGCACGTGATGAGGGAATAGAAGAAAGTAAAGTGGAAATAGCAAGGAATATGTTAATAAAAAATATGGATATTTCTTTAATTTCGGAGTTAACTGGTTTAACTATTGAAGAGGTTAAAAGTTTAAAATAGGTAAGTTTGTCTTACTTATTTTCTTTTGTTCGCTTTTATTATTATTTATTTGTGATATAATTTTTATTATGGAGATGATATTTTATGTATGATTATATTAGTGGAATTGTAGCTAAATGTTTAATTAATTATATAACTGTAGATGTTAATGGAGTTGGTTATAAGATTTTTACGGCTAATCCATATAAGTTTAAAGAAGGGGAGAAAAATACTGTTTATATTTATCATCATATTAGGGAAGATGAAAATAGTTTATATGGATTTTCTAGTGAGAGTGAAAGAGAGCTTTTTCTTAAATTATTAGGTGTTAAAGGGCTTGGACCAAAGATGATATTGCCTATGCTTGCTGGTGGGTCAATTAATGGTATTGTTGATGCGATTGATAGGGAAAATATTTTATATTTAAAAAAGTTTCCTAAGATCGGTGAAAAACTTGCTAGACAGATTATTCTTGATTTGAAAGGTAAACTTGTTTTAAGTGATGAGGTAAGTGATAATCAAAATGAAGAACTTATTCTTGCTCTTGAAGCACTTGGATATAAGCATAATGATATTAAGAATGTTGTAGTAAAAGTTGACGGAAGTTTACCTATTGAAAGTCAAATTAAGGAAGCGTTGAAATTATTACTTAAGTAGGAGGAATTATGTATAGAATTGGAATTGATATTGATGATACGATATGTGATACGAATGAGTTAATTGTTATTGAGGCTGATAAGTATGATAGAGAGGTACTTGGTGGGATTGGCATTAAAAATCCTGATGCTTATGATTTTCCAACTATGATGGGTTGGGACATTAATGGTAAGGGTAAGTTTTTTGCTGATAGGCTTGAGTATATTATGGCTAATGCTAAGATTAAGCCTTTTGCGAAAGAAGTTATAAATAAGCTTTATGATGAAGGGAATGAGATTGTATTTATTTCTCTTAGAAAGAAAAAATATTTGAGCGATCCTTATAAGTTAAGTTTTGATTGGCTACATAAAAATGAAGTTAAGTTTCATAAGTTATTTGTAGATACTGGTGAGAAAACTGATGAGTGTGTAGATAATAAAATTGATTTGTTTATTGATGATTTACCTAAGAACTGTGAAGATGTTTCTAGTGCAGGCATTAGTGTTTTACTTTTTAATAGTGATTATAATCATGATGAGAATAGATTTAATAGGGTAAATGATTGGAATGAAGTATATGATTATATTCATAAGGGGGATTTTTAATGGATGAGAGGATTGTAAGTAATCATGAACTAGGTGAGGATGGTTTTGAACTAAGTATTAGACCTAGTAGTTTAGATGAATATATTGGGCAAAGTGATGTTAAGGAAAATATAAGAGTTTTTATTAAAGCTGCTTTAATGAGAAACACTAATCTTGATCATGTTTTATTATATGGGCCTCCTGGTCTTGGAAAAACTACTCTTGCTCATATTATTGCGAATGAACTTGGTAGTAATATTAAAACGGCTAGTGGACCAACTATTGAAAAAAGTGGTGATCTTGCGGCAATTTTATCTACTCTTGAACCAAATGATGTTTTGTTTATTGATGAGATACATAGAATACCTAGATATATTGAAGAGATTTTATATAGTGCGATGGAAGATTTTAAACTTGATATTATTATAGGAGGAGAGGGTCAAAGTAGAAATATTAAAATTGATTTACCACCATTTACTTTGGTTGGTGCGACTACTAGAGCTGGTGATTTATCAAGTCCTTTAAGAGATAGATTTGGTATTATTTGTAAGCTTGAGTTTTATACTACTGAAGAGCTTACAAGTATAGTTAAAAGAAGTGCTAAGGTGCTTGAAACTTCTATTGATGATGCTGCTGCTTTTGAAGTTGCTTCTAGAAGTAGAAAAACTCCTAGAATAGCTAATAGGATTTTAAAAAGAGTTTGTGATTTTGCTTTAGTTAAGGGTAATGGTCATATAGATATAGATATTGTTAATGAATCACTTGATAGATTAAAGATAGATAAAAGTGGTCTTGATTCTACTGATATTGAATATTTAATGAGTATCATAAATAAGTTTAATGGTGGACCAGTTGGTATTGAAAGTATAGCATCATCTATTGGTGAAGAGTCTACTACTATTGAGGATGTGATAGAACCATATTTACTTCAAGAGGGTTTTGTTAAAAGGACTAATAGAGGAAGAGTTATTACTCAAAAAACTTATGAATATTTTAAAATTAATAATCAAACTACTTTGTTTGACTTTTATTAAAATGTCCTTGAAATAAGGATGTTTTTGTTATATAATAATGTGGCTTAATTAGGGGTGATTTTGTGCTTGATTTTAGTTTGAGAGAAGAAACTTATGATAGTATGCCTGTTATAGGTTCTGCTATTGTAAATGCTAAAAAATATGTTAATTCTGATAATAAAAGTTTAAGAGCCTATAACGAATGGTATAAATATAAGGGTAAGCCACATTATTTTAAATGCTATTATGTTTTTGAAGAACTGTTTTCTAGGGAACTTGCTCGGGTATTTGAACTTAAATGCGTAGATTTTTTTCTTGGATATAATGAGTCTGTTGATAATATAGGAATTTTTAGTAAGAATTTTAGAAGTTTTGATAAGAACTATTATTTTTATAATTCTTTTTTTGAAGAAATTGGTGAAAAGAAACCTTTTGATATTGTAGAACTTTATAGTTTTCTAAAGTCTGATGAAAGATTTAAGAAATTATTAAAGATTTATTCTTTGATTGCTTTTGATTATTTTAGTGGTCAAACAGACAGAGTTAATTGCAATGTGGTAATTGAAGAAGAAAATGGAAATTTTTCACTTAGCCCTTTGACTGATAATGGTTCTTTACTTTTTCATGAGGATTATATTTATCAAAGTGTTTTTGGAGATTTATGTTTGAATAAGAAGATTGATAGTTTTGATTATGAGTTTACTTTATATGCTCTTAAAAGAATTGCTCTTCTTTATAATAATTTTGTTAAGTGTTTGGATGTTGATATTAAATCTTTGATTAAACTTACATGTGATAAATATGGCCTTTTGTTATCTGATTATAATACTAAAAGGATAATTAATAGTTTTGATGTTAGAAAAAAAGAGATAGAAAAAGGTCTTGTTTTATGCAAAAAAAAGTAACTATATTATTTTTTATATAGTTCTTTTTTATAGTTGGTTATAATATTTTTCATTAAAGAGATGTAGTTTTCTTCTTCTTCTTTTTCTTCTTGTGATAAAGTGTATAATGAATCAATATTTATTTTAACTAAAGAGTTTTGTGATATAAATTTTTCTTGTGTTTCAGTTAATGGTTGATTTTCTAATATATATATATAATCTATATCTTTACTGTTTATTAATTTTTTCGCTTCTGCGTAAGATTTATCTGCTAGTTCATTATTTTGGTCTATTGATATTACATTAATATTATATTTTGTTAGATATTTTAATGCGTTATTTGTTGTTAGTATTGTATTATAGTTTCCATTTTTTCCTATAGAGTATAGCTCAACGTCTAATTCAGATATTTTTTCATTTAATTTTTTGTAATTTTCTTCTATTTTATCTTTTGTATAAACGTTTTCGTTATAGTTTATTAGACTTCTTTTTATATTACTACAAAGCATAAGATAGTTTGATGGATCTAACCATAATTCCTCTGTTGAATAATTTATGTTCATTCCTTTGGTAGCATCAATTATTTGAAGATTTTGGTTAATATTTAATAAGTCTTTTGCAAGGGTAGCTTCTTTTGCTAAACCTGAATAAACAAATGTTTCTCCTTTTGAATATTGTTTTTTCTTTTTATCAGTTAATGAATAAGTTTGATCAGCTCCATCTGGATAAACACTTTCTACATTAGAATATTCTCCATATAATGTTTCTGTTGCATATTCTAGAGGATACATAGTAGTGTAAATATATTTGTCACTAAAATCATCGTTTATTGAACAGCCAAATGTAATTAAACTTATAAAGATTATTAATATTATTTTTTTCATTTTTCCTCCGTAGGTACTGGGTCATATCCAAATTTACCAAATGGATGACATCTTAATATTCTTTTAGTACCTAATTTTATACCTTTTAATACACCATATCTTTCTATTGATACTTTCATATACTGACTACATGTGGGTGTAAACCTACACATTGTATGACAGTGCAGTGGTGTTATTTGATATAGGTTTATTAACTTAATTAATATATTTTTCATACTTTTATATTATACTATATTATTTTTTATTTTGGAATATATTTACAATTTATTTATTATTTTATTTTTTTGTGATAAAATATTTTTAAGATATAGTAAAGAGGTTTTATATGAATAATTATTGTACTAATTGTGGTAATAAGTTAAAAGAAAATGATCTTATATGTAATAAGTGTAAGGAAGCTGTTGTAGATCTTAAAAAAGATTATTTAATGAGAAAAGGATCTTCTATTTCGTTATCTTTTATATTGATTATATTTGTTTTTGTTATTTATGCTTTATATTTAGTATTTAAATATTTTAATTAGGAGAAGTTTTATGAATAATTATTGTAGACATTGTGGTTATAAATTAAAGAAAAGAGTTAGGAAATGTGCTAACTGCGGGACTAGTATCATAAATGAAAGATATGATATTAAAAAACATTTTAGATATAGAAAAAATGAGTTTATATGTTCAGTTATTATTTTATCTTTATTTATGATAAGAGTTATATTGTTATTTTTTGAAAGTAATAAATCTATTAGTATTACTGGAGATGTTTTAACTATTCTTATTTTGCTTTCTACTATTAGTGCTAAAGTACAATTTAATGAGAGTAAGTTTATTAATTATTTATTTTATGGTGTATATTTACTTATTAGTATATTTATTATTATTTCTTTTGTTATTAGTAATTATTTTTAGTACAAGTTAGAGTATATGTTAGGATTAACGTTTAAAATTATATTTTATTGCTTAATTAGTTAGTTAGAGGTATAATAAAATTATGAAAGTAGATAAAAAAATAATAATGCCAAGTATTTTAGTGTTAGTTGCTAGTGTTTTGGTTATAACACTAGCTTATTTTGGCGCGGAAGTAATTGAAAATGGTAATAATCCTACTGGAGTTACAACTGGTAGCTTAGATGTAAGTTTATCTGATAGTGCGGTTAGTGTTAGTAATTTAAAACCTATATATAGCCAGTATGTAGATTCAATGGCTTATAAAAAAGAGTTTACTATTACTAATGCTGAGGATTCACTTGATTCTTCTAATGATATTTATTTAAGTATTAATAATATATCGAATGAACTAAAGAATCAATATTTTAAATATAAAGTAGTTGTAGATAAAAGTGAAAAATCGGGTGATTTTTCAGGTGCTGTTAATGGAGAGAGATTACAAATATATAATGATTTAGCTATTAAATCTAATACATCCAAAACTATTAGTTTATATATATGGATAGAGTATGCCCAGGGAGTAGATCAACTTGATATGCTTGGTACAGAGTTAAGTGCTAATTTGTGGTTAGAGAGTATTGATAAGAAAATTCCACCTACAATATATGAAAAAATACTTGCTAATAATCCTACAATAAAAAATGATAATGCTTCTCTTTTTGAAAATGTTGCGGATGAAGAAAGCGAGTCAGGTTTATTTAGAACTACACTTCTTGATAGGAATGAAGATATAGATGGAGATGGAGTAGGAGAAGAAGTACTTTATTTTAGAGGAGTGGTTGAAAATAATTATTTGGTTTTTGCTAATCAATGCTGGAGAATAGTTAGAACAAATGAAAGTGGAGATAGTATAAAACTTAGATATGGGGGAAAGCCAACAATCTCAGGTGATACATATACATGTCCACAAACAGGAACTGATGTAAAAATTACTGTTAGTAATAGAGGTACTCATACATTTAGTTATAATGCACAGTATAATAATGCTAAATATGTTAAATGGGTACACGAAGAAGGAATGGATAGTAATGCTAAAACACAAGTAGAAGCTTGGTATACTGAGAATATAGAAATACTCGGAACGAGTGTAACAAATTTAATAGTGGATGAGGCATTTTGTAATGATACATCAGTAGGAACAACGAGTGGAACACTATATC
>JAFQID010000018.1 GCA_017397685.1 Bacilli bacterium | reverse complement strand
TATTTGATGATTGCATAATAGAGGGATCATGGTTTGAAAATAGTATTGGTGCCAAAATAAATCCTCAGACGATAAAAGATAAAAACTGTTCTCATGTAAATTTTGGCAATGTAGAAATAATCGGTCCATTTGATGATTGTTTAATAGTTTTTTCAAATTTTAAAGGAAGTAAAGGGGCACAAATAAATCCACAGATACTGAAAGGTAAAAAATGTTCACATATTGATTTTGCAGATGTTGAGTTTGTAGGCCCATTTGATAATTGCCATATTATATGTTCGAATTTTAAAGGAAGTAAAGGAGCAAAAATAAATCCACAGACAGTAGAAGATAAAAGTCTCATACATGTAAATGCTGCGGATGTAGAGTTTGTTGGCCCTTTTGATGGTTGCTTTCTTTATGCTACAAGTTTTGAAAAAAGTACTGGAGCTATAATTAACCCGCAAACATTACTTATGAAATCATGTATAAGTGTGAATTTTGCGGATGTAGAAATTATAGAAACTTTTGAAAATTGTAATACTGAATATGCAAAGGTTGAAGGAATTAAAGGATTATATATTAATTTTGATAAAAATAGAGATCAAACTCATTCATTAATAAAATAATAAGGAGAAGTAAATAGTATGGAAATAAAACTAAATAATGAACAAATTAATAATATATTAAAAAAATTAAATGAAAAACAAGAAAAGTTAAGTGAAAGAGAGTTTATAGAAATATCAGATGAATTGTTAGAACTATTATTATTTTCTGATATAGAAAATAAAATATTAAGAAAGGGCATATCACTAAAAGGATTAGATTTATCAAAAATAGACTTTGCCGGCGTTGATATATCTAAAGTAAACTTTGAGGGGAGCATAGGTGCTAAAATAAATCCGCAAACCGTAAAAGATAAAAACTGTCTCGGAGTAAATTTTAATAGTGCAAAAATAACCGGACCATTTGATAATTGTGAAATATGCGGTGCTGATTTTAGAGGAAGTACTGGTGCACAAATAAACCCACAAACCGTAAAGAACAAAAATTGTTCTAATGTAGATTTTGGTGGAGTAAAAATAACTGGACCATTTGATGATTGTACAATAAAAGGAACTGGCTACAAATTTACAATATTCACAGGAAGTATTGGTGCACAAATAAATCCACAAACTATTAAAGATAAAGATTGTACTAGTGCATGGTTTGGAGATGTAGAGTTTATAGGTTCATTTGATGATGTTGATATAAGAAGCACAATTTTTAAAGGAAGCACAGGAGCACAAGTAAATCCACAATCTGTAAAAAACAAAAATTGTTATGCCGTTTGTTTTGCAGATGCTAAAATAACCAGTTCTTTTGATAATTGTAATATAGAAGGTGCAAGTTTTAAAGGAAGCACGGGTGCTAAAATTGACCTTAAAAAAATTAGAGGAGATATCTGTAATATAGATTTTGAAGACGCGGAGTTTATTAATTATATAACACTTAATAAATCTCTAATAAAATTAAATTTCAAAGGTAGTAAAAATGCTATTATAGAAATATTAGACCCTTGGGGTAATATTTCTGATTGTAATTTATCTGATGTTTGTATTAATGCTAAAAATATAGATGAAGTTTTATATATAATTAACGATAATAATAATATAAGTTCAAATACAACAAAAATAAATGGTTTGAGTTCTAGCGAATATTTAGAAAAAAGAAATAGATTATATAATTCATATTTAAATGAACTAGATAACTTTAAATTATCTCTTAAAAATTAATAATTTGTAAAAACAATATTTAAAGTGTAAACCTTGCTTTACACTTTTTGTTTTTTTTCGTATAATGATTATGGTGATAAAATGGCAAATAAAGAATATGGTGCTGATACTATTAAAATATTAGATGGTCTTGAAGCGGTAAGAAAAAGACCGGGGATGTATATCGGGTCTACAGATAAAAGAGGTATGCATCATTTAGTATGGGAAATAGTGGATAACGCTATAGATGAAGCGATTAATGGACATGGAAATAAAATAACGGTTATTATAAATAAAACTGGAAGTATAACAGTAAAAGATGAGGGGCGTGGTGTACCTACTGAAATGCATGAATCAGGTAAATCAACCCCTGAAGTAGTTTATACTGTTTTACATGCTGGTGGTAAGTTTGAAAGTGAAGGATACAAAGTATCTGGAGGACTTCATGGTGTAGGTTCATCAGTAGTAAATGCTTTATCTAAATGGATGAAAGTGACAATATGTAGAAAAGGAAAAGTTTATGAAATATCATTCAAAGATGGAGGTAAAGTAGATAAACCATTAAAAGAAATAGGTACAACAAGGTCAACTGGAACAACAGTTGAGTTTTATCCTGACCCTGAAATTTTTGGAAATAATAAGTTTAGTTATACAACCATTTGTGAAAGAATGCAAGAAAGTGCATTTTTAATAAATGGACTTACAATGGAAGTAATAGATGAAGAAGATGATAAAAGGGCTGAATTTAAATACGATAATGGTCTTGTTTCATTTATAGAATATATAAACGAAAATAAAAGTCCACTTCATAAAGTGGTGCAGTTTAGCGGAGAAAAGCAAGGAATATATGTAGATATCGCTATGCAGTATACTGATACATATAATGAAAATATATTATCGTTTGTAAATAATGTAAAAACAATAGACGGTGGCTCTCATGAAGTTGGATTTAAAACAGCACTTACAAAAGTTTTTAATGAACATTTAAAATCTAGTGGACAATTAAAAGGTAAAGAAAGCATTGAAGGATCAGATACTAGAGAAGGTTTAAGTGCGGTAATAAGTTTAAGAATACCAGAAGACATTCTTCAGTTTGAGGGGCAAACAAAAGGAAAACTTGGAACTCCTCAAGCAAGAAGTGTAGTTGAAAGTTTGGTTTACGAAAAATTATCATTTTTCTTAGATGAAAACAAAGAAGCATCTAGCGCAATAATGGATAAAACTATAAAAAGTAAAATTGCAAGAGAAGCAGCAAGAAAAGCAAGAAGTGAAGCGCGCGCGGGAAAAGGAAAAGATAAAAAAGAAAAAGTACTTTTAGGAAAGCTGACTCCAGCTCAAAGTAAAGATTATATGAAAAATGAACTATTCATAGTCGAAGGTAACTCAGCTGGTGGTACAGCAAAATCTGGAAGAGATAAAAAACATCAAGCAATTCTTCCGCTTAGAGGTAAAATAATAAACTGTGAAAAGTCAACTGTAGCGGATTTGTTTAAAAATGAAGAAATAAATACAATAGTACATGCGATAAACGCTGGAATAGGAAATGAGTTTGAACCATATGATTCTAACTATGGAAAAGTAATAATAATGACCGATGCTGATGATGATGGAGCACATATTCAAGTATTACTTTTAACATTCTTCTATAGATATATGAGACCTTTAATTGAAAGAGGAATGCTTTATATTGCAATGCCACCATTATATTTAGTTAAATACGGAAAAGATAAAAAATATCTTAATACTAATGAAGAATTAAATGAGTTTAAAAACACTTTTAAAGGAAATTACACAGTACAAAGATATAAAGGACTTGGTGAAATGAATGCAGACCAACTTTGGGAAACAACAATGGATCCAGAGACTAGGAACTTAATTAGAGTAAGTATAGAAGATTCAATCCTCGCAGAAAAAAGAGTAACAGTACTTATGGGTGATGATGCTGAAATTAGAAAAGAATGGATAGAAGAAAATGTAGAGTTTACTTTAGAAGATGATTACAAAGGTGGTAAATAAAATGGCAAAGGAATTAATAGAGAAAATTCATGAATATGCCCTAGAAGAGATAATGGGTGAGCGTTTTGGTAGATACGCAAAATATATAATACAAGAACGTGCACTTCCTGATGTAAGAGATGGCCTTAAACCTGTTCAAAGAAGAATCCTTTACTCTATGTATAAAGATAAAAATACTTATGATAAAGAAACAAAAAAATCAGCAAAAACAGTTGGAGCGGTAATAGGTAACTATCACCCACACGGAGATACATCAGTATATGATGCGATGGTAAGACTATCTCAAAAATGGAAACAAAGAGCGATTCTTATTGAAATGCAAGGAAACAATGGTTCAATAGATGGAGATCCAGCCGCTGCGATGCGTTATACAGAAGCACGTCTTGCTAAAATAAGTAATATACTACTTGAAAACATAGAAAAAGAATCAGTTGAAATGGCACTAACATTTGATGACTATTCTTACGAGCCAACTGTTTTGCCAGCACATTTTCCAAACTTACTTGTAAATGGTTCAACAGGTATTTCCGCTGGATATGCAACAAACATCCCCCCACATAACCTAGGTGAAGTAATAGATGCGTGTATAAAAAGAATAGATTCTCCAAATTCAAGACTAGAAACAATGCTTGAAATAATAAAAGGTCCGGACTTTCCAACAGGTGGTATAGTAGAAGGAAAAGATGCAATAATAAATGCATACAAAACTGGAAAAGGAAAAGTAGTAGTAAAATCTAGATATGAAGTAGAAAAAACAAAAGGAAAAGAATCTATTATAATTACTGAAATACCTTATGATACATTAAAATGCAATATAATCAAAAAAATAGAAGAAATAAGAATTGATAAAAAAATAGAAGGTATAGCTGAAGTAAGAGATGAAAGTGATAAAAATGATGAACTTAGAATAGTAATAGATCTAAAAAAAGATGCTAATACTGACCTTATAATAAACTACTTACTTAAAAATACTGAAATGCAAATAAATTATAGCTATAATATGGTAGCCATAGTTGATAAAACACCTAAGACACTTGGATTACTTGAAATACTTGATGCATTTATAAAACATGAAAGAGAAGTAGTAACAAAAACAACAGAGTTTGACTTAAAAGTAGATGAAAAGAAATTACACATAACTGAAGGTTTTATAAAAGCAATAGATATATTAGATGAAATAATAAAAGTAATAAGGGCAAGTAAAAACAAATCAGATGCTATAGAAAACTTAATAAAAGAGTTTGAATTTTCAAAAGATCAAGCAACCGCTATAGTAATGATGCAACTATATAAACTAACTAATACAGATGTTACGGAGTTAAAAGAAGAATATGATAAATTACTAGAATCTATAAAATATTATAAATCTATACTAGAAAGTGAAGAAATACTTCTAGGTGTAATAAAATCAAAACTAAAAGAAATTAAAAAAGAGTTTTCAACTCCTAGAAAAACAACTATAAAAGATGAGGTAAGTGAAATAAAAATAGATACACTTGATATGGTTAGTAAAGAAGATTTTATTGTATGTATATCAAAAGCGGGTTATGTTAAAAAAGTATCATTAAAATCTTATAATTCTAGTTCAAAAGAATATCCAGCGGTAAGAGAAAATGATTATATAGAAGGATTTTATAAACTAAATAACTTAGATACAATATTAATATTTACTAATTTAGGTAATTATTTATACTTACCAGTTAGGGAAATAGAAGAAGCAAAATATAAAGATATTGGCTTACATATATCTAATATAATAAAAATAACTGATGGTGAAAAGATAATAAAAACTATCGCAGTTAATAAGTTTGATAATTCATATATAACAGCTTTTACTAAAAAAGGTATGGTTAAAAGAATGCTTCTTTCATCATTTGAAGTATCTAGATTTACAAAAGCAATAAACTGTTTTAATTTAAAAGATGGTGATGAAGTAATAAGTATAAGTAGAGTAAATGATGAAGAAATACTTGTGTTTACAAAAAATGGAATATCTTTAAAATATAACACAGAAGAAGTACCGATAGTAGGCCTTAAAACAAGTGGTGTAAAATGTATTGCATTATCTAATGGTGATGAAGTAATAAATGCATTTGTAAAAAATAATTCAAAAGAATATGTTGCATTATTTACAGATCAATCAACTGCAAAAAGAATAAAAACAGAAGAAATAACAAAAACAACAAGAGGTAAAAAAGGTTCTCCAGTTATAAAAAGTCCTAAATCAAAAACATATAATATAATAAAAGCTTATAGTACATCTTCAAAAACAATATTTGGTATAAACTCTGGTGAAATAGGCTATATAAAATCAAGTGATATAAATATTATGGATAAACAAAGTACTGGAAGTACAATTACAAAGAAAAAAATAGAAGATATATTTGAAGTAGCTAAATTGATAGAAATAACAAAAAAAGAAGAAATCGTGACTTTAGAAGAAAGTATTCAAAATGAAATTATGCCAAAAGAATCTAAAGAAATAAAAGAAGAAAAACAACTTACAATGAGTGATTTCTTTGAAGAATTTAAAATATAAAACAAAAAAATATCTAGAAAAAGCAAAACTAGATATTTTTATTTGAAGTTTTATAAATAATATACTATAATTATATTTATCAAAGGAGAGACAATATGGATTTAAAAGACTTACAATTAAAAATAGAAGAATATGAAGAAAAAGAAGTAACTCTTGAAGGCTGGGTTAGAAATAATAGAAATCAATCTAATTTTGGGTTTATAGACTTTAATGATGGGACAACACTAAAAAACTTTCAACTTGTTTATGATAATTCTTTAGATGATTTTGAAAAAATAAGTAAAATACATGTTGGTAGTGCACTTAGAGTTAAAGGCATAGTTGTTAAATCAGAAGGTTCTGGTCAAAGTCATGAGTTAAAAGTAAAAGAAATAATAGTGCTTGGTGATTGTCCAGAAGATTATCCAATACAACCAAAAAGACATACAAGAGAGTTTTTGCGTGAAAAAGCTTACCTTAGACCTAGAACAAATTTATTTAATGCTGTTTTTAGAATTAGAAGTGTTGCAGCATATGCTATACATAAATATTTTAATGAAAATAATTATGTATATGTACACACTCCATTAATTACTGGTAATGATGGAGAAGGTGCTGGTCAAATGTTTCAAGTAACAACATTAGATTTAGATAAAATTGCATCTAGTGGAAAAGTAGAAATAGAAAAAGATTTCTTTGGTAAGAAAGTAGGACTTGCTGTAACAGGACAACTTGAAGGTGAAACATATGCTCTTGCATACAAAAAAATATATACATTTGGGCCAACTTTTAGAGCGGAAAACTCAAATACTAAAACTCATGCATCAGAGTTTTGGATGATTGAACCTGAAATTGCATTTTGTGATTTAAATGGTGATATGGACATTATGGAAGATATGCTTAAATATGTTGTAAAATATGTTTTAGAAAATGCAAAAGATGAAATGGAATTTTGTGATAAATTTGTAGAAAAAGGACTTATAGAAAAATTAACAAAATTAATAAATAGTAAGTTTGTAAGAAAAACACATGAAGAAGTAATAACAATATTAAAAGAAGCTAAAGTAGACTGGGAGTTTAAACCAGAGTATGGAGAAGATATCGCTAAAGAACATGAAAAATATATAACAGAATATTTTGATGGACCAGTATTCATAACTAACTGGCCAAAAGATATAAAAGCATTTTATATGAAACAAAATGAAGATGGAAAAACTGTTGCTGCGGTAGACTTAGAAGTACCAGGTGCTGGAGAATTAATGGGTGGAAGTCAAAGAGAAGATGATTATGATAAACTAATTAATAGAATGAAAGAATTAGGAGTTCCACTTGAAAACTTAGACTGGTACACAAATTTAAGAAAGTTCGGTGGATGCTATCATTCGGGATTTGGTATGGGATTTGAAAGACTATTAATTTATCTAACTGGAGTAGATAATATAAGAGATGTTATACCTTATCCAAGAACTCCAAATAATTGTGAATATTAATCGCGTAAGCGATTTTTTTCATAAATAATTGTTCGATTAATAAAATATTGATATAATATTATAGAGGAAAAATATGAAAAAAAGAAAACTTAAAAGAAGTGTAAAAATTATTTTATTTACAATAATATTTTCATTAGTTGGAGTGCTTGTAATGAAATATTTTAAGTTAGATGAAAAAATAAATAATTATTTAATTCAAAACAATATAAATTTTAAAACATTTATTATTGAAAAACCAAAAGTAAAAATAATAGATACTGAAAGTAAAACACGTCCTATAGCGGTCTCAATAAATAATAATCATAGTGCGTGGCCTCTTTCTGGACTACAAAATGCTTACCTTGTATATGAATTAATAGCTGAGGGTGGAATTACAAGATTACTTGCATTTTATAAAGATGCAAATGTATCAAAAATAGGTTCGATAAGAAGTACAAGACATTATTTTCTAGATTATGTACTTGAAAATGATGCGATATTTGTTCATTATGGTCAAAGTCCTCAAGCAAAAATTGATTTAGAAGAATTAAATATAGATAATATAAATGGTATGTATGATTATAAACCTTTTACAAGAGATACATCACTTAGAAGAAGCTATGAACATACAGCATTTTCATCTACAAAAAAAATAAATGAAACTATAAAGGATAAAAAATATAGAACACAAACAGATAGATTATTATTAGAATATAATCCGGTAAAAGTAAAACTACCAGAAAATGCTATAAAAGCAACTGATATATCGTTAGAATATTCATCATATCAAACAACATCTTATAAATATAATGAAGAAAAAAGAGTATATGAGTTATATATGGATAATAAAAAACAAAAAGACTTGGTAACTAAGGAAACATATACGGTTAAAAATATTATAGTATATCAAGTAGAGATAGAAACAATAGATTCTAAAGATAGACAAGATTTAAAAAATATATCATCAGGAAAAGGATACTATATAACAAATGGACAGGCGATAGAAATTAAATGGGAAAAAGAATCTAGAGAATCAAAAACTATATATACTCATAAAGATGGTTCTCCACTTATTGTAAATGATGGTAATACTTGGATTCATATAACACCAAAAAATAAAAAAATAATAATTAACTAGCATAGTAATTAAAAATAAAAATAAAATTTATAAAACACTTGAAATATTAAAACGTAAATGATAGAATATCATTAGAATAAGGAGGAATAAATATGGAAAGTATATTCAATTTTCTAGCAGATAATTATATTTACTTTATGATAGCTGCGGGAATACTAGCAATAGCATTAATAGGATTTTTAATTGATGGCAAGAAAAAACAAAAGAAAGAGGAAATTGCAGGAGTACCAACTATGCAAGCGATGAATACGCAAAATACGGTGCAACCAACTGTAGCACAAACTCAAACTGAGCAACCAAATGCGCAAGTTGTAAATGAAGAGTTAGTTGCAGAACCAACACTAACTTTTGATGAGCCAGCTAATCAGGTAGAACCAGAAAGTATTTTTAACATTCCTGAACCTACTAACGCACCTACAATAGGAGAACCTATTACTATGCCAGCAACTCAAGAAGTAGTAAGTGAACCTGTTCAAGAACCAATCGTTGAGCCTGTAAATATAGCTCAGCCAGTTCAAACAAGTCAAGTTAATGAACCGGTAATTGATTCAGCACCAGTTGTTGATGTTCCAGAAGTAACGCCTGTTGAAAATAATGCGTCAGAGCCAGTTGTTCCAGTAGTAGAGGAACCTGTTATTAATGAACCTGTAGCAATTCAACAAGTAGAAATACCTGAAATAATGCCAACAGAACAAATTGTTAATAATGAAGAAACTTTTATTGCGCCAGCAACTCAAATGCCTGAAGTTCCAGCACAACCTGTAGTGCAAAATCTTGAAAATAATGAAAATCAAAACAATACTAATCCATTAGTATAATAATATGACTCTATAAGTTATTTATAGAGTTTTAAAATATAATTGATTTTAAAAAAAATATTTGATAAAATTATATCACTGAAGAGATTATTAGGATAACAATGTTTTATAGAGAGTTAGTGTTTGGTGTAAACTAATAGACTAGTTATTTGAAGCTACTTTTCTTTTATTGAGTTAATAACTCACGTATAATTGCGTTATAAATTAAATAAAGTTAAATAAAAGGATGGTACCGTCTAATAGACTCCTTAAGTATCATTCTTTTTTATTTTAAAGGAGGGAAAAATGAAAGAATTAACAAGAAGAAATTTGATTGATATGTATCAAGAGTTTTTTAAAAACAAATCTCATAGTGTAATACCAAGTGCTAGTTTAATACCTGAAAATGATGGAACAGTACTTTTTACAACCGCTGGAATGCATCCTTTAGTTCCATATCTATTAGGACAAAAACATCCGCTTGGAACAAGACTATGTGATGTACAAAAATGTATTAGAACATCAGATATTGAATCAGTAGGTGATTCATCACACCTAACATTCTTTGAGATGCTTGGAAACTGGAGTCTTGGAGATTATTTTAAAAAAGAGATGATTCCTTGGTCTTATGAGTTCTTAACAAGTGATGAATATTTAGCAATACCACTTGAAAGAATAGCTGTATCAGTGTTTGAAGGTAATGAAAATGCACCAAGAGATGAAGAAAGTGCATCTCTTTGGAAAGAATGTGGTGTTCCTGAGGATAAAATATATTATCTTCCAAAAGAAAATAACTGGTGGGAATTAGGAACTGGAAGTGGCCCATGTGGACCAGATTCTGAAATGTTTTTTGATACTGGAAAAGAGAGTTGTTCTAATGAATGTTCACCAGCATGTGATTGTGGTAAGTTTCTTGAAATATGGAACGATGTATTTATGGAATATGAAGCAAAAGATGGAAAATACATGCCACTTGAACATAAAAATGTAGATACGGGAATGGGTGTTGAAAGAACACTTGTAGTTTATAATGGATTAAAAAGTGTATATGATATAGAAATATTTATGCTTTTAAGAAAAAAACTAGAGGAACTTACAAATAAAAAATATGAAGATAATTTAAAAGAATTTAGAGTAATAATGGATCATATGAGAACAAGTACATTTATTCTAGGAGATGATGCTTCGCTTACACCATCAAATACAGGAGCAGGATATATACTTAGAAGATTAATAAGAAGAATGATAAGATTTATTAAAAATTTAGAAGTAAACGAAAGTATTCTTGAAGATCTAGCAACAGTAATAATAGATTACTATAAAGATGATTATAAAGAATTAGAAAGAAATAAAGAACAAATAATATCATCATTATTACTAGAAGAACAAAAATTTAATAAAACACTAAGTAGTGGATATAAGATGTTTAATAAAGTTATAAGTAAACTAGAAAATGATACAATTTCAGGTGAGCATGCTTTTAAATTATTTGATACCTTTGGTTTTCCACTTGAGTTCACTATAGAAATGGCAAATGAAAAAAATCTAAATGTAGATATAGAAGGGTTTAAACAAAAGTTTAAAGAACACCAAGAATTATCAAGAACTGCATCCGCTGGTGAGTTTAAAGGAGGGCTTTCTGATACTGGTAAAGAAACAACAAGATATCATACTCTTGCTCATATTACACTTGCAGTTCTAAAAGAAATGTTTGGAAAATCAGTATATCAAAAAGGATGTAATATAACACCAGAAAGACTTAGAATGGACTTTCCACTAGATCATAAAATGACCGATGAAGAAAAAGAAACACTAACAAATAGAGTAAATGAAATAATAAAAATGAACTTGCCTGTTACAAAAGAGGAAATGAGCCTAGAAGAAGCATTAAAAACAGGCGCAGAAGGTACATTTAGTGAAAAATATGGAGAAAGAGTTTATGTATATACTATTGGAAATATCTCAAAAGAAATTTGCGGTGGACCTCACGTAGAAAATACAAGTGAACTAGGCACATTCAAAATAGTAAAAGAAGAATCATCATCAGCTGGTGTTAGAAGATTAAAAATAATAATGGAATAATAAACTTTAAAAAAATAATTAATTTAATATGTTTTTATATTATTAAGTTAAAAAGATATGTAAAATTAATAATTATTTATGAAATAATTAATTTTTACATATTTTTATTTATTTATAATTAAAAAATATCGATTTGCATTAACTATTTACCTTATGTATTATGTTTCTGGAGGTGAAGTAATGCAAAAATTATTTGAAGAAAAAGAAGGGGAGAAGTTTTACGGAGCAAGGTATGATACTGCGCAATAAAATGTTATTGCTTGTGAAAGTGGCAAGAATATTTTAAAGGCAATTATAGAGTGTGCTCTTGGTATGAAACTTGAAGAAATTATATTAGTTCCCAATGAGCTAGAAAAATCTAGTATAGAGTCTAAGGGTAAAACAACTGACCTGCATTGTTAAATGTGATAATATGGTAATTAATGTAGAAGTAAATAGAGTAATTGATGAAGGAATTAGAGATAGAAATGCAAGATATATAATGACTAAACATATTAATCAGTTTAAGAAAAATGATGATTATACAAGGGTTGTTCATAGCGTACAAATAAACCTTGATTATAATAAAGAAGAAGATGATTATAAAAAAGTATATATGTTTAGAGAAGAAAATAATAAAGAT
>JAFQID010000017.1 GCA_017397685.1 Bacilli bacterium | reverse complement strand
ATTAAATTATACATAGATTATTATAATAATGAAAGACCAAGTTATGCATTAAATTATAAAACCCCAATTCAATATAAAATTGAATCAGGGTTCTGAAACATTCTTTTTATAAAATGTCTACATTTAGTTGACTAGTCTAATCTGATAGTTCTTTTTACATAGAAAGAATTACAACATAGAAAAGAAAAAACTTTAATTTACTAATATTTCTTGTTATAATAAAAAACTATCAATGAAAGAAAAAACAGATTTAAGGGTGTACATTATGATAAATAAAGAAAGAAAAAACTATGAACTATTTGAAGAAAAAAACGAATTAAATATTGAAGACACATTAAAATTATATTTAAGCCAAATAAACCAAACTAATACTCTAACAATGGAAGAAAACTATGATTTAGCAATTAAATATAAAAATGGAGACCAAGAAGCATATAACAAACTAATTGAAGGTAACTTGAAATTAGTAGTGTCAGTAGCAAAAAGATACATAGGAAAAGGAATGGATTTCTTAGATTTAATTAGTGAAGGAAATATAGGGTTAATAAAAGCTATTGAAAAATATGAGCCAAATAAAGGCTTCGCGTTTTCTACTTATGCCAGATACTGGATAATCCAAAAAATAAATAGAGCACTTGCTTTTCAGTCAAGAACAATAAAATTCCCGGTAGATTTTGTAAACACAATAAATAAAATTAATATAGTAAGAAATGATTTAACAATAAAACTTAATAGAGAACCTACAATAGAAGAATTATCATTAGAATTAAATATTTCGAAAGAAGAAATAGAAAGAATAGAAAAAATGAATTATAATATAGTATCACTTGAAACGCCAATAAATGAGGGGGACAGATTCTTAATAGATACTGTTGAAGATAGTGAACTAACAGAAGAAGAAGTAATGAAAAAAACTTTAAATGAAGAAATAATTCAATTATTAAAAAAATGTAATCTTAATGAGAAAGAAATAAATATTATAAAACTTAGATTTGGCTTGGATGATAAAAAAGTCATGACATTAGAAGAAGTAGGTAAAATCTATGGAGTAGGCAGGGAAAGAATAAGGCAAATAGAAAATAAAATTTTAAAAAAAATAAGAAACAATAATTACACTAAGTCTTTTAAAATATATTTAGATGAATACTATGATGTAGAATCAAAGGTGTTGAAGCCAACAGAAAAACCAAACTCATTTCCGCTATCAAATTATAAAAAAACAAGAAAAATTAAACCATTTTATGAAGTATTATACGGTTATGATATAGAAAGCATAGATGAAGTAATATCTGGATTAAGTACTGAAGAAAAAGAACTATTAATAAAAGCTTTTGGAAAAGATTTGAGTAAAACAGAGAGAGATGAAACATTTACAAAAGAAGATACAGTAAAATTACATAATTATCTATTACCAAAAATTAAAAAAACATTAAATAAACAAAAAACACAAGAAATAAGAGAAAATGCTTTTAATGAAGAACAAAAACTTTCATTAAGAAGAAGATATTAAAATAATCAAAAAATAATAATTAAGAAATTAATAAATCTTATTTTTTTAATTTGTAAAAAACTTTATAATAAAATCAAAATGTTATATAATATAAATGTAATTAGAAAGTAGGATTAACTATGAAAAGAATGAAAGAACTAGTAGATTTATTAAATAAATATGGATATGAATATTACACATTAGATAAACCTAGTGTAACAGACCAAGAATATGATAGATTAATGCAAGAATTAATTTCATTAGAAGAAAAATACCCAAATAACATATTACCAGATTCACCATCACAAAAAATAGGTGGTCATATAATAAGTGAATTTAAAAAAGTTAAACACGAAGTTGGAATGTTTAGCCTTGGAAACGTATTTAACGAAGAAGAAATTAGGGCGTTTGATGAAAGAATATCAAAAGTTTTCAAAAATCATGAATATGTTTGTGAACTAAAAATAGATGGACTTGCTGTTAGCCTAGAATATGAGAAAGGCCTATTAAAAACAGCATCAACTAGAGGTGATGGAATAACCGGAGAAGACATTACTCACAATGTTAAAACAATAAAAAGCATTCCATTAAAATTAAATGAACCTGTAGATATAACAGTTCGCGGTGAAATATACATGAGTAAAAAAAGACTAGAAAAACTAAACGAAGAAAGAAAAAAGCAAGGTTTAGAACTATTCCAAAATCCAAGAAATGCCGCAGCTGGTAGCATAAGACAACTAGACTCATCAGTCGCAGCTAAAAGACGTTTAGATGCATTTTTATATCACTATCCATTAACAAAGTTTAAAACACATTTTGAATCTTTAGAATATATGAAAAAAATAGGTTTTGTAGTAAACCCTAACATAAAACTTTGTAAAACTATAAATGAAGTTATTGATTATATAAATTACTGGACAATTCACAGAGAAGAACTTCCATATGAAATAGATGGAGTAGTAATAAAAATAAATGACATAAACATGCAAAAAGAACTTGGTTATACAGTAAAAGTTCCTAAATGGGCAACAGCCTATAAATTCCCAGCAACAGAAGTTCTAACAAAATTAAAAGATATTTTATTTACCGTAGGAAGAACTGGTCAAATAACACCAAATGCTATACTTGAACCAGTAAAAGTAGCTGGAAGTACAATATCAAAAGCAACACTTCACAATGAAGAAAACTGTATAAAAAAAGATATTAGAAAAGGAGATTATGTATATATAAGAAAAGCTGGAGATGTAATACCAGAAGTAGTTAAAGTGGAACTTTCAAGAAGAGAAAGTACAAATGAACCATTTGAAATGATAAAAAATTGCCCAATGTGCACCTCAACATTAATAAAAGAAGAAAAAATGGCAGACTACTTTTGCACAAATGAAAACTGTCCGGCAAGAAAAATAGAATCTCTTATACATTTTGCATCAAAAAATGCTATGAATATAGAAGGTCTTGGAGAAAAAATTATGGAGGACTTCTACAATTTTGGTTATATTCATAAATTTAGTGATATATACTTATTACACACAAAAAAAGATGAATTAAAAAAACTAGAAGGATTTGGAGAAAAAAGTATAACTACATTACTTGAAAACGTTGAAAACTCAAAAAACAACTCGCTTGAAAGATTGTTATTTGCACTAGGAATAAATGGCATAGGTTCAAAAACAGCAAAAATACTTTGTAAATATTATAATAGTATTGACATGTTAAAAGAAACAACAAAAGAAGAACTAGAAAAAATAAAAGACATAGGAGAAGTATTATCAGAAAATATTGTAAGCTATTTCAAAAATGAAAATAACATAGAAGAAATAGAAAAATTAAAATTTTTAGGAGTTAATACTTCATATAAAGGAAAAAGTGTTGAAGTAAATGAAGAATTTGAAGGTAAAAAGTTTGTAATAACTGGAACTATAGATAATTACTCAAGAGATGAAATAAAAGAGTTTATAGAACTAAAAGGTGGTTTTACATCAGATTCAGTTAGTAAAAAAACTGATATAGTAATTGTTGGTGAAAATGCCGGTAGCAAAAAAGATAAAGCAATAGAGTTAAATATAGAAATATGGAATGAAGAAAAAATAATATCTATAATGAATGCTAGCAAATAACGTGAAAATATAGTATAATTAAAAGACTGAGGTGAAAATATTGAAAAAAAATAAAAAATTAAAAAGAAATAATAATAAAGTATTACTCGTATTACTAGGAATATTACTTATATGTTTTGCCTTAATCGGATATGAGTTTTACAAATACTTTTATGCTGGAACAGGAAGTACTAAATATGGTGATAGACTAGAAGGTATTGAAAAATATCCTTTAAAAGAAACATTAAGCGATGATATAAAAGATATATATAAAGATACTTCTTCAATTGGAAAAATAAATGTACAAGTAAAAGGAAAAATCATATATATTACAATAGACTTTAAAGAAAATGTTAAAGTAAATGCAGCTAAAGATTTAGCAATTAAATCATTAGATGCAATAGAAGAAGAATACTTAAACTTTTATGAAGTACAATATATATTAACTTCTTCGTATGAAACAAATGAAACAGAAACAAAATATTTCCCAGTATTTGGAGCAAAAAGTTCAGATAGTTCGAAAGTGGTATGGTAGTATGAAAAATAAAAGAAAGAAAAAAAAGACGTTAATAATAATAACGGTATCATTAGTATTAATTGCATTATGTTTTTTTGGAGCACTATATTATATAGCAAGTACCGTAAATAATTATTCATATATCGAAAAAAAATGGATCACAGAAAATATTAATAACAAAATAGATATATACGTAGAAAAAAGTTTACCAATATATTCATTAAATGGTAAAGGCGTATTTTATGATTTTCTAGATGCATTTTCAGAAGATACAGGATTGCCAATAAATATTTCGACAACTGATGATGGAACATCGTATAAACTATCAAACAAACCTACATTAGAAGATAATGATATACTAATATATAAAGATCATTATGTAGTAATTTCAAAAGATAAAGAAATACTATCTCTAGAAAATCTTAATAGAAAAAAAATAGGTATTATCGCAAATGATATAAATAATATAAGTTATTATTTAACTAAAAATGAAAAAATAGAATACAAACAATATACAAGCTTTGAATTAATTTTAGATGCATATACAAAAGGAGATATTGATTACATAATAGTACCTATGCTTAAATACATTGATCAAATAGTTAAATCAGATTTTGACATAGTATTCCACCTAGATGGACTATACTCTTATTACACCTTATCAGTAGATAATTCAAAAACTCAACTAACAAATATAATAACTAAATTTTATTCCAGATGGAAAAATAAATCTATTGAAAAGAAAAATGAATACTTTTTAGAAATATATTATAAAGCTAAAAACTATACAGAATTACAAAAAGAATCAATTACAAATAATGACTTTATAGTTGGATATATAGATAACCTTCCATTTGAAGGAAAAATAAGAAAAGATTTTACAGGACTAACTGATACTTACTTAAGAAAATTTTCAGAAGTTTCAGGAGTTACATACGATTATATAGAATATGAAAACAGCAAAGAATTAAATAATGCATTAAATGAGAAAAAATTAGATATAATATTAAATTATTATTCATTAGGAAACAACAACTACACAACAACAAGAACACTTGGATCAACAGAATATGTTATACTCGCTCATATAGACAATAATATAGTAGTAAACTCACTTTATAGTTTAAGAAATATGGAAGTGACCATGCTTTCAAATATGAACTTAAAATACAGTATGGCAAGCAAAAACCTATTTGAAATAAAAGACTACGAATCTATAAAAACACTACTTAAATACATAGATGAAAAATCAGTGGTTATAATAGAAAAAGAGGTATATGATTATTATAAAGATTCATCATTAAAAGACTATAGTATTAGATATATTGACTCAGAAAGATTAAATAACACTTTCATGTTAAATGCAAAAAATACAGCGTTTAATAGTTTATTTGATTTCTTCTTAAGTACTCAAAGCATAAATGAACTAAAAAATGAAACAGTAGAAAGTACCATAAATGTTCTCAAAAATAACAAAGTAATTAACTTCTTGTTAAATAATATATTATACATTTTAGGTATATTCTCTCTAATACTAATAGTAGCATACAAAATAGCTAAAAATGTAAATGATAAAACTAAAACAAAAAGAGAAGATAGATTATTATACTTAGATACTATGACCAATTTAAAAAATAGAAATTATTTAAATGACAACATAAACTTCTGGAATGAAACAAAAGTTTACCCACAAACAATCATAGTAATAGATATTAATAGATTAAAAGAATTAAATGATAAATATGGTCATGAAGCAGGTGATAAGCAAATAAAATCAGTTGCAAGTGCTCTAATAAAAACACAAAGAGATAATTCAGAAATAATGAGAACAGATGGTGATGAGTTTTTAATATACTTAGTTGGATATGAAGAAAAGAGAATAACATCATATATCCATAAACTAAGTAAAGAAATAATGTCAACACTACCAAATAAAGATTATGATATATCTATAGGATACTCAATGATAAATGATAAATTAAAAACAATAGACGATGCGATAAATGACTCGTTAGTGATGATAAAGAAAAGTAAAGGGAATAAATGAAAGAAAAACTGAAAGAATTTAAAGAAATATTTTTAGGAAAAGAAATGGGAATAATACCTTCTGGATTAGCATTCTCATTCTTTCTTGCACTTATTCCTATTATTTCAATAATTTTCTTTCTAATAACATCACTAGATTTATCAGCTGATGCTCTACAAACATTTATATCTGAAACATTCTCATCAGATGTAAACAAATTAATAACACCAATACTATTTGATAAAATAACACTAGATTCAATAATAACCTTGTTTTTAGGTTTGGTAGTTGCAACAAATGGATCTAATGCAATAATTATTGCAAGTAATACAATATTTAATATACCTAATAAAAGTTATCTAAAAAGATATTTAAAAGCATTTATCCTATCAATTGTAATGATATTACTATTCGTATTTATGATATGTGTCCCATTACTAGGTAACAGTATAATATCGCTATTAGGTAAATTTGGAACATTTATCGCAGATAATGAATTCCTAATAAAAGTAATATTCATGGCTTTTCAAATACCAGTATCATTATTTGTAGTATTTTTCTTTATAAAGATACTTTATACAGTTGCACCAGATCAAAAAATATCAAGCAAGTATGTCAACAAAGGAGCACTATTTACAACTATTGGTTGGTTAGTTTCAACAATAATATACTCGTTTTACATAAATAATATCGCAGATTACTCGCTTGTATATGGAAACCTAGCAAATATAGTAATACTATTACTATGGTTATACTTACTATCATATATATTTGTAATAGGTTTATTTTTAAACAAAACATCTATTGAACAAGGTATAGAAAAAACTAATATAATAAAACTAGATGAAATAAGAAAAAAAGTAAAAGAAGATTCTAAAAAAAATAGAAAAGAAAAAAATACACAAAAATAAAAAATGTGTATTTTTCTTTTTCGACAAAAAAAATAAAAACAACCTTATAAAATAATATAAAGGAGATAAAATGAAAGTAAAAATATTTGACGAAACACATGAAAAGGATTTAGAAAAAAGTATAAACTTATTTTTAAGTACCACAAAATGTGATATAATAAATATACAATTTACAACAGCTGTTGCAGTTTGTGGAGAAGAACAAATTTATTGTTTTTCAGCAATGATTTTATATAAGGAGTAAAAATGAAAAAAAATACATTTGTTGAAGGAACACTTATCGCATCATTATCACTACTATTAATAAAGTTTTTAGGTGCAATATATGTAATTCCTTTTTATAGTATAGTAGGTGAACTAGGAGGTGCATTATACTCATATGCTTATACTGTTTATACACTTGTTTTAAACATATGTACCGCAGGAATCCCAATAGCTATAAGTAAAATAATTAGTGAGTATAATACATTAGAAAAATATGAAGCAAAAGAAAGAACATTAAAACTAGCAAATAAAATAGTTGCAATCATATCATCGATTCTATTTCTAGCGGTATTTATATTTGCTAAAGAAATATCATTTCTTATAATTGGAAATGCAACAGGAGGAAACACAATAGAAGAAATAGAACTAGTAATAAGGAGTATATCATTTTGCTTACTAATAGTACCATTCTTAGCAATAAAAAAGGGATATCTGCAAGGACACAAATACATTACACCAACAACAAATAGTCAAGTAATAGAACAAATTATAAGAATAGCAATAATTTTAGTAGGCTCATATCTTACAATAAACGTATTTAAATTAAAAGTATCATTAGGAGTAGCAATATCAGTATTTGGAGCATTTATCGCAGGACTAATAGCGTATATATACTTAGAACTAAAAATAAGAAAAAATAAAAAAGAACTTAATATATCAAAAAATCTTAAAAAAGATGATATAACAAACAAAGAAATATTAAAAAAAATACTAATGTTTAGTTTACCTCCAATAATAGTATCAATCTCAACAGATATTTATAACATGACAGATTTGTCGCTAATTATAAGGGGTCTAACAATGCTAGGATATTCAGGATCTTCAGCAGAAACAATCGCAAGTGTTATTTCAACTTGGGCATCTAAAATATGTTTAATCGTAAACGCAATCGCAACAGGATTAACAATTAGTATTGTTCCGCATATGGTTTCACATTTTGTAAAAAAAGAATATCAATCAATAAACAATTTATTCAATAAAGCAATAAGCATAATAATCGTAGTTGGTTTACCAATGAGTCTTGGAATATCATTATTATCAAATGAAATATACATGATTTTCTATGGATATAGTGAGTATGGATCAGTAGTATTAAAACTATTACCATTTTCAATATTTTTAACAAACATAACATTAGTAATAAATATGGCACTTCAAGCCATGAATAAATTTAAAACAATATATATAAGCACTATAACAGGACTTATAGTAAATGCTTTACTTGACATACCTCTAATATTACTATTTGAAAAAATAAATATTTATCCATACTATGGAGCAATAGTTGCTACAATTATTGGAAGTATAACTACATTACTTATATCATTATCAAAACTAAAAAAAGAAATGGACTTTAAATATAAAGACATACTTTACACATTAAAAAAAGTAGCTTTTCCACTAATAATAATGTCAGTCTCGACAATAATAATATCAACATTACTAAAAAATATATTTAATACTAGATTGACTATGTTAATAACAACATCTATATGTGCAATAATAGGAGCCATAATATATTGCATATTAACATATAGAAATAAGATATTAACATCAGTTTTAGGAGAAGAACAAACTAACAAGATATTAAAAAAACTTAAAATAAAAAATTAAAAGAAAAAAGGCGGTACAAATGATTAATTTTGTTATAGTAGAAGATAATAATCACTATAGAAAAAGAGTGGTAGATATAATCATAACATATATGATGGGAAATAAAGTAGAGTTTAAAATATCAGAATTCGATGATTATAATCAAAAACTATCAAGATGTATACAAGATAAAAAATATAATAATATTTATATACTGGATTTTGAATTACCAAATGCAACTGCGATAGATATCGCAAGAGAAATAAGAGAAGATGATTGGGAAAGTCCTATAATAATACTTACGGCCTATACTTCATTAGCCCTAGATTCTTTTAAACAAAGATTACAACTTTTAGACTTTATAGGTAAACAAATAGATGCAGAAAAGAACTTAATAGAAAACCTAAATATATGTTTAAAGATGTTTTCGAAAGAAGAAGTCTATAGATATACATACTATAATATAGAACACAGCATTCCATATAAAAGCATACTATATTTAATAAGAGATGGAAGAAGAATTGAAATAAAAACAATAGATAAAAGTTATTATCAAAACATATCTATAAACAATATAAAAAAACTTCTTCCAAAAGACTTTTTATACACAACAAAAGGGGTAATAGTTAATATGAAAAGGGTGAAAGAAATAAACTGGAAAAATCAAACAATTACATTTGATAATGGTTTGCAAAAAGGAATATTATCAAGATCACATAAAAAAGAAATAGAAAAGTACTTTGCAGAATAAAAATTCATGACAGAAAGTCATGAATTTAATTTTATTAAAATAACCCCTAAAATAATACCGATACAAACAGTCATTAAACAAATATATATAACCAATAAACATTTTTTTATAAAAGACATTTTCTTTGGAGCATCTTTTTTATCTATTTTATTAATATCATTATCACTTATCTCATCAGAAATATATTCATTAACATTATTGATATCATTTTCCTCATCTTTAGTTTCCTCCTCGATAATTTTTTCGCTTAAATCTTCGGATTCTTTTAAAGAAATATTATTATCATCTTTATTATCAATATTAATATCTTTATTATTCACATTATCATTTCTTGAATAAAAATCATCATAAGCTTTAAGTTTTTTTAACTCATCACTTGATAAATCTTCCTTAATAGCTTTTTCACATAATTTTTCGTACTCTTCTACAGAAATAATATCAGTTTTAGTTACTATTTTTTTAATCTTTATAATTTTATAAGGCACGCTCATTCTTTCAAGTTTGCTAATAAAAGTTGAAAGTTTAAGATTTTCTTTATTAAATAAATCTAAATAAATTAGAAAAGTTCCTTCGTCGTACTCACTATCTAACTCAATATCAAAAACATATTTATCATAAAATCTACCAGTAAGTTTTCCATTTTTATAGAAAATATAAACTAAAGAATTATTATCGTTGAAATTATAATTGCTATTATCATTTTCTTCAGTCTTTAGAAAAACCTTAATCGCATCATTATCAGCATCAGAAATCAATTTTTCTTCACCAATAATATCAAGTATCTCTATCGCATTTTTGTCGAAAACTAAATTTCTTAAATCTATTTTAGAACTAATTTTTTTAACATATTTAAAACTTTCTAATGAATCATCATCTTTAACATACTCAATACTATATTTTTCACAAATCCAAAAAGTAAAATATTCAATAAAACCTATATTTAAAAAATTTCCATATTCAATAGTTCTTTCAGTTCCTTTAATATCAAAATTTTTCTCACATTTAACATCAATAAGCACACTAAAAATATACCTTATCATCTGACATTGAAAATCTTTTTCATCAAACTTTAAACCGCTATCAGAAATATTAAAATTTTTAATATAATTTCTTTTATCTTTGGGTAATTTCTTTTCAAACTCAAGTAAAATAATATTTTTAATAATATTTTCAAATGATTTACAATCACTTTTCATAATAACAGCCCCTTTATTATCAAATATAGTATATAACAAATATAGTAAAATGACAACTTTTTTTTATTAAATAGTTATGCTATAATATAAATACAAAAAAATTATTGCGAGGTGAAAAAATGAAAGTAATATTTATAAAAGATGTTAAAGGAAAAGCAAAAAAAGACGATATAAAAGAAGTTAAAGATGGATATGCAAAGTTTCTAATAAGTCAGGGCCTAGCCGTAGCATATACATCTAAAAGTTTAAACGTACTAGAAAATGAAATAACCAAAAGACAGGAAGATGAAAAAGAAGAAATAAAAAGATGTACATCAATAAAGCAAGAAATAGAAAAATTAAAAATAGACTTTAAAGTAAAAACTGGAAATGAAGATAAAGTATTTGGAAGCATTTCAACAAAACAAATAAGTGAAAAATTAAATGAACTAGGATATCAAATAGATAAAAAGAAAATAGAAATAGATCATGATATAAACACATTAGGAACTCATGATATTAATATAAATTTACATAAAAAAGTAATAGCAATATTAAAAATTAATCTAATAAAATAAGGAGTATTATGGCAAGAAAAGAACCTCAAAACTTAGAAGCAGAAATGTCCATATTAGGATGTGCATTTCTTGAAAAAAATGCACTTGATAAAATATGTGATGAAGTAACAGAAGATATGTTCTATAGCGACGCTAATAGAGAAATCTTTAATGTAATAAAAAAACTTCATACAAATAACATACCAATAGATATAACATCAGTATGTAACGAACTAGATAAAACAAAAAGCTTAGCTAAAGTAGGTGGAGTAGAATATATAACTGAAATAATTGAATCAGTTCCATCTACAGCAAATCTAAATTATTATATAAAAATAATATTTGAAAAAAGCGTACTAAGAAACCTTATATCAAAAAGTACTAAAATACAAGAAGAATGTTATAACGAACAAGAAGACCTTGTAGAAATAGTTGAAAATGCAGAAAGAAATATATTAAGTGTATATAACGACAAAATGGGAAGAAGTATAAAAAAAGTACAAGAAATACTTCCGCAAATTCAAAGTGAAATCGAGACATTAGCTAGTTCAAAACAAGAGTTTACAGGTCTTAGAACAGGTTTTTATGACCTAGATGAAAAAACAAGAGGACTTCAAAAAAAACAAGTAATAATTTTGGCGGGAAGACCAGGTTGTGGAAAAAGTGCATTCGCACTAAATATTGCATTAAACGCAGCAATTAACAATAAGAACTCAGTAGCATTCTTTTCACTAGAAATGGGAGCGGAAGAAATAACAAAAAGAATGTTCACAAGCGTAGGACAAATAGATGGAGACGTATTAAAGACCGGTAAATTAAAAAACAATGACTGGAAAAAATTTAATGAAGCAATGAGTGAACTTTCAGATACAAAACTATACGTTGACGATACCGCAGGAATAACCGTAGGTGAAATAAGAAGAAAATGTAGGAAACTAAAAAACTCTGAATCTGGACTTGATTTAATAGTAATAGACTACCTGCAATTAGTAAGTAGTTCATCAAAATATGCAGGACAAAGAGTACAAGAAGTATCAGAAGTAAGTCGTGACATAAAAAAACTTGCAATGGAACTTGAAGTACCAGTAATAGCTTTAGCTCAGCTATCAAGAAGCGTTGAACAAAGAAAAGGCAGCGACTCCAAACCAAAATTAAGTGATCTTAGAGAATCAGGATCAATTGAGCAAGATGCTGACATAGTACTATTTTTATATAGTGAAGAATACGGAAAATATGAAGCAAATCTAAATCGTAAAATAGAACTTCTTATAGCTAAACATCGTGCTGGTTCAACAGGAAAAGTGGATTTAATATTTCAAATGAACACAGGATCGTTTAAAAATTATATGAGGGAGGAAGAAAGTGAATAAAATAAACTATAAAACATTATTTTTTATCATATTAATGATCGGATTAATAACATATCTTAGTTTTACATTTAAAATTGCTAGTCAAACCGCCAACAAATTATATGAAGTTTATCTTAGTGGAAAAAAAATCGGATTAATAACATCTTCTAACGAACTATATAATCTAATAGACGAAGAACAAACAGAAATAAAAGAAAAATATGGTGTAGACAAAGTATATCCTCCATCAGGTTTAGAGATTCAAAGTGTAATGACATATAAAAACAAAGCATTATCTGCTAAACAAATCTACGAAGAAATAAAAGATATAGAACCATTTACAATAGAAGGATATGAAGTATCAATAAAACTAGATAAAGGAAATAAAAAATTCTATATACTAAACAAAGAAGATTTAGATATAGCTATAAAAAACACAATACTAGCTTTTATATCGGAAGAAGAATATAACAACTATTTATCAGGTAAAGAAGTAGATATAACTGAGGAAGGAAAAGAAATAACAGATATATACTTTGACAAAGAAGTAACTATTAAAAAGACGTATATTTCAACAGAAGAAAATATAATAACAAACGCAAACGACCTCAGTATGTTTTTCCTATTTGGAACAACTAATCTGACAGATAAATATGAAGTAAAGGCGGAAGATACAATAGAAACAATCGCTTATAAAAATGAACTTGGTGTATCAGACTTTCTAATAGCTAACCCAGAAATAGCTGGAGAAAACGCACTTCTTGCAATTGGACAAAAAGTAACTGTCGCAGGTATTGATCCAGTATCAAACATAGTAGTCGAATCATTTGAAACAGAAAATCTAAGCATTAGTTATGATACAAAATTAGTTTATGATAAAAATCTAGACGCATCAAAAACATATACAAAACAAGAAGGGAAAAAAGGTCTAGCAAAAGTAACATATGCAACAAAGGAAATGAATGGGGTAATCTTAACAACCGCTCAAGTTAATGAAGAAATAATCTCTGAGCCAATAGATAAAATAGTGGTTGTAGGAGCTAAAAATGTAGTTTACTATGGTAATACAACATACTGGGCATGGCCAACAAGTAAACCATTTAGAATATCATCACATTTTGGATATAGAATACACCCAATATATAAAGAAAGTAGACTACATAATGGAACAGACATAACTGGAACAAAAAGTGATAACATTTATGCAATTCAAAGTGGAACAGTAACAAGCGTAGGATATAATGGCTCATCAGGTAATTACATTTATATTAAGCATAATGATACTTATACATCAACATACTTACACTTAAGAAAACAATTAGTAAAAGTAGGAGACAAAGTAGAGAAAGGACAGTTAATAGGAATAATGGGTAATACAGGTGCATCAACTGGAAAACATCTTCACCTAGGACTAATAAAAAATGGTAAATACGTAAATGCTCTAACTTTATACCAATAACATGATAAAAATAATTTGCGTAGGAAAAATAAAAGAAGAATATCTAAATAACTTAATAAATGATTATAAATATAGAATATCAAAATATCATAAAATTGAAATAATAGAAATAAAAGATTCGAACATAATAAATGAATCAAAAGAAATAAATAACATATTAAATGAAAAAGAGTATAATATTTGTTTAGATATTAAGGGAGAAATGTTATCATCAACTGACCTTTCGCACCTAATAGAGCAAAAGTTCACACAAGCTTATAAGGCGATAACATTTATAATAGGTGGTTCCGATGGAATAGCAGATGAAATAAAAAATAAATGTAATAAAAAAATATCATTTTCACACTTAACATTCCCACATGGTCTATTTAGAGGAATATTACTAGAACAAATATACAGAAGTTTCAAAATTCTTTCAAATGAAACATATCATAAATAAACATTATTAAAAAATATCTACATATCATTAAATATGTGGATATTTTTATCATTTTTAATGTTAATAACTAGCATTTTATTAACAATTAAAATAAATTTTAAAAACTTCAAAATAATAAAAATGCTAAAAACACTTTTAAAAGACAAAACAGCACTATTTCTTTCCCTTGGAACAAAAATAGGCGTAGGTTCAATCATAGGTACAACCGCATCTATAATAATAGGAGGTCCATCTGGTGTAATATGGATGTTTATATTTTCTATACTAACATCATCATTAATTTACGCAGAATCATACTTAGGAATAAAATACAGAGAAAAAACAAAAGATGGACATATTGGAGGAAGTTATTATATATTAAAAAATGGTCTTAATAAAAAAAGACTAGCAATAATATCCTTATTACTTCTTTTAATAATATATTCATTTCTATTTCAAATGGTTCAATCAAATACAATTGCACATTCAATAGAACTAACTATGAATATAAACAAAAATATCATATTTGTAATATTTATAATTATATTATCAATAACACTATCACTAAACATAAAGGAACTATTAAATACAATGAATAAAATAGTACCATTCATGTGCATTTTATTTATAATAATCGCTTTATTAGCTATAACAAAAAATATAAAGATACTTTTGCCATCACTTAAATTATTATTTAGTAATATAACAAGCTTAAAATCTTTTTTTGCAGGAGCAATAATAGGTATAAAAAGAAGCATATTTATGAATGAAACATTAATCGGAACAACCTCTCTATCTGCATCAATAGACAGAAATGATAAAAAAACAGCAATAAATATTCAAGTATTAGGCACATATATAATAACATTTATAATTGGATTGTTAATAACATTAATGATTTCAATATACCTATATAAATATGATATAACAAGTAATTATTTGGAATTAATAATAAACGTTTTTAATAGCCTTATAGGAAATATAGGAGTTTATATATTAATTATAATATTTATACTATTTGGTACAACAACAATACTAAGCGGATACTACATCGGTAAAAGTAATCTCGAACATTTGACAAATAAAAAACTAATATTACATATATTTAAATTATTATTTATAACCTTTACATTGGGTGGAATATTTATAAATACTTCTTTACTTTGGAAAATAATTGATTCATTCATGTATATAATGATAATAATAAATATTTATAGTATAATAAGACTAGGTGATAAAAGTGATTGGAAATGATTGGGATATATTATTAAAAGATGTATATAATAAAGAAGGATTTAAAACATTCATGAAAAAAGTAAAAAATGAATATCAAGATAGCATATGTTATCCAAAATACGAAAACATCTTTAATGCACTAAAAATGACCCCATATAAAAATGTAAAAGTAGTAATTATAGGACAAGACCCATACCATGGAGATGGTGAAGCTCATGGTTTATCTTTTAGTGTTCAAAAAGGCATAAAAATACCACCAAGTTTAAAGAACATATTTCAAGAACTATATAACGATTTAGGAATAATAGCGCCAAAACACGGAGACTTATCAAAGTGGGCAAAAGAAGGCGTACTACTTTTAAACAGCATTCTAACAGTTAAGAAAGACACCCCACTATCACATCAAAACTTAGGATGGCAGCAATTGACAGACTACATTATAAAACTATTGAATGCAAAAAAACAACCAATAGTATTTATACTTTGGGGAAGTCATGCTAGAAGTAAAAAAGAGTTTATAACTAATAAAAAGCATCTAATAATACAGTCTCCTCATCCATCACCACTATCAGCATCCAGAGGCTTTTTTGGAAGCAAACCTTTTTCAAAAGCAAATAACTTTTTAAAACAAAACAATATAAAAGAAGTGGATTTCACACTTCAATAAAATCATCGTCAAAAGAGAGTTCTTCTCCTTCAAAAAGTAAATATATTTTATACCCCTTAACCTTTTGAATAACAGAAAAGGGAAAATTTCTAAATAAACTATTATACATAATAACATTTTTATTATAATAAGTTCTAAGAGATATAATATGAAGTTCGTTTTCTTCGTATTTTTTTATTAAATTGTTTAATTCGCCTATTTCTTTTTTATTATTATCATCAATAATATTAACAATTTCACTATAAACATTATTTAACAACTTATCATCATTCATCTTAATAGAATTATCTTTAATTTTCTTAACACTATTAAAAGTTTTGCTTTCAATATTTAACTTTTTATTACAAAAATCAATCATTTCTTTAATCAAATTATACTTAATAATTAACTTATCATTAATAGAATTATTCGCATCATCTATTTTAAATTGCACTCTAGAGATTTTATAACAAAAACTTTTAAATATGATAAAACCAATAAAAGCACATAAAAGTAAAGAAAACAAAATTATAATTATTATATCTATAGTTTCCAAAATTATCACCATAAATAATTATAACAAAAAATAATATTAAATACTACTTTCCATAAATAATTTTTTCATCAAACTCAACAAAGTCCAAATAAATCATTAAAATTAAATACCACTTACCAGTTTCTGGATCACTTATAATTAAATTGTCACGTCCTGCTTCCTCAATAAATCCACTAAAAACTCTATCTCTCCATTCAATACTATCAGAAAACGAAACATGAGCTCTTACTTTTTTTCCTTTATTACGCCTAAGTATATTTTCAATATAACTTTGCTCCATTGGATAAGTTACTCCAGTAGTAATAACTGAATCCTCATCTCCATTCTCTCTTTCAAAATCATTTATAAAAACAGGATTTTGATAATAACTTCCATTCATAATTAACACCAACCTTTTATAATATTAAATGATAAAAAATAAAAGTTGTGATTAAAGTTTAAATAGAAATATCACATCTATTTCACATAAAAGTTTTATAATTATATATAAATAAATATTTATATATAATATTATAAGTGTTATAATATATAAGAAAATAAATATTATTATAAAGTATAAAGGAGAAAAATATGTTAGAAATTAAAGGAATAACAAAAACTTATAAAACAGATAATTTTAGTCAAACAGCTTTAAATAACGTATCAGTAAACTTTAGAGAGAATGAATTTGCATGTATATTAGGTCAATCTGGAAGTGGAAAAACAACTCTTCTAAACATAATAGGAGGACTTGATAGATATGATAGTGGAGACCTAATAATAAATGAAGTAAGTACAAAACAATATACTGACGCAAACTGGGACTCATATAGAAACCATAGAGTAGGTTTTATATTTCAAAACTACAACCTTATATCGCACCAAACAATTCTAAAAAATGTAGAGCTAGCACTAACTTTATCAGGAGTATCTAAGACAGAAAGATTTTTTAGAGCAAAAAATGCACTTATTGAAGTAGGTCTAGAAGATCACATATATAAATTACCTAATCAACTATCAGGTGGACAAATGCAAAGAGTTGCAATCGCAAGAGCACTTGTAAACGATCCGGATATCCTCTTGGCAGATGAACCAACTGGCGCCCTTGACTCAGAAACAAGTATTCAAATCATGGATTTACTAAGTAAAGTCGCAAAAGAAAAACTAGTAATAATGGTAACACATAACCCTGAACTAGCAAATGAATACTCAAATAGAATAATAAGACTAAAAGATGGTGTAATAATAGATGACACAAATCCATATAATGGAGATAAAAATACAAAAGAATCATTAGAAATAGAACAAAAAAAATCTAAAAAAACAACAATGAGTTTAAAAACTGCCTTGTCATTATCATTAAATAACCTAATGACAAAAAAAGGTAGAACTATTTTAACCGCATTCGCAGGAAGTATAGGAATAATAGGAATAGCATTAATACTATCTCTATCAAATGGTCTAAATAGCTATATAAAAAGAGTAGAAGAAGATACACTTTCATCTTATCCATTAACATTAGATAAAGTATCACTTGATAATGCATCTTTAATGACCACACTAATGGAATCAAATAAAGAAATAGAAAATCCAGGAAACAAAATATACTCAAATAACATAATGACAGACATGCTTTCATCACTCGCAACAGATCAAAAAACCAATAATCTTAAAGATTTTAAAAAATATATAGAAAGTAATGAAACAAACATAAAAAATTACCTAAGTGATATAAAATATAAATATAACCTAAACTTAAATATATATAAACATGATTATCAAAAAGAAATAACAAAAGTAAACCCAAGCACAGTATTTGATAACCTGGGTCTAGGTGAAACTACATCACTTGGCATGCAAAATATGGCAGGTATGTCAGAAGTAAACTCATTTGTAGAATTAACAAATAATAAAGATTTACTTAAATCACAGTACGATCTTCTATATGGAAAGTACCCAGAAAAATATAATGAACTAGTCTTAGTAGTAGATAAAAACCAAAGAATAAGTGATTATGCACTCTACACATTAGGTCTTTTAGATCAAAAAGAATTAAAAGATTCAATGAACAAAATAATGAATGGTGAGAAGTTAGAAGAAAAAGAAATAATAACATATGACTATAATCAAATCGTAGGATTAAAGTTTAAAATGCTCCTAAATACAGACTATTATGAAAAAGAAAATGGTATATGGATAGATAAATCTAATAATAAAACATTTATGAAAAAAACTCTAAAAAACACTAATGATTTAAAAGTAGTAGGAATACTTAAAATAAATGAAGATTCATCTATAACTACTTCAGGGGTAATAGGATATACTAAAGATTTAACAGAATATGTAATAAATGAAATCAATGATAGTGCTATTGCAAAAGAACAAAAACAAAAACCAGAAACTAACGTATTTACAGGAAGAAAGTTTATGAATAATGAAGAGTTTGATATTTCATCTCTTCCACTTGAACAACAACAATATTTACAAAGTTTATCTGACATAGAAAGAGCAGAGGCTATCGCAGAATTAACAAAAAATGCAAATGCTACTTATGAAAGTAATTTATTAAAATTAGGAATAGTTGATTTAAACGATCCATTCTCTATAGAACTTTATCCAAAAGACTTTGAATCAAAAGAAGAAATAACAAACATTATTTCTAAATACAATGATTCCAAAAAAGAAGAAGACAAAATAACATATACAGACCTAGTTGGTATAATGATGGATTCAGTAACAACAATAATAAATGCAATTAGCTATATCTTAATGGCATTTGTAAGTATATCACTAATAGTTTCATCAATAATGATAGCGATTATTACATACATATCAGTAATAGAAAGAACAAAAGAAATAGGAATACTTCGTTCAATAGGTGCTAGTAAAAAAGATATATCTAGAGTATTCAATGCAGAAACATTTATAGAAGGTTTATTCGCTGGAATACTAGGTATAACAGTAACAATATTATTAAATATACCAATTAACATAGTAATAAAAAATATAACAAGCATATCATCTATATCAAAACTTCCAAGCATAGGAGCAATAATACTTATAATAATATCAGTTGTACTAACATTAATCGCAGGATTAATACCAGCTAAAATGGCAAGTAAAAAAGATCCTGTTATCGCACTTAGAACAGAATAAAAGCACTAGATTAAAATCTAATGCTTTTTAATTTATGCTATAAAGTACGACCAGTATTTTCTTGATAAGAAATTTGTTCAAATATTTCTTTAGAGTCATCATTAAAACAAAAATTATTCTCATCAATACCAAATCTAGGACAATTATAAATGATTTGTTTTTTTACATCACTAACATAATTAGGATTTAATTTAGGCAAATATTTTATTAATTTCTTAACTGCAGATACAAAAAACTCACTAGTAATCGCAATAGAATTAGACTCATCAAAATTATAATAAGTTTCAAAATCAGATAAATTAATAAAATTATCAAAATTAGACAAAACAAAATTATAAACATCTTCTTTTTGCTCATTATTTAATAAAAACTTACCATCGAATTGTTCTAGGCATGCAGAAACAATCTCTCTTGTTAACATAACAGATAAATATGTTTTAATTGAAACTTTTTCATTAAGAAAGTCAACTTTATATTTCTTATTATTTCTTATCCAATCATTAGTAGTATCTAAAATTGACTTTTCTATTAACTCACATCTTAACAAATTATACGAAGTGAGTTCTCCATTAGGAAGCATATGAGGCTCAGCACCATATCCAATCCAACCATCAATTTTACCTGACAATATAGGTGGAACATCTATTTTTGACATAATTTGAGGTACTTCTTGTCTAATTTCTTTAAGAATATTTATAAAATCAAGAATATAATCATCAGATGTATAAAAAACCAAAATATCAGACCTAGAACATTTAAAAGAAGGAAACTTAAAATAATAAGGCACATCCTTATCAAGACATTTAGATACAAACATATAAAGTAGCTCCCCTATAAAAGGATAATCAACATTCAAATATAATCTATGATTGATATCTTTTCCGAGAGGTCCAGAAGAACGTATATGAACCCAATAATCTCCATTCCTAAGATTACGAAGATCCTCCCTATAACCATCTTGCATAAGTAAATCAAATAATTTATTAAAATCTTCATTCATATAAGGATGACAAAAAGTATAAGAACTATCCTTATAACCGCTTATTTTTTCAAGTGAACTATAAAAATCATCATTATCTTTGCTTAAAGCGAATTTTCTAATGATTTCAGAAATAACTTTATTATCATTAATAGGATTTTCAATGCTATTATAAAAATCAATTAATTCCATCATAATCACCATTTAAATTATCTAATAATTTTCCTACCTTTTCTCTTTCCACATCCATAATCTTTTCAAAAGAAAAAGTATCATAAAAATATTTAACAATATCAATCATATTATCATAAGTACCAACAATTTTAAACTTATGATTATAAACAATCTCCCAGTTAGAATGATAAAAAATATCATTACTAAAAAAATTATTTCTATATTCTCTTAAATCAAACTTTTCTAATGAACTAATAACATCATCACTAGTTTTCTCGCTATAACTATCAGTGCTTAATTTACTAACATCTTTTAAACTGATATAAGTGTGAGAAACAATTTTATTCCACACAAAACATCTTTCTTCCTCATCGTACACTTTTTTTAACTCAACACTAGTTTCTCTTGGAACACCAGCAAAATTGTCATCATCAAACCAGTAATAATGAGTAAACTTAAATTGACTTATCTTAAATTCGTCTAAATAATTATCCATATAAAACTCCTTATTATCCAAATTATAGCATAAAAAAATAACGATTACAATTCAATTACACTTTCATTTATTATCTAAAATATAGTATAATACTTATAGGAGAAAAATTATGAAAATACCAGTAGGAATATCAAATCATCATGCTCATTTAACCAAAGAAGTTTACGTAGCACTTTTTGGTGATGAACCACTAACTATAAAAAGAAACTTAAAACAACCAGGTGAATATGCATCTAATCAAAAAATTACTATAGAAGCAAACAATAAACAAATAGAAAACATAAGAGTAGTCGGACCACTAAGAAACTACACACAAGTAGAACTGCTTGAAGAAGATGCAGAATATTTACAAATAAACGCACCACTAAGAGATAGTGGAGATTTAAAAGAATCAAGTGATCTTATATTAAAAGGACCAAAAGGGTTAACAATAGTAAAAGAATGTGCTATAATCGCAAACAGACATATACATTTACCAAAAAACTTACAACCAAACATAGAAGATAAAAGTATAGTTTGCGTAAAAACAAAAGAAAATAAAATAATAAATAACGTACATATAAAAATAAGTGAAAACTATGAACTAGAATTTCACATAAACAAAGATGATGCAATGAACTTTAATTTGCAAAATGGTGAGGAGGTCGAAATATGTTAGAAGTAAAAAATATAACAAAATATTATGGTAATTTCTTAGCTGTAGATGATCTATCATTTGAAATAAAAGAAGGTGAAATATTTGGACTTCTAGGAGTAAATGGTGCAGGAAAAACAACAACATTTAGAATAATAATGGGTTTACTAGAACAAACAAAAGGAACCGTTACTTTAGATGGTAAAAAAATAGACTATTCACAAACAGATAATATTGGATTTCTAACTGAAGAAAGAAGTTTGCTTCCTAACAAAACAGTTTTAGAATTAGCTATATTTTATTCAACACTTAAAGGAATGAAAGAAAAAGAAATAGAAAAAAGACTAGATGAATACCTAAAAAGATTTAAAATAGAAGAATATAAAAATAAAAAAATAAAAGAACTATCAAAGGGAAACTGTCAAAAAATACAATTTATCTTAAGTATAATACACAAACCTAAACTACTTATATTAGATGAACCATTCTCAGGATTAGATCCAATAAATGTAGAAATGTTCAAAGAAGAAATATTAAGATTAAAAAAAGAAAAAACAATAATAATTCTTTCGTCACACCAAATGGGACATATAGAATACTTTTGTGACTCATTAGTAATACTTGTAAAAGGAAAAACAGTTCTAAAAGGCAAACTAAAACAAATAAAAGAAGACTTCAGAAGAAAAAATATAAGAGTTATTGCTAATATAGAAAAAGAAGAATTAGAAAAAATAAACGGAGTAATATCAGTAGATAAAACACCTGAAGAATACGTTATAAGTATAGAAAATAATGAAAATATAAAAGAAGTATTTAAAACAATATCTCAGAAAGAAAATGTAACTAAATTTGTAGTAGAAGAGCCAAGCCTCAATGAAATATTCGTAAGTAAAGTAGGTGAAGCATATGAAAAATAAACTAAAGTTTCTTACAAAAGATAGTTTAAAAAAGAAAATTGGAACTAAATGGTTTAAAATAATAAACATAATTTTGCTTATCACAATTCCATGTTTAATAAATCTAGACTCAGTAATCAAGTTCTTCGGTGGAGACTTTAATGACCTTACAAATATTTATATCATAGATGAAGCAAATATATATGAAGAATTAAAACAAACAATGGATAACTCATATCTTTCAATATTAGAAAACTATAACGCTCAAATAATAAAAGCAACAAAAACAGAAGAAGAAATAACGAAAGAAATAAAAGAAGAAAAATTAGATGATATAATAATTTTAATAAATAAATCTGAAAATATATTTGATGCAAAAATCATATCATATGACCCAATTGATACAATCTTATATCAAAATATAACAAACGCACTTAATACAGTAAAAACAAATAAAGCACTATTAGAAAGTAATATAGATTTAAAAGAATTAGAAAAAATATACGAATCGGTAGAAATAAGTAGAACACTTTTAAATGAAAAACTAAATGAAAACGAAGAACTAATGAAATTAATAGGCGTAGCACTAATCGCAGTATTTATATTACCTTTCTTCTTTCTAGTTATAATAATAGTTCAAATGATAGGTGCCGAGATAAATGAAGAAAAATCATCAAAAAGTATGGAAATAATAATATCAAGTGTTCCACCAAAAACTCACTTTCTATCAAAATTATTCGCAGCAAATCTTTTTGCAATAATTCAAGGGACATTATTAATAATTTATTGTATAATAGGTATAGTTCTTAAAGGATTCACAACAAATATTCCATTAACAGGAGAAATAACTGAATCATTAAATATAAGTGGATACTTACAAATGTTTATGCAAAGTAATGTACTTAACACAATATTAATAGGAATACCATTCTTCATAATAATACTACTTTTAAGTTTCTTCGCATATTCACTGCTAACAGGAATACTTGCTAGTATGACAACAAACATGGAAGACTATCAACAAATACAAACACCTATAATGATACTTCTAATGATAGGCTATTACCTAGCTATAATCGCAACAACATACGAAGGTGCAACATTCATACAAATCGCATCATATATACCATTTATATCAGGAATACTCGCACCAGTATTATATACATTAGGGCAAATAACTATATTAGAATTAATAATTTCTATATTATTATTACTAATAACATGTGTATTCTTATATAAATATGGCCTAAAAATATACAAAGTAGGAATATTAAATTATTCATCAAATAAATTATGGTCAAAAATATTTAAATCACTAAAGGAATAATCATTCCTTTATGCAGGAGTGGCGGAATAGGTAGACGCGCACGCTTGAGGGGCGTGTAAACTATAGTTTGTGAGAGTTCAAGTCTCTTCTCCTGCACCAAATTAATAGGAAACTCGAACTTTTAATATTCGAGAGTAATAAAATTGATAAAGAAACTTATGATACCTTACAAGATTTTATGAATACATCAAAACGAGTAATTAAAGATATACCTAGTAATCAAGCATTATTTAAAGAACTTGAAGATTACATCCAAAAACTATCGTGAAATGGAAAAACAAAACATAATGTAGAAGTTGAAGTTAGAAAGTTAGAACTAAAAAATGAAGAATTATAAAATGAAAATAGAAAACTCCATAACTTCTTAAATGTTATGCTACAAACTTTAAAAAAGTTCTTTAATAAATTACTTCACATAGGAACTGAAAAAGATAAAGATGATGTAGTTAAAGAAATAACTGCTTATCATAGTTTAGATTATTATAACGATAGAGATTTACACGATATAGCAGATGGTACACCTAGAGAAGAAGAAATAAATGATTATATCTATGAACAAAATTATGATTATGATAAAGATTATGATGACCGAGATTTTGATATTTAAAAAGACAAGCATTTGCTTGTCGTATAAGACTCTATTTCCAATAGAGTAACACACTTCTATATTGGCAGAGCCAATAGGTGTGTGCAAAGGAAATATTCCCTTTTGAAACCCTAAAACATAATTAAGCAAGAACTAATCGTTCAAGCAAAATTATGTTTTTTTGAATTGCAATAAATTGCAATTATATATTTTCAAAACTTCGTAATGAAAATAAATTTATAAAGTTCACTATTACTTCCTATCTTTGTTTTGGCTTTACTTCAGAATAAAGTTCATCTTCATTAATATTTATGCCGAATCTTTCGCAATAGGTTTTATTGTATTGTGTAACTTCTTCCATGGTATTTGCAGCTTGACCATCACAAGTCATATATTGCATATCTCCGTTTTTTGAAAAACCTCTCTCACAATAAGTTTTATTATATTGCATAACTTCTTCCATGGTATTTGCTGCTTGACCATCACAAGTTCTATAAGCCATTTCTCCTTTTTCCGTTGAGCCAACCTCTTTTTTTAACATTTTATTGTAATTTTGAACTTGTAAACATTTTTCTTCGTAATTTTCATATTTCCATAATGAAATATCTACAACTTCATATCCAATAGATTTAGCATATTCTAACCACTCAGAATATGTTTTAACTTTTAAAATTGTATCATCTTTTTCATGCTTTTCCACAAATAGCAATTTATCATTATCATTAAAACTAAAAATTACATAATAATCTTTATCCACAAAAATTCCTCCATTCATGTAAATTATAACATATTTTTAATAATATTTGCATAATTATACAAAATTTTTATTTCAAATTATGATTTTTGTAGTATACTTGTAATTGTTAGTAAGTTATTACTACCTATTAATGCTGTAAGAAAAGTTATTCGACTCCTTCTTCACAGGCACCAGAGACGAATCTGCTCTAAAACTGGTATGAAAAAACAAGTTGGAAAAACTTCAATGTTTACAAAAGACTCATTAAAGGTTATTCAAGAAGAAATGAGAAAAACTTGTATTAAATCTTATAATAAAACTTATGGATTAAATTCAAAATTAAAAGATAAGAAAAAAGGTAGAAATATAGACTATAAAGTTTCACAAATGGAACATTATAATGAACTTGTTAATGAATATGATAACCATCAAAAACTTATTGAACAAGCAAATAATAAAACTAAAACGTTAGATAATAAATCAAATGAAGTTAAGGAAATATTAACTAATTTAAAACAACAACCTTTAAATAAAAACAATTCAGTAATATCAAATGAGAATAAGCAGGTATTATTAGATTATATTGAAGAAGTAAATAAAACAAATCAAAATGTAAGAGATATAGCAAATTTTACTATCTCACTTGATAAAGTAAAAGAAGACTTAGAAGATAATCAAGAAAGAATTGAAGAACTAGAAACTATTAAATACGAGCAAAAATTAAAAATAGAAAGTTTAGAGTCATCTGTTAAAGCAAAACAAGATAAAATAGACAAACAAAAAGAAGATATTACAAAGTTAAAACAAGATAAAAGTGAATTAAATGATTTAATAAATTATTGGAAAAATAAATTTTTAGAAATTATAAAACTTATTAAAAATAAATTATTTGGTAAAAAAGAAGAAAGAGAGCAATATATGGATGTTGCTAATGAGCTTTATAATAAAGATATAATTGATATGAAAACATTTGATGAAATGTATGATATTTATGAATCTTCAGAGAATTATGATAATAATCGAGGAAAACTTGATGATTTTGAAAGATAAAATGATAAATTTTAATAAAAGTATGGTAAAATAGTTCTAGAAGGAGTGATATAATGAATAATATAACTAAAATTGTAAAAGATAGCAACGAATTAAAACAAGTTATACGAGTAGTCTTAAATGAATATAATCAAAATGAAAATTTTAATTTAGGATTGTTAGATATAACGATCTTAGAAAATGGTGAGATACAATTAGATATACCACTTGAAGAACGTGGAGAAAATAGTAATTTGCAAAGGTTATATGTAACATATATAAAAGATGATGGAACACCAAAACCAATTGATTACCTTCAAGAACTTGAAAATAATGTTAATTCATTAGCACAAGGAATATATAACCCAAATGAAGGGTGGCAAACTACAGGGTTTGAATTCGTAGAATTACCTGATAAAGAAATAGTATTACAAACTGTTGTTCAAAAATCTTTTGCAAAAAAAAAATAATTTTTCATTCTTTTTAAAACGTGTCGTTGCATTATCCTAAAAAATGTTTTAAAATGGTAATATAATGTAATTGTAAGAAGGACCAATTTAGAGAGAGCTTATCTCCCTTTTTTTGTTTTGCAAGTTTTTGTTAAAATTTATAAAAACTATGTTATAATTAATATAGATTTAATATTTATCAATTCTACTTTTGTGCAAGAGTTCAAAATAGGCTCTGTAATCGCACCGAATTAATAGGAAACTCGAACTTTTTGAGATAAATATAAAAACTACTTTCATATAAATCAAAAGTAGTTTTATTCTATATGTTTATAATTCTATTAAACTCTATTTTTTTATCAACTTTATAACATTTATATCTTTAGCTAAAACTTTATCAATAGTACCAAAAATAGGATTGGGTTGTCCACATTTAATAATTCCACCTGAAACTATTAATTTCCCATTTAAAAAATCTTTCATTTCACGAGTACACTTGACTTTTTTAACAATTACATCTTTAATTTTATTTCCTTCACTAAACATAATACCAAAATCACCAATAATATTTAATTTTTGTAACCACTTAGGTATTAAACCATCATGTATATGACCACAAAGAAAAAGATTGATATTATTAAGAAAAACTTTAGCCTTATTATCTAAAATAGAAAAATTGTTAATATCTTCAAATTTATATAATGTTAAAGGTGAATGTGTAATTAATATTTTGAAACTATTATCATTATTTATTTTTAAATCCTCAGTAAAACAATCATTAAATAATTTTATCCAGTCCTTTTCGTATGCTGGATAATAAGCCTCATAAGTAGGAGATATTCCAACAAAAGTTAAATCTTCAAAAGTTAAGCAATTATTATTGCATAAAATAAATCGATTATTTGATTCCTTCTCAAAGTTTTTAAAATATTCATAAATATCATTATATTTAAGTTTTAAACCATCTTTTAAATCATGGTTACCAAAAATGGCAATTACTGGTGCTATTTTTATTAAACCATGTAATAAAAAATTTAATTTTTTAACAGTGTTAATATTATATAAGTCATCAGCATTATAAATCATATCACCTGCAATTATAATATAATCAGGATTAATATTTTGAATATTAAGTATTAATTCATTCCAAACTTTATAAGAAGAGAACTTCGTATTATGTATATCTGATATCAAACATAAATTGTAATCTTTATTTAAATCCAAACTATATATTTTTGATTCCTTTATAAAAAATTTCATAAAACTCCTTTGATAAAAATATTATAACAAAAAATTAAGAAAATTAATATATGTGCAATATATTATAAGATATTAATATATTTCAATAATTTTTTCAACAACTACTTTTATGTTAGGGATGACTTCTCGCTAGAAATTTGGTAAAATATTTATGGTGATAAAAATGAACTTTTCATTTGATGTTTATATGGAATTAATTTATGGATTAGATTATTGCATTAATAGAGAAAAAAATAATATAAAACAATATAATACAAAAGAAAATAATAAATATCTTGATGAATTTTATAATATTTATTTAAATAATATTTCTCAAGAAGTAAAAGATAGAATAGAACAAATAGGAGAATATCATAAAAAAGCAGAATATATTTTAAATAAAAAAGATTTGTCATTTATTAATATTAATGCATTTGAACATTGGTTTGAAAAAATAAAAGTAATTCAAAATAGGATTATAGAAGACATAAAAAATGATAAATATTTAGAAAATTTTGATTTAACATCTTTAAAAGAATTTTATGATATGGATTTAGGAAAAGTAGAAATTATATTATCTATGTTTATCAGTGGAGGATTTGGGCTATCAACAGATAATACTTATTGTATTTTAGGAGTAAAATATAATTCGAAACTAGAGAAATACAGAATAACCGGAACTTTAATTTCAAAAATATATCATGAAGTTTCTCATCCATATATCAAAAAATCATTACTTGACAAAAAATTAAATATTCAAAACAATGATAAAGTAGATAAATGTTATAAAGACAGTCGCACTGAAGAATTACTGGCGAGAATTATTGAAATAATTTTTGCTTCAAAAATATATGGGAAAGAATATCTATCTTGGGCACTTAAAAATCAAGAAGAGCAAGGATTTGTATCAGTAAAAAAATATATAGATTTATATTACAAAAACGAAAATATAATTAAAAACTTCAATGATTTAATTGAACTTATAAGTGAAAAAAATGAAAGTAGAAAAAAATGGGAAAAGTCATAATAATAGGTGGAAATAAACGGGCAGGTAAAACTACATTATCTTTAACGCTTCATAAAGAATATAATTGGGTTAATTTTAATAAAAATGAATATTTTTTAATAAATGAAAAGGAATATCCTAAAACCTTATATTGTTGGACTATTTGGCAAAAAGACAAAAATATTCCTATTGGTGGAATAAATGTTCATCATTAAGAAGATGACTACTTTCATTGTGAATTAGGATACAGTATTCATCCTAATTTTTGGAATGAAGGATACATGTCAGAAGCGGTTATTAAAGTACTTGATTTCTTAATAAATGAAGTAGGATATGAAAGAGTTTCAGCGGAATGCACTTTTGATAATATAGGCTCAAGAAGAGTTATGGAAAAATCAGGAATGACTTTTGAAGGAATAAAGCGAAAATCATATTATAAAAACAATCAATTTTATGATAAATATTTATACTCTAAAATAAGAGATGATTATAAAAAATAAAAAACTGAAATAAAATGTTTTAATAAACGTTACAAATTGATATAATTAAATATAGAAAAGAGGTAATTATGAACAAAAACATTACAGAAGAACTTTTAAATATTAAAAGCGAATCGTCAAAATTAAACTTATATATTAAACTGCAAGAATATATTTTAGAAAAAACTACTTTAAAAATTGGATTGGATAAAATAGATGAAATCTTATCTATTTTAGAAAAAAAATCATACGATAAAACAAATAATGAAAGTTTAATTAAAGAACTAATTTTAGAACTAGATAAGAAAGGTATTTCAAAAGATTTACTAAATGAACAAGAAATAGCGGATTTAATAAACAAACATTCACCACAAATAACAAGCACAAAAGAAAACACAAAAAAGAAACCTAAAAAAGATAAACAACAAATAGAAGAAAATGAACTAGAAGAAGTATTATATGATGCTGATAAATTAACAAAAGAGATGGAATACAATCTAAGAAGAATATTTAATTATAGTGGTTATACTGTAACAAAAGATGATACACACTTTTATGTTCAAAACAAACTAACAAAAAAACAAGATAAAATAATATTTTATAAAGATTTTAATCATTGTTATTTTGAATCTAATCCTGAAAATAAAGTATTTATAAATATATCACTAGATGGTCAAAAATATGGAACAGAAAATATATCATCGATAGATGGAAAAGAAGTATATTTTGAAGAAGAAAAAAAAGAAGTAATAATAAGAGATAGTGCTAATGACATAACATATCAGTTATATCCAAACAAAAACAATGAATTAAGCATAACAAAAATAAAAGATAACAATGTACTTGCGGATAACTACAGTGAAGTTAAAAAAGAAATTGATAGATTAATCCCAGGAATCATCGCTGAATACATTAAAGAATATGGAATAAAAGATCTTGAAAAAATAAATGAAAATATTAATGATAAAGAACAAACACAGTTAGATAAAAAAGAAGAACTTATAGATGAATTAAATGAAAGAAACTTAAAAGAATTTAATGAAGCATTAAAAGCTCAACAAGAAAAAGACATAAGAGATGCATCAATGAAAATAGCAAAAAGTAATACATTAACATTGGATATAGGAGATTAAAATGAGTGAAGAATTATTAATAGCATATAATAAACTAGACATCGTTGAAAAAAGAAATGCAATGAGCAATGAACTTATGATGATAGGTCAAATGCTAAGAACAATTAGTCATGACTTAAATATGGAATCTGATTTAAAAGTAAAAAACTATGATTCTAGTAAAGAAAATATAACAGAAGATGACACATTAACTTTTCTTTATGAAGATGTTTATAATATAAAAAGGGAAATACTTCAAATATTTAATTACATAAGTATAAAAAAGAAAACAAATAATCATTAAAAAAGGACTTAAGTCCCTTTTTTTATTATAATTTATGAAAAAATTAACGTCCAGTATTTCTATTAGTTGTGTTCTTTAATTATTTATAGTAATTATTTTTTTTATATAATATTACAAATATAATAAATAATTAGTATGAGGTTTATATGAATAAAGATTTTTTCTCGGTAAATAAAAATGAAGAAAATGTGATAGTGAAATAGATAGAATGTTTATTAACAAATCAAAATGTCAAAATACAGATTGTAATCAATGTTGCCAATATTGCTATGTTATTGGTCCAACTGGTCCAACCGGACCTGCTGGTTCACCAGGAGAAGAACTAAATTATGCAGATTTTTATGCATTAATGCCACCTGATAATGCTGCAACAGTTGCACAGGAACAGATGTAAGTTTTCCGCAAGATGACCCAAATAGTGGTGTATCTATCACTCGAACAGGAGCTAGATCATTTAACTTATCAGAAATTGGAACCTATCAAATATTTTTTAACGTTCCCGTTTCTGAAGCAGGACAATTAGAATTAACTTTAAACGGAGCACCACTAGCATATACAGTTGTGGGTAGAGCAACAGGAACTAGCGATATTTCTGGTATGTTTCTTGTAGACACAACAACAATTAATTCGATATTAACAGTAAGAAATCCAACTGGAAATGCTGCTGCACTTACTATAACACCTTTAGCGGGTGGAACTAACTCTGTTTCTGCTCATCTCGTAATAATTCAAATAGCTTGAATCACATTATAATACTTTTAAGTAATTAACTAAATATAAAAATAAAATTATGTTATAATTTACCAGCTAAGAACTCTAAAAATTGCATATTGGATAAGTGAAGTAAAATCCTTCAGAAAAAAATAAAATAATAAAAAGGACATAAGAAATGAAAATATAAATCAATTCTTAATCCTTTTTATTTGTTAATTCCATAACTATTATTAGTTTTATCTAAAAACAAATCACTTTTAATTGGATAATAAGTTAAAAAACCAAATACTATATAAACCATAATTACAAATAAAATAGCTAATTTTTCAAACTTATAATCTTGTCTATTCATAATAAATAAAGATATTAACTGAGAAATAACAATGACTATAAACATTAAAGTAATATTAACAACAATATTTTCTCCAATTAAATTATTTATAGGCAAAAATATCAATAAAAATATAGGAATAGAAAAAAGTGCACCAATAAAATTAGAAAAGCAAATATTATTAAACTTAATATTTTTTTTCATCAAAATAATTTTTTGAATAACTCCTGAAATAATAATACTAGTAAAAAGTATCTTCATATGTTCCCATATACTTTCATTAACCGGAGCTATAATACTCGTTATAAAACAAGGAATTAAATCATACAAAAAATGAAGTGCAAAACATAAAACAAACGCAAAAATAACACCTAATACTTTTAATTTCTTTTTACTCATAACAATCACATTAATATTATGTAAAAAAATAAAATATTAATACTTTAATAATTGATAGATAAAAACTTATTTGATAAAATATATTTGACGCCAGATTAGTTTAGTGGTAAAACAGATGCATGGTAAGCATCAGAGGACTGTTCAATTCAGTCATTTGGCACCAGATTGATAGGAAACTCGAACTTTTTTTGTTCGAGTTTTAAAATAAATGAATTTATGCTATAATAACTAACAATTTATAAATTGGATTTCGCCAATTTGGTAAACACACTTGCATATGGACATACTCAATTTGTGTAATATAGTTGTTAAATTGTGGAGGTAATATGGAAAATATTGAAAAAAGTATTATAGCAGCAAAAAAATTTGTTTTTGACGATAAATTTGTTGACCAAAAATATAGCAAAGTTTGGTTTGGAACTACAGAGAATATAAAAGAATATTTTGAATTAATGGAATGGGAACAAGTAAAAAAAGTTTTAACTGTGTGTTCAAGTGGAGATCACATTCTAAATTTAGTTAATAAAGGTGTAATTAAAATAGATTCTTTTGATATTAATCCATTAACTTTCCCATATTTAAATTTGAGAATAGCATTTATACTAGCCTTTGATTATGAAGACTATTTTAAATATTTTAATAAATTAAGCATTGCAAGTCGCAGTGAAACTCAAGAATATGAAATATTTTCACTTATAAAATCTTATTTTCCAGTACCTTATAATTTTTTTTGGGAAGAGTTATATCGTGAAAATCTTTCGAGAAATAAACACAGTTGTATAGAATGTGGATTGTTAGGAAAATTTTGTATGCATCATATTCCATTTTGTACTAGTAAACTAAGAAATCAATGGATGTATGAAAAAAGTGAGTATGAAAAAACTAAACAAAATTTAAAAAAATGTATAATAAATTTCAAATATGCTAATGTATTAGATATACCTCATATTTTTTCAGAAAGATACGATAAAATATTGTTATCAAATATCGCAGATTATTTACACACACCTTCAGACCGTTTTGATAAGTTTGTCAGAAACGAATTAGCATCAATGTTAAATATAAACGGTGAAATATTAGCGGCTTATATATATCATTTTATTGATAATGGAGAATATAGAGGTATTCATTTTAAAAATAGTTGTGATAGTAATTATTCTGTTTTTGAAAACAATTATCAAATATTAGAAGTGAGTAATATTAATGATTTTGGTTCCTGTGAATATGGTAGTAAAGATGCAGTGTTGGTGTATAAAAAGAAAAAATAGTTATTTAAAAGTTGTTCTACTCCTACCATAAGGGCACCATAATAAATATACGACTAATCGATTTTTATAACAAAAATGCATACTTACTATATTAAAAGGTCAAAAAAGCAAAATATCTTCCAATTATTCTGCTTTTTATTTTTCACATTTTGTACTTTCTTACAGTACAGTAACAATATAATTATATATGCATACCTTGATTTTCTTGTTGTTGAAATTGACTCATATATTCAATATAATCAGGATTTCGAGATAAAGATGAACACATATTAGTATAATAAATCAGTTGTTTTTTTGTTATTTTACCTGCACTAAAATCTTTCTCTAAACTTTCTGCTTTAGCATCAAAGTCCATTTTTAATCCATCAAGATGTGGATCATGTGAAATAAATAAATCATATGCTATCTCGTCTATTATTCTTTTATATTCTGGATTTTGAGTTCTAATATCATGAAATATTCTATTACTTTCTTTTACTTTTTGATCTGCTATCTCGCCTGGTAGCAATTGTTTTAGAGAATAAGCTTGCTCATAATACATCATAGCTTTATTAAATTCTCTGACAACTGATAAAGCGCTTTGATAATCTTTAAGATAATCAGATAATAAACTAACTTTAGTTTGTAATGAACTTATTTCTAGATTAACTCTATTGCTATTGATATTTAGTGAAAAATTATTTGACTTCTCTTTTAAATTAGCGATAATGGACTCATATTTCAACTTTTGATTATATGCATAGTTTTCAATTACTTGTTTCATAACACTCATTTCTTCATATTTAGAATACATATTTATAACCTCCTATAATAATTATATCACATTTTAAAAGAATCCTTATATTAGACTAGTCAACTAAATGTAGACATTTTATAAAAAGAATGTTTCAGAACCCTGATTCAATTTTATATTGAATTGGGGTTTTATAATTTAATGCATAACTTGGTCTTTCATTATTATAATAATCTATGTATAATTTAAT
>JAFQID010000016.1 GCA_017397685.1 Bacilli bacterium | reverse complement strand
TGCTTTTGATGTTCATAATAACTATTTGGAATATCTTCTTCCTTAATTACATACCTATCATAATATAATTTCTTTAAATATTCTTTATGTCTTCCAGTTTCAGATACTTTATCATGTACACTCTCTAGCCTACTTAAATAAACATCAATATTCTCAAACTTATCATACTTATTACCCGTACCATGATGAATAACTTTCTCATCTAAATACAAATTTTTATATAATTTATCAATAAACGCAATAACATTCTTTTCATTATTCATATTAATTCACCCTTAATTATACATAAAATATATTATATTTCTTTAACTTTTTTTCTTAAACTTTTATAATTTTCTTTTGTTATATTTCTTCTCTTCCTAATAAAAAATCTATTGCATTAATTTGTTTTATGCCCTCATATGATACTTTATCATAATCTAAAGTTATTATATATTTAGGATAATTGTCATTTATCGTTTGTAGTGAATGTAATTCTCTTTTTAAAGTTTCTTCATTACGAACTGATAAAGCAACTTGTATATATTTTAATCCTTCATTATTTTTTATAACAAAATCAACTTCACTATCACCATTTTTACCTATATAAATTTCATAATTTCTTCTTTTCAATTCCAAATATATTATATTTTCTAATATACTACCTAAATCTTTTATTTCGCCTAATAAATATTTTCTTAAACCCAAATCACTTACATAATATTTATCACCTGTTTTTAAATATTCTTTACCTTTTATATCATATCTTGATGCTTTATATATTATATAACTATCTAGTAAATTTGATAAATAAGATTCTATTGTATTTACTGAATTTCTTCTGTTATTAGAATTTAATGTATTACTTATCTTATTTGTAGAAACTAATTGACCTATATTATCAAATACAAACTTTATAACACTATCAAGAATCATAACATCTTTTATATTATTTCTAGATATTACATCTTTTAATAAAACTGTATTATAAATACCATCTAAATAATTTCTTATTAATTCTTTATCGTTATTTAGAGATAATAAATAAGGAAATCCACCATTTTCTATATAATTTTGATATTCTTTCATTTCATTTAGAGAATCCATATTACTTACATATTCTTTGAATGATAATGGTAACATATGAATTTGCATATATCTACCTGTTAGAAATGTTGCTAACTCTCCAGATAACATATATGAGTTTGATCCTGTTATATATATATCTACATTATCCTGTATAAATAAACCATCAACTAATTTTTCAAAATTATCTATTACCTGAATTTCATCTAAAAAAATATAATTCATTTTATTACAAACCATTTTACTTTTTATAGCATTATATAAATCTCTCCAATTATCATATTTATTATCATCTGGATTTTCAAAGTTAAAACTTATTATTTGCTCTTTACTAACATTATTTTCTAATAAATATTTTTTATATAATTCAAATAAAGTAGATTTACCACATCTTCTTATACCTGTAACAACTTTAATTATTTTCTTATCTTTTAATTTCAATAAAAAATTTAAATATTCTTTTCTTTCTATCATATATATCACCATAAACATTATACAATATGATATCAATTTTGTAAAGTTTTTTCAACCAAATGAAAAAACTCTTAATTTTCACAAAGTTTTTTCATTTTGAATTATTAATGTTTTATAATTACAGAGTTAAACTCTACTCATATTTTTTTTATATTATAAAAAAATAAAGTAATTAATAATTAATACTCTATTTCCTAACAATTCCCTTATTTCTATACCGATCAATATTTTTAGAAGTAACCATTGCATTTTTAAAAATAATATAATAATTTATATTGTCAGGTATTTTCAAATTATTTATATCTTCAACATTTATAGATTCAATATGTAATATTCCATTGCCAAAAGATCCAATCGATTGTGGAAACTCTAATCCTTCAACGTTTGTTAAACTAGATAAAGATAAATTTCCACCTATATTTTCAGGTAATTTTAAACCTTCAGCACTCGTCAAACCAGATAAATCTAAGTAACCTCCTATTTTTTGTGGTAATTCTAATCCATCAATACTTTTTAAGCTAGATAAATCTAAATCTCCTCCAATACTTTTAGGTAATTTTAAACCGTCAGCGCTTTTTAAATAAAATAAATCTAAATCTCCTCCTACACTCTCCGGTAATATTAAACCTTCTGCACTCGTCAAACCAGATAAATCTAAGTAACCTCCTATTTTTTGTGGTAATTTTAAACCTTCTGCACTAGTTAAAGCAAACAAAGATAAACTTCCTCCTATACTTTGAGGTAATTTTAAACCTTCTGCACTTGTTAAACTAGATAATTCTAAATTACCGCCAACACTTTCAGGTAATTCTAAGTCTTCTGCACTTGTTAATTTAGATAAAACTAAATCTCCTCCAATACTTTGTGGTAATTGTAAATTATCCGCACTTTTTATACTCGTTAATTTTAAAAATCCACCTATATTTTGTGGGAATATCAAACCTTCTGCACTTTTTAAATTATTCAAATATAAACCACCTTTAATACTTTTAGGTAATTTTAAACCGTCAGCGCTTTTTAAATAAAATAAATCTAAATCTCCTCCTACACTCTCCGGTAATATTAAACCTTCTGCACTTGTTAAATTAGATAGATTCACTGAACCTTTTACAAACTTTGGTAACATAATTCCATTTGCATAAACAAGATCCTTATATAAATTCAAATCATTATACAAAAAAATTGTTTTTTCTGTTAATTCCTCTTCTGATAAAGCAATCTGCTCTCTCTTACAATCAAATACACAAGATAAATCATATTTTATATCTCTACCCAACTTTATTTCTTCAATTCGAGGATCTTTATCATATCCAAAACCTATTATTTTGTTTTCTATTTCATACAAAAACTTAATTTCTTCCCTAGTTAATACTTCCTTATTCATATTTTTTTTATATATATCAGTAAGCATCTTCATATCACTTACTTTTTTATAATACTCTTTTCTATCAGGAAACTCTTTTAACTTCTCTTCAACTATCATTTCCATATCTGATTCTATGTTTTGATCTTTAGCTATACCTCTTATCTCTCCAATCTCATTTCCTTCCATTCTTATCGCAACTCTTGGTACTTTATACTCATTATTTTCATCTAGCGTATAATAAACATAAAAATCTCCCATAGATAATTGACTTTTAGCTGTCGATTCTCCAGCCGTACACCACCCTGTATTATAT
>JAFQID010000015.1 GCA_017397685.1 Bacilli bacterium | reverse complement strand
TTTTTTCATTATTCTTAAAACCTTCTTTCCATTCATAACTACACCATATTTTAGGAGTAGACCTTCAACAATCCTACGATATCCATATGTACCTTTAGAATCATCAAATATTTCTTTTATTATTAAATAATCATAATAATCTGGATCTTCTTTATTTCTATACTTATAATAAGTTTTAGGACTTATATTAAGTACGGCACACATGTTAGTAAGTTTATAATTACTTCTATATAAATTTATAAACGTTACTTTCTCTCTCGTTGTGCCTTGAGGAAGGCCTGGTATTTTTTTAATATTTCATATCTTTGCTTCCAATCTTCTTTTGTTAGATTTTCTTCTTTTAATTTACCTTTCTTTTGACCTTGACCTGGATATTTTTCTGGATGCCATAATTTTTGTTGCCATGTAGAAATTGTTCCTTTGGGCAAATTATATTTTCTAGCAAGTTCTCGATATGAATGGCCTTCTTTTAACAATTCAATAATTACTTCTTTTAGACTCTCGTCCCATTTTTGAAATTTTTGACCTTTTGAAGCCACAAAAATACACCTCCTTTCGGAAGTGTATTTTAACACATTTTTCTTGAACTGACTTTTTTTATGACATCTACTCTATGGGGTGCAGTTCATCAAATTCAAACTTTTTATTTTGTTACATTAAATCTAAAATAACATATATCTCCATCATGCATTATATATTCTTTCCCTTCAAGTCTTGCTTTTCCAGCTTCTTTCACTTTAAGTTCACTACCATGTTCTATTAAATCTTCATAACTCATTACTTCAGCTTTTATAAAGCCTTTTTCAAAATCTGTATGAATAATTCCAGCACATTCTGGTGCTTTCATACCTTTTTTAAATGTCCATGCTCGACATTCATCTTTTCCAACGGTAAAGAATGTTTCAAGACCTAGCATATGGTATGTTATGTGAATAAGTTCATCTAAGGCACTATTTTGAATCCCTAATTCTTTTAAAAATTCTTTTTTGCTTTCTTCGTCTAAATCAGTAAGTTCACTTTCTATTTTTGCACACATAAGGACTATACTTGCATTTTGAATTTGTGCAACCTCTCTTACTTCATCTATATATTTGTTAGAACCGACTAGTATGTCATCTTCACTTACGTTTGCTAGATATATAAAAGGTTTATTAGTTATAAAATTAAATGGTTTTAATATTTTTTGCTCTGATTCAGTAAAATCTATTAGTCTTAGCATTAATCCTTCACTTAATTTTTCTCTACATTTTTTTAAAAGTTCTACTTCTTTTAGTGATTCTTTATCGTTTGTAGTTTGTGCTTTTTTTTCAATTTTACCTATTCTATTTTCTATTATTTCTAGGTCACTTAAAATAAGTTCATAATTTATAATTTCTATATCTCTAAGAGGATCTATATTTCCTTCAACGTGTATTATATCTTTATCCTCAAAGCATCTTACAACTTGCACGATAGCATCGACTTCTCTTATATGAGACAAGAATTTGTTTCCAAGTCCTTCTCCAAGAGATGCTCCTTTTACGAGTCCTGCGATATCTATGAACTCATACTGCGCACCAATAGTTTTATCTGGCTCGTACATTTTTGCTAATGTGTTTAATCTTTCATCTGGTACATAAACTACTCCAACATTTGGATCTATTGTTGCGAATGGGTAGTTAGCAGCTAAGATATTTTTTTTAGTTATCGCATTAAAAAGTGTGCTTTTTCCAACGTTTGGTAAACCTATTATTCCTGCTTTAAGCGCCATATATTACCCCCGGAAGTGATCCAATACCTATTGGAAGTCCAATTAGATACCAACCTATTAATACAACAAACCATATTAACATTGAAGCTGATGCATATGGAATCATATATCTTATGCTTCCAAATAATGTTATTGTATCTTTTTGATTATATTTTTCCATAAATGCTATATAAATAACAAAAAATGTTAGTAATGGCGTTATTCCATTTGTTATGCTGTCTCCTGCGGTAAATACAATTTGTGCAAATTCAGGTGATATACTAGAGTTCATGAATAGTGGAACTACGCTAGCTGATAGTATACTCCATTTTAATATTGGACTTGGGCAGAAAATATTACACAACATTATTAATAATAAGACTATAACGATTAGTCCTATTCCGTTAAATGTTAATGAACTAATTAAATTAGATATTGCCGCTGTTAGTACTATACCTATGTTACTTTCTTCAAATACATTTATAAATAATGATGCGAAGAATATTAGCACTAGTATACTACCGATATCATCTAGGGAATGTCCTAGGCTTTCTGCGATATCATTATTATTTTTTATCTTTTTAGTCATGAAACCATAACCTAAACCAATTATTACAAAGAATAATGTAACAATAAATATGAATCCTTTATTAAATAGCGAATTACTTCCAAATAGCATATCAATGTATCTGTCCGCTCCATGATCTAGAAGTGCTCCAGATAAAGGTAATCCAGGTATTATCATGTATATAATTAATAGTGCATAAAGTATTCCAAGACCAATACCAATTATTAATCCTCTTAATTCTTTGTTTGTTAATACTAGCTCTTCTTCTGTATGTTCATATTTGCCAAGTTTTGGCATAATTCTTTTTTCAGTTATCTTAGTAAATATTAAAGCTGTTATTATTAATAGTACTGTCATTATGAATAATGAGAAAAATATTCCAACTTCGTAATTTATATCTAGCGTTTTAGCTGCATTTGTTGTCATTGTTAAAAGTGAACTATCTGTTGATGAGAGTAGTATGTTTATTCCTTCTCCAAATGAAAGGGATGCGAATGATGCTATTATTCCTCCTAGAGGATTTCTTCTTCCATATTTAAATAATAGAGCGCCAATTGGAAGCATTACTACATATCCTATATCTCCTAGTATTGAAAATAGTAGGCTTATCAATATCAATATAAATGTTAATGTGTTTTTCTTTGCATTTCTAGTTATAAGAGTAAAAAAACTTTTTGTAAATCCTGTTGATTCTAAAATACCAATACCTATTAATACGATTATTAAAGTTGCTAAAGGAGTAAACTCTACGAAACTACTTACCGCTGTTGTTGCTATGTGTTTTATTCCACTTGGGCTAAGTATATTTTTTACTTCAACAACGTTATTAACCAGTTCGTTTGTCACCTTATTTACTGATGAATATTGAGATTGTACATTAATAAAATGCAAAAAACCACTTATTAAAAGTGTTGCAAATATTAAAACTATAAAAGTCATTATTGGACTTAATTTAATTTTCTTTTTTATCATTAAAATTCCTCTACTTTCTTAAGTTTTTTTTCAAACTCTAGCCTATCCATCATTATGCTTCTTCCACAAGAAATACATTTAATTTTAATGTCTATGCCCATCCTTGTAATTTCCCATAGGTTCGTTCCACATGGATGTGGTTTTTTCATTATTACTTTACTTCCTAATTTATAATCTTTTTTCATATTAATCAACTTTTATCTCTACTTTTATTATATCTAATATTCTTTCTAAATCTTTATCGTTTATAAAAGGTATAATTATTTTATTAGATTTTATTTTTACTCTATTACCTATTGTTTCAGTTAAAGCATCTTCTACATAAGAATATGTATTAGTTTTATTTCGTTTAACTATATTTGATTTTTTTAGTTCTGGATTTGATGCTAGTTCCTCTAGAGCTCTAACTGATAGATGTTCACTTTTAACTTTGTTTGCAAGTTTTATTATTTCTTCTTCACTTTCTAGTTTACTTAGTACTTTTGCATGGCCTTGAGATAAGAATCCATGTAGTATATCATTTTTTGTAGATTCTGGTAATCTTAAAAGCCCTAATGAGTTTGTTATATAAACTCTACTTTTACCTACTTTTTCAGCAAGTTCGTTTTGTGTTATATTAAGTGCTTTTATAAGATTACTATATGCTTCCGCTTCTTCAATTGCGGTTAAATCTTCTCTTTGTATATTTTCAAGAAGTGCAATTTCCATCATTTGTTCATCGGTAAACTCTTTTAAAATTGCTGGTATTTTTTCAATTCCTGCTAGTTCACAAGCTTTTTTTCTTCTTTCACCTGCAACTATTTCATAACCTTTTATACTTTTAGTAACAATTATAGGCTCTATTACCCCATGTTCTTTTATTGAATTTGCTAGTTCAACTAATTTTTCTTGGTCAAATGTTTGTCTTGGTTGGTATGGATTGCTTCTTAGTTCCTTTACTTCGACCATTATTATTTCTTCATTTTTATCGTCATTATCAAATTTTACTTCTTCAATAGTATTTACTGGACTTACAAATATGCTTTCATTATTAAATAGTTGTTCAAGACCTCTTCCTAATGCTTTTCTTTTATTTTCCATTTCTTTCAATCACCTCTTTCGCTAAGTTAAGATATGCTAGCGCACCATTACTTTTTGGATCGTATTCTAATATTGGTTTTCCGTGTGATGGCGCCTCTACAAGCTTAACTAGTCTTGGTATTATTGTACTAAATACTTTTTCATTAAAGAATTTTCTAACATCTTCTACTACTTCTAAACCAATTAATGTTCTTCCATCTAACATTGTTAGAAGTACTCCTTCTATATCCAAGTTTGGATTTACATTGTTTTGTATTTTTAATATTGTATGTAATAATTGATTAACTCCTTCAAGTGAATAATATTCACATTGTATTGGTATTAATACTGAGTCTGATGCTGCTAGTGCATTTGTTGTTAATATTCCAAGGTTTGGTGGACAATCAATTATTATAAAATCATATCTGTTTCTTACTTCTTGAAGTGCTTTTTTTAGTTGTTCAGTAACTCTAAATTCTTTATCTTGAACACCTATTTGTATTAATTCAATATCTACACCAGCTAAATCTATTAGAGCTGGAATTATGCTTAAGTTTTTATATGGAGTTTTTATTATTGCATCTTCTACTTTGCAATCTCCCATTATCACATTATATATACTTTTACTTATTTTTACTCTATCTACTCCTAAACCTGTTGTAGAATTACTTTGAGGGTCTAAATCTATTAATAATGTTTTTTTGCCTAAATGACCTAGTGAGTTAGATAAGTTTATACTTGTTGTTGTTTTACCAACTCCGCCCTTTTGATTAACTAATGAAATTATTTTTCCCACGCTTTGTACCTCTTTTCTATTTAATTTATTTTAACATATATTATATTTTTTTTGAACCATTTTTTGTATTTTTTAATTATATAAAAAAGTTGTTTAATCTTCATTTGGATACATTCTAAACTTATAAACTTTATAAATAATCATAGTAGCCTTCTTATAAAACAAGTTTATTATTCAAACATGACATATATATTTTTTGGATTTTTTTAAAAGAAATATTTAGTATTACTTTCCTAATAAAAAAAATGTAAATATCAATTTACATTAATTTCTCTAATTCCTTAATTTCCTCTATAGATAAACCAGTTGCTTTAGATATCACTTCTAAATCCAATTTCATATTTAACATATTCCTTGCTATTTCAATATTTCTTTCTTCTATTCCTTCTTCTTTTCCCTCATCACGTGCGAATAACTTCTCAGACTCTCTTATAAGTATATCATCCTCTTCCTTAGTAAGAATATCATTATAAATATTAAGATCATTAACCTTTAATAACTCCTTAGCATACTCTTCCATTATACTATCACCCTCCGTATAATCAAGCAAGTCTTCCTTATTTTCTATAGTAATCATTTTTAAATATTTATACTTGCCATATGTATTTTTAGTATAGCACAGCTTTCCAATTTTTTCCATATCTATTTTATAAATCAAAATATTATTAGAATATATATTTTCACTATCATCCTTTTCACGCATCGTATATTCACTTTTAATCTTAT
>JAFQID010000014.1 GCA_017397685.1 Bacilli bacterium | reverse complement strand
TGGACCTCAAGGAATACAAGGTATAGCTGGTGAAGTTGGGCCTACTGGTGCTACTGGTGCGACTGGGCCAACTGGTGCGACTGGGCCACAAGGAATACAAGGTATAGCTGGTGAAGTTGGTGCTACTGGAGCAACTGGTGCGACTGGGCCACAAGGAATACAAGGTATAGCTGGTGAAGTTGGTGCTACTGGAGCAACTGGTGCAACTGGAGCAACTGGCGCCACTGGAGCTACTGGGCCTCAAGGTATTCAGGGTATAGCTGGTGAAGTTGGTGCTACCGGAGCGACTGGACCTACTGGGCCTGCTGGGGTTGACGCTGAAACACCTACTTTAACAATTGGTACTGTTACTACTGGAGCTCCTGGAACAGAAGCTGCTGCTTCAATTACTGGTACTTCACCTAATTTTGTTCTTAATTTAACTATTCCTCAAGGACCTACTGGACCTGTTGCTTAGGTAAATAATTTATGAAAAATTATAAAATATGTGTATATGCTATAAGTAAGAATGAGGAAAAGTTTGTAGATAGATGGTATAATTCTATAAAAGATGCGGATTATATATGTGTTTTAGATACTGGCTCTAATGATGAAACTATTAATAAGTTATTAAGTTATGGGGTTAATGTTAAGCTCAAAACTATTAATCCATGGAGATTTGATGAGGCTAGAAACGAATCTTTAAAGATGATTCCTGATGATGCAGATATATGTATATGCCTTGACTTGGATGAAGTTATGGTAGAAGGATGGAAAGATAAGCTTCTTTCTATTTGGAACGATAGTATTACAAGGCTGTGGTATAGATATAACTGGAGCCTTGATGAAAATGATAATCCTTTGGTTAGTTTTTATGCCAACAAGATTCATAAGAATAAATGTTATAAATGGACTCATCCTGTACATGAAATATTAACATACACTGGTCCTTATAGTGAAGAGTATAAAACTTTAGATGATTTGGTTATTAATCATTATCCAGATAGTTCTAAGTCTAGAAGTTCTTATTTGCCACTACTTGAGCTATCTGTTTTAGAAGATCCGTTAGATGACAGGAATATGCATTATCTTGGTAGAGAGTATATGTATTATGGGAAATGGAATGAGTCTATTGATACGTTAATTAAGCATCTTAATCTTAAAAGTGCTACTTGGAAGGATGAAAGGTGTGCTTCGATGAGATTTATTTCTAGATGTTATATCAATTTAAATAGATATAACGAGGCAGAAATGTGGCTTTTAAAAGCAATAAGCGAAGCCCCATATTTAAGAGATCCTTATATTGAAATGGCTAATTTAAAATATTTACTTAATGATTGGAATGATGTGATAAAGTATTGCAATGATGCTTTAAAAATAGATTATAATCCTATGAGTTATATTAACGAAAGATTTAGTTATGATGAGACTGTTTATGATTTGCTTTCTATAGCTTATTATAATCTTGGTGATAATTTAAATGCTAAGTTAAATGCTAAAAAAGCTTTAGAAATTAATCCTAATAATGAAAGGATTAGAAATAATTTAGAGTTTTTTGAATAATAAAATAAAGCCTTTACATTTTTTGTAAGGGCTTTTAAATTATAAAGTTTATTATTTCATTAAGAATGTATATTTTGTTTTCTGGTACTTTTATATTATCTTTATCAAGTATTAATATTTTTTTATCTAAAGCTTCTTGTATTTTGAATACTTGATATATGTCTTTTTTATATTTTTGATTAAAGTTTTTGATGTTTATTCCATCTAGTTTTCTAAGACCTAATATTATTTCATTTTCCATATTTTCTTTGTTTGACAGGAATAATTCATTTAGTTTATAGTTTTTTTCAAGGTATTTGTTTAGGTTTCTTGTATTTTCATATCTAACTCCATTGATATAACCATGTGCACCTAGTCCAAATCCATAGTATTCTTCATTTTCCCAATATCTTAAATTATGCTTACTTTCATATCCTGGTTTTGCAAAATTGCTAACTTCATAATGTTTGTATCCTTTTTTTGATAGTTTATTACAAATTGTTTTGTACATTTTATAATCTAGTTCTTCATCTATTGGTTTTACTTTATCTATTTTTAATTTTGTTCCAGGTTCGATTATTAATGAATATGTGCTTATGTGTGGCACTTCTAATTTTAATAGATTTGAAATATCTTTTTTTAAAGAGAAAAGTGTTTCACCGGGAAGAGCGTATATTAAGTCAACGTTTATGTTTTCGAATCCATACGATTTTATAAGTTTTATCTTTTCTTTTATTTGTTTTTTATTATGGTTTCTACCTAAAAAATGTAATTTCTTTTTATTAAAACTTTGCACTCCTACACTTATTCTATTTACTTTGTTTTGTTTTAGTATTTCTAAAAGTTCTTTTGATATATCATCTATATTACATTCAAATGTAAATTCATATTTTTCTTCTAGTTTTATTGTTTTTATTATAGAAAAAAGTTTTTCTAGATTCGTTTTACTTAATGCTGATGGTGTTCCACCACCTATATATAAAGTATCTATTAGGTTATTTTCGTAATGCGTTTTTATTTCTTCTTCTAATGCATTTAAGTATTTTGATGCCCACTCATCATTATAAATGAATTTACAGAAATCACAGTATGTGCATATTTTTTTACAAAATGGAATGTGTATATATATACTTTTCATATTATTACCTCTTTTTTATTATAACATTTGATGTCATTTTTTTAAAGAAAAAGATAAGAAAAAACCACATAAAGTGGTTTAGTTATTCAATTTATTTTTTACAAGTGCGCTTACATGTGTCATGTCAGCTGCGCCTTTTATTTTTGGAGTTAATTCTCTCATTATTTTACCCATATCTTTCATAGATTCAGGTTTTATTTCTTCAAATACTTCATCAATTATTTTATTAATTTCTTCATCAGTTAATTGTTCTGGAAGATATTTACTTAGGTATTCGATTTCTTTTTCAAGTTTTTCTATTAAGTCTTCTCTACCAGCTTTTTTAAACTCTTCTATGCTATCTTTATGTGTTTTAATAGTAGAGCATACAACGTTTATTACTACTTCATCAGTAGGTGCCGATAATCTATCCATTTTATTATTTATTTTGTATAAATCGATAGCAGATTTTAGTAATCTTATAGTACTTAAAGTTTCTTTATCTCCTGATTTCATGCTGTTTTTCATGTCATCAGTTAATTTTTCATATAACATAAAATTATCTCCTTTTTATTTTCTTGATGCTTTACTACGTTTTCTAGCATTTTTAATTGCTTCTTTTTTAGCTTCTCTTCTTACTATTCCTGGTTTTGAGTATTCTTTTCTTTTTTTCATTTCAGAAAGGGTACCACTTCTTTGAACCTTAACTTTAAAACGTTTTAAAGCACTCTCAATATTACCATCTTTTACATCTACGTGAGTCATTCTTACAACCCTCCCTTCGTGACTAATATTGATTATATAACAATTCTGAATAAATTTCAACCGACATTTTTCAAAAAAATTACATATTTTTATTTTTTGTTATAGAGTTTTTCTTTTTAATGATAGTCTACTTATGTTTGATTCATCTATTATGTTTTTATTTATTCCAAAATAGAAGTTATGCATGCTTCCGTTTATCATTTTTTGTGTTTCTCTACCTTGAATGAAAATATCTTTTTCTATTAGAGGTTTTATCATTTTTGTATAAACTTCTCCTATTTTTTCTTTATCGTTAAATCTAGCGTAAAAGTTTGAAAAATCACATAGCGTGCTTTGAGATTTATTTGATAAGAAACTATAAAGTGTTTGTCTATCAAGGTCACTTATCTTTTCTTTTGAGTTTTCTTCAATCATTTGAATTATACTTTCTTTTTCTAATTCTAATTTTAAGTTTTCTAACATGTATATAAGGAAAGATGTTAATTCTCCATATTCTTCTGCATATCTTATTTTATCGTAATAACTTTGTTTATCTAATGTTATTGCTCTATTGAATATTATATATTCTGATGCGTTATTGTTAAGTAAATACCATATTCCTAAGGTTCTAGATGTTCTTCCATTTACATCATAGTAAGGATGTATATAAACTAAGTAAAAATGTATTATTTGAGATATTATGTATTTTTCTATATTTGATTCTGGATTTGATTTATCAATAAAGTTAAATAAATCTCCCATTAATCTTTCTATATGTGATGCATCTAAAAGTTCTTTTGGTTCTTCTGATATATCGCTACTTGAGAACATATATTCTTTACCCAGTCTATAATATTCTCCCATTGATTCAAGTTCTTCTTTTGTAAGTAAATTTTTTGATAATATTTTATTTAATTCTCTTAAGTTGTCTGGATTGATTTTGGGATTTGTTAAGATATATTTGTATCCTTTATAAAGATTTCTTATTCTTCTTCTTTTGTTATATGATACTTTTGTTTTATCTTCTTTATCTAATACTACATCTTCAATTAATCTTATGTCGTCATAATATCCTTCGTTTGCGTTGTTAAATTTTATTTCAAGTGAAAGAAGCATGTGTTTCATTAAATCTATTTTATTTAGATTTGGGTGCTTTGATAAAAAAGTTTGTATTTCTTCCATGATGTTTTCTATTTTATTTTGATCATATCTTAAATTTCTTCGATCAACTATTTCAAGTGGAAGTATTATTTTTGACATATGTATCACCTTCTTGGCCGTATATTATACCATATTTTTAGCTAAAAGTACAGTTTTTTATTTTAAGGCAAGATAAAAGAGTGACCAAGCACTCTTATCCTTTTATTTGACTCATTACTTCAGCGGCAAAGTCATCGTTTCTTTTTTCCATTCCTTCACCAACTTCGTATTTTATCATTTTTACTAGTTTTGCATTATTATTATTTAGATAATTTGAAATAGTTAGAGATGAATCTTTTATGAATTTTTGATTTGTTAAAACTACTTCTTCATAGAATTTTGATATTCTTCCTTCGATTATTTTATCTGCAAATTCTAATTTTTTACCTTCATTGATTACTTGTTCTTTTATAACAGATTTTTCATGTTCTAAGTCTTCTGCTGGAACTGATTCAACTGTCATATATAAAGGTCTCATAGCTGCGGCTTGCATAGCAACGTCTTTTGCAACTTCTTCGTTTCCACCTTCAATTACTATAAGTGATGATATTTTTCCACCCATATGAAGGTATGAACCAAATACTTCATTATCGTTTTTAGTAACTTTTTCAAAACGTCTTAATGATATTTTTTCACCTATTTTAGCTGTTGCATTAACTATTAAATCGTTTACTGTGTCATTTTCAACTTTTATTTCTAATGCTTCTTCCATAGAGCCTGCTTCACTAGCAAGAATAGCATTTCCTATTTTGTCGATTAACTCTTTAAATTCTGCGTTTTTAGCAACGAAGTCAGTTTCAGAGTTAACTTCAATTACTACAGCGTTATTTCCATCAATATATATATTAGAAAGTCCTTCTGCTGCGATTCTATCAGCTTTTTTAGCTGCTTTAGTGATACCTTTTTCTCTTAGGTAATCAATAGCTTTATCCATATCTCCATTAGTTTCAACTAATGCTTTTTTACAATCCATCATCCCTGCGCCAGTTTTTTCTCTTAGGTCTTTAACCATACTAGCTGTAATATCCATAATAATCCTCCTAATTTAGTGATGAAATTAATTCATCTTTTTTCATTGATGAGTATCCTTTAATACCCTTTTCTTTAGCTAAGTTTCTTAGTTCTGTAACTGTTAGTGCTGTTAAATCAACAGTTTTTTCTTCAACTTCTTCAGCTTCTACATTTACAATTTCTTCAGTTTCTTTAACTTCTTCTTCAAAATCATCAAGTTCAACTACTTTTGTTTCTACTTCTATTTTTTTAGTTTTTGCAGTAACTTCTTCTTCTGAAACATAGTCTACTAATTCTAAACCAGAAGCTTCACATACTGCGTTTGCTAGTACTCCTAAAACTACTTTAACACTTCTTACAGCGTCATCGTTTGCTGGAATACAAATATCAACTGAATCTGGATCACAGTTTGTATCTACTAAACCTATTACTGGTATATGTAATTTTTTTGCTTCTTTAATTGCATTTTCTTCTACTCTTGGGTCTGTTACTATAACAACTTTTGGAAGTTTATCCATTTCTCTAATACCACCAAGTAAAGTATTTAGTTTGTTATACTCTTTTTGAATTTTAGCTACTTCTTTTTTTGGTAATAATTCAAATTTACCACTTTTTTCCATAGCTTCAATTTCTACCATTCTTTTTACTCTGTCTCTTATTGTTTTAAAGTTAGTAAGAGTACCACCTAACCATCTTTCTGTTACATAAAAACATTTTGAACGAATTGCTTCTTCCATTGAAGCGTCTTTCGCTTGTTTTTTTGTACCTACGAATAGAACTTTGCCTCCGCCTTCACATGCTTTAAGAATTTCGGCATAAGCTTCTTCTATTTTTTCTACAGTTTTTTGTAAATCAATAATATGAATATCATCTCTTGATGTAAAGATATATTCTTTCATTTTTGGGTTCCATCTTTTAGTTTGATGTCCGAAATGTACACCAGCTTCTAATAGATGACTTTTAGCAACTACTGCCATATTTTTCACTCTCCTTCGTTATTTTCTTCTGCTTATCTCTTTTTTAATTTCTCACCTCTTTGGCACTAGAGAAATTAAATCAATAAACATGTTTTTTTCTTAAAGCCATTTTATTTTATCATATAAAAAGCGAAATATCAAACATATTTCACTTAAAATTATATTATTTTTTTATCTAAAACATGATAGGTCGAATCCAAATAATCTGCCTATAACAACTATAAATGTATCTATTAGTAGTGCGCAAACAAATATAATAGCAAGAGTTACACATTTTTTTAGTGCTTTATTTAATGCGTCGCTATCTTTGTTAGTTATAGGTGGTATTAGTGCCATCATCATTTGAACTGTACATAGAATCATCGCAGCAATTTTAAATGCATCTAAAAGTATGCTTACTAGTTTTGTAAGTGATGGGCCTAGAAGTTCTGAGCAACTCATTTCTTCACCAAAACCTACATTTGGAAGTGAACCTGTTCCACCTGAACCACCGTTTCCACCTGTGCTTGCATCTTCAATTTTATTTACTTCACTTTGAGTATCATATTCTCCGTGACATTCGGATTGAGGTATATTCTTTTGTTTTATTGTTGAATATTGTCTATTATTCTTTCTGTATTCTTCAGCTTCAGTACTAGTTCCCCAAAATAATTTATATTTTTGCCTTGGTCCTCCTAATTGATAACAACTAGGATTTTCTTTTAAATAATCTTCTTCCTCTTTTTCTTCATCAAACCCGCTATAGGTTCCTGATTTTGATTTACATGTGGTTTCATCATAAGGTGATGTGTCACATAGTATTACCGTGTCTGTTATAGTACCATTTTTTGTTGGATTGCCATCACTCCAATAGTATTTGACTTCATTTTTGCCGTTATATCTATTATAGCATTCCCAACACGAAGCAGCAAAAACTTCACTAGTAAATGTTATAAAACATATAAATGTAAATAATATTAATATTAAACTTTTTTTCATATTTTATTTATTCCTTTCAAATGTATTTTAGCATAGTTGATACTTTTTTTAAACAATTTTTGTAAAATAAATGGAAAAAAATGTATTATTATTGTATAATTGTTATGGTGATATTTTTTATGAATAATAGTACATATAAAAATAGAGGGATGTTTTTAGAAAATATCATTAATGATTCAAATACTTTTTATAATAGTAATGATAAATGCTTAATATATAAAAAGCCTACTCCTATTAAAGTACTTAATGTAAGTTATCCTTCTGGTGGTCATTTAATTGATAAGGCTGTTTATAGTAATATATCTACTCTTGATTATAACGGTATTTATAAAGGAAAGTATATTGAGTTTGATGCGAAGATGTGTCAAAGTAAAACTTCTTTTCCTCTAAATAATATTAAGGAACATCAATTAAAACATATTTCTGGTGTTATTAAACATGGTGGGATTGCTTTTTTAATAATTATGATGAATAACGAGTTTTATTTATTAAAAGGCGAAGATTTAATTGATTTTGTTAAACGTAATGAAAGAAAATCTATTGAATATAATTTTTTAAAGGAAAAAGGTTTTTTGATTAAAGAAAGTTATATGCCAAGACTTAAATATTTAGATGCGATTGATGAGGCATATTTTAAAGGAGTGTTATGAAAAAAAATAGTTTAAAGAAAAATGAAAAATCTAATGATATAGTTGAAAAGCAAAAAAAGAAAAGAAAGAAAATTAGAATATGGTATTGGTTACTTATATTTATCACTATTATGGCAATTCTAGTGTTTTTTGCGGGAGTTGCGTTTTGTTATTATATAGTAACTAGTGCTCCAGAGTTTGATTCTAAAGAACTTTATGAAAAAGAAGCTACACTTATATATGATAAAGATAAGAATTTGATTGCTACTTTAGGTGTTGAAAAACGTGAAAAATTAACTTATGATGAACTTCCTGAGGTTTTAATTGATGCGATTATTGCAACAGAAGATTCTAGGTATTTTCAACATAAAGGTTTTGATCTTCCTAGATTTTTAAAAGCTACTGCTGGGCAATTAATGGGACAAGCGGCTGGTGGTGCTTCTACTTTAACAATGCAACTTTCTAAACTTACTTATACTAGTTTTGATTCTGAAGGTATAGCTGGTATTATAAGAAAGTTTACTGATATATATATGGCTGTATTTAAAATTGAAAGAAAATATAATAAACAACAAATAATAGAGTTTTATGTTAATACGCCTTGTCTTGGTGGTAATATATATGGTGTAGAACAAGCGGCTTTATATTATTTTGGTAAGAATGCTAAAGATTTAAATCTTGTTGAGGCTGCGATGATAGCGGGTATGTTTCAGTCTCCTAACGGATACAATCCTTATATAAATCCTAATGATGCTAATGATAGAAAGAATACTGTTTTATATTTGATGAAAAGACATGGATATATTACTGATGCCGAGTATGAAGCTGGAACAAGTGTTGAAATTAAAGATTTTCTAGCTGAGGGAAGTCAATCAATAGATGAAAATATTGGATTTATTGATACAGTTGTTCAAGAAGTAATAGATAGAACTGGTAATAATCCATATGAAGTGCCTATGATTATTTATTCTACTATGGATGCTAAAAAACAAAATGTAATTAATAATTTTTATAAAACATATAAGTTTAAAGATAAAAAAGTTCAAGTCGGTGTTGGTGTTATCGATAATAAAACTGGTGCTATACTTGCGGTTGGTGCTGGTAGAAACAAAACCAGTGCGATGACACTTAATGTTGCTACGTTCCATGGTCAAACTAAAAGACATCCTGGTTCTACTATTAAACCTATTTTAGATTATGGCCCTGCGATTGAATATGAAAACTGGGGAACATATTCTCCATGTATTGATGAAAAAACCAAGTATGGAACTGGATACATGAGAAATGTAGATGGAGGTTACAAAGGTTTTGTTACTATGAAATATGCACTTTCTATGTCGAGAAATACTTGTGCTCTTCAAGCGTTTAATGCTACTACAAATGAGCAAAAGATGAAGTTTATAAAATCTCTTGGAATTGAACCTGAAGAAGGAATTAAAGTGTTGCCTCAGTCTTACTCTATCGGAGCATTTAATGGCGTGAGTCCTGTTCAATTAGCCGCTGCGTATGCCGCTTTTGGTAATGGTGGATATTATACAGAGCCTTATTCGTTTACTAAACTTGAATATAGAGAGACTGAAGAGATATATGAGGTTGACGTATCTAAAAATAGAGTTATGAAACCTCAGACCGCTTATATTATTAGTAATATTCTTACTAGTGCGACTAATTATAGAGTTAGAGTTTCAGGTACTCAGATAGCTACTAAAACAGGTACTACTTCTTATGATGATAATTTACTTGATAAGTATAATTTAAGTAGTGGAGTTATTCCTGATTCATGGACAAGTAGTTATACTAAAGATCATGCTGTTGCTATATGGTATGGTTATACTGATGGACTTACTAAAGATACTGTTAAGAAAAAATACTATTTAACTAATTCTCATGCTTCTACTGAAAGATTTAAAATTCAAGAAGCTATCGTTGAAAAAATATATGGCAAAAATACTAAGTTTAAGAATCCTGGTGGTATAAGTAGTTCTAAGGTTGAAATGGAAACCATACCAGCTCAAAAACCTAGTGATGCAACTCCTAAAAGTTTGATTGAAACACATTTGTTTATTAGTGGAACTGAGCCTAGTGAAGTTTCAACAAGATTTTCTAAACTATCTAATCCTACTGATGCTAATTATACATTAAATGGTAATAATATAGAGCTATCTTGGACTTCTCCTGGTATTCCATCGGCTGTTGATACTGAGTATCTTACAAAATATTTTAATAATGGTTATACTGACTGGGCGGAACAATATTTAAAAGAAAGACTTTCATATAATAAAAAGAAAATTGGTGATTTTGGATTTGCTATTTACTTAACTAGCGGTGATACTAACACTTATGTTGGATGGACAGCTGATAGCAATTATACTATTGATATGTCTAATTATAATGGTACTTATGATGGAGTTTTAATAAAGAGTACCTATTCTATATTTAAAACTAATGCTTCTAAAGGAGTTAAATTAACATTCAATGTTTCTGGAAGTACTAATGAGGAAAATTATGAAGTTTCTATGAATAATTTAACCACTAATTTAAATGTTGGCTCTAGTTTTAAAGAATTAAGTTCTAGCGATGTCTCTAGTATTACACTTAATGGTATAGATATTAAAAGTGAAATTAAAAACTTAAGTGTTATAACTAATTCGATAAGTAAAAGTGATGATAGTACTTGGAATGGAACACCTGAAGATATTACTAGTGCTAGTGGAACATATACTATAAGTTATTCTGTAAGTTTTGATCATATGTCAAATACAAATATTAGTAAAACTATTACACAAACTGTTGTTGTAAAATAAAAGCCTCAAATGAGGTTTTTATTTTGTTATTTTACATTTGTTATTGAATGGACACTCTTTACATTTAGGGTTTCTACTAGTGCATATGTATCTACCAAATAATACTAGTGCAGAGTTTATTTTATTCCAGTCATCTTTTTTAAAATACTTTTTTAATTTTTCTTCTGTTTTTATTATGTCATCTTTTTCTTTTGTTATTTCTAAACGTTTTGATACTCTATATACATGTGTATCTACAGCCATAGATGGGATATTGTATAAGTTTGCTAGAACAACGCTTGCTGTTTTTCTACCTACTCCAGGCATCGATTCTAGTGTTTTTCTATCATCTGGTACTTTTCCACCTAATTCTATAAGTGTCTGTACTATTTGTTTGAAATGTTTTGCTTTTGTACTGTATAAACCTATTGTTTTTATTTTCTCTTTAATTTCTATTTCACTTAATTTTGATAGTTTTTCTAATGTATTATATTTTTCATAAATTGGCTTAGTTGCTTCATTTACTTTTTTATCTGTTGTTTGTGCTGAGAGCATAACTGATAGTAAAAACTCATAATCATGTGTATAATCTAATTCACATATTGGACTAGGAAATAAATAATGTAATCCTTTTGTTATATCTTCTTCACTTAGTTTCATTAATCTTCTTCTCCTAACCAATCATAATCAAATAGTTCTTCTGTTATTGGTTTTTCTTTTTCTATTTTTGATTTGATTCCTTTTTTATTCCACTCATATACTATTTTATCTATATATTTAAAGTTAGTTACCCCACTAAGTATAGCTTCTTTCAATGCTTTAGATATAAGTTCTTCGCTTATATTGTTTTCAAGCCATTTATTTATTATTTCATATTCAAATGAAGATAATGTTCTTCCAAGTTCTTTTTCAAATAAAGAAAATATATCCGAATTATTTTTTTCTTCTTTTTTATTTAAAATTAATCTATCATAAAATGTATCAAGAACTATTTTTTCTTCTACTTTACCATGATTTTTTGAAACTTTTATCTCTATATATTTTTTGTTTATTAGACTATTAAATGTTTTAAATGTTTTTTCATCTGTAAAACCTAGTTTTTCGTTTATATCTTCAAGATTTAAATCAAATGATATATTTGTAAAATATAAAAATAATAAAAACTCGTCTAATGTAATATCTAGACTACTAATGTTTTTTATTACGTTTGCATTTACTAAAAAATCTTTGCTTTTAAATTGTGCTTTTAAATCATTCATATTTTCCTCTCAAATAGTTTTTTATTTCTTCGTTTTTATTTTCTATTTTATCATATAATATTTGTTTTTCTAGGTCTTTATATATTTTGTTTACACTATTTGTTTTAGTGATTTTTATTATTTCGTTGTATGTAATATCTATATCAAATATTGTTCGTATAGGCATATCAATAATTATATTATCAATATTTTGATTCAAAATTTCTGCGGCATATTTAGATATTTGCTCTCCGTATGTATATATGTCTATTTTTTCTATTTTTTGTTTTGAAATTATTTTTTTTATGCTTTGTATTATTAATTTATCTTCTTTTGTAAAGGGAAGAGTGGTTTCAATTTGTGCCCATATAGAGTATGATGATGATACGCTTAGATTTATTTTTTCATAATTTATATATAAATATTGCTTTAGATTATATTTTTTTATTAGTTCAAAAAATTCTTTATTTGGTTTTTCAAATATTTTTTGTAATTCATTTTTTATGTATTCTTTTTTTAAAGTTTTTAGATTATGTGGTTTTTCTTTTAAATAGTTTTCTATTTCGCTATCTAATTTAAAGTTTAGTGTACTAAAAAAACGTAGTGCTCTTAGTATTCTTGTTTTATCTTCTTCAAATCTTTCATAAGTATTACCTACTACTTTTATAGTTTTATTATTTAAATCTTTTATTGAATCTAATAAATCAAGTAAGTTTCCGTTAATATCTATAACTAATGTATTAATAGTGAAATCTCTTCTAAGTAGATCATTATATAATTTATTTGTATAAGCTATTTTAACTGGTTTATTGTCTTTATATTCTAGTTCTTCTCTAAATGTTGTTATGTCTATATTATAACTTTTAACTTTTAAATGAATGCTTCCATATTCTTTATATGTTTTTCCTTTAAAAAGACGTTTTAGAATATCAAATGGTGCGTTAGTTGTTATATCTATATCAAATGCATTTTTACCAATTAATAAATCTCTTACATATCCGCCTACGATAAAAGCGTTATAACCGTTATTAGTTATAGTCATCATTATTTCTTTAATTGTTTTAGGTATTTGATATTTGGTTTTCATATTTAATATTATATCATATTTTTTTATATATAAAAACGCTACATACGATTGTAGCGTTAATTATTCTTTAAATTGATTAATTTAAAGCATCTTTTAATTTGCTTCCAGCTTTGAAAGAAGCAACTGTTTTTGCAGGTATTTTTAAAGGTTCTTTAGTTAGAGGGTTAATTCCTTCTCTAGCAGGTCTTTTTTTAGCTGCGAAAGTTCCAAAACCAACTAATGCAACTTTACCTTCTTTCTTAAGACCTTCTGTAATACCTTCAATTGTAGCATCTAATGCTCTAGTAGCATCAGCTTTAGTTAATCCAGCTTTTGCTGCGATTAATTCTACTAATTCAGTTTTACTCATTTTTGATTACCTCCCATATATTTTTTATTAGCACCATCGATGATTTTGTGATGCTTACATTTTAATTTTAGCATAACTACCCTAAAAATCAAGTTATTTCTAGTATTTTTACATACTTTTCATACTTTTTTTAGCTATTTTGCTTTTGTGTACAATTAGGGCAGTATTTTTTATCTTTCTTTTCTACGATTAGTTCGTTACATATTGGACATATTTCGCCTGTTGGTTTATCCCAAAGAGCGTAAGAACATTTTGGATAATTTGAGCAACCATAAAACATTTTTCCTTTTTTGGTTTTCTTTTCAATAATCGTTCCTTCACATTTTGGGCAGCTACAAATTTCATTTATTTGTTTTTCTTCTTTTTTTATGTATTTGCACTCAGGATAATTTGAGCAAGCGGTAAACTGTCCATATTTTCCTTTTCTTATTACTAGAGGGCTATTACAGTTTGGACATATTTCGCCTGTTTCTTCTGGTGCATCTTTTTCCATATTTTTAAAAGCTATGGTTAATAGTGGATCAAAATCTTTATAAAACTTATCTAATACTTCATACCATACTAATTTTCCTTCTGCGATTTCATCTAACTCTGTTTCCATATTAGCTGTATAGTTTACATTAATTATTTCACTAAAGAACTCTTGTAATTTATCAGTAACTGTTTCTCCTGTCCCAGTTGGGAAGAACTTTTTATCTTTTATTTCTACATATTCTCTTTCTTTTAATACACTTATTATTTTAGCGTATGTACTTGGTCTTCCTATTCCAAGACTTTCTAGTTCTTTTATTAGGGATGCTTCAGTAAACCTTGGTTTTGGCTCTGTAAAATGCTCTATCTTTTTTATTTCTTTTGATACTATTACATTAGAGTTATATTTTTCAAAGTCAGGTAATATCATATCTTCTGCATCCTCAAAATCTTTATATGTTTTTAAGTATCCATCAAATACGTATATTTGACCTGTTGCTTTAAATTGATATTCTGAGTTTTCTAGTGTTACAGACGATGCTTCTACTTTTGCATCGGCCATAAGAGATGAAATAGCTCTTATATATATTAAATTATATAGTTTATATTCATCAGTAGATAAATATTTTTTTACTAAAGATGGAGACCTTAAAATAGATGTTGGTCTAATTGCTTCATGTGCATCTTGTATATTTTCTTTCTTTTTTGATTCTTTTGCGTATCCAATATACTCTTTTCCATAGTTTGATTCAATATATTTTTTAGTTTCATTTATAAATATGTCTGATAGCCTTATTGAGTCAGTTCTCATATAAGATATTAGTCCTACTGTTTCATTTTCAAGAGATATTCCCTCGTATAGTTTTTGAGCGATTGACATTGTTTTAGATGCACTAAAACCTAACTTACTTGAAGCCATTTGAGTAAGAGTACTTGTTGTAAATGGAGGCTTGCTTTGTTTATTTTTAAGTTTCTTTTCTATATTTTCTATTTTAAATGCATTTGATAATTTTGAGAGTATTTCATCTGCTTCCACTACAGAGTTTATTTCTATTTTTTTACCTCTATATTTTTCAAGTTCCGCTTTAAAATCTACAAAATCTGCTTCTATAGTAAAATATTGCTTTGGAATGAATGCATTTATTTCTCTTTCTCTATCAACTATTAATTTAAGTGCTACACTTTGAACTCTACCAGCTGATTTTCCATCAGTTTTTCTTTGCATTAATTTTGATAGTCTAAATCCTATTATTCTATCAAGTATTCTTCTTGATTCCTGAGAGTGGACTAGGTCCTCATCTATTTTTCTTGGTTTTTTAAATGACTCTTTTATTGCAGGCTCTGTTATTTCGTTAAAAACTACTCTACCATATTTATCTTCTTTTATTCCAAGTGCATCTTTTAAATGCCAACTTATTGCTTCTCCTTCTCTATCTGGGTCGGTAGCAAGATAACAATAATCACATTCTTTAACGGCTTTTTTTAGTGCAGCTATATCTTTACTTTTTCCTTTTACATTTATATACGAAGGTTTAAAATTATTTTCTAAGTCAACACCTAAACCATATTTACCAGTAGTTGACAAATCTCTGATATGGCCTTTTGATGATAATACTTTATAATCTTTGCCTAGATATTTTTCTATTGTTTTGCTTTTGCTTGGCGACTCAACTATAACTAGATTCTTCATTTATTCTCCTTTTCTTTTTTTACTCTTTTCTTTTTTAATATTAATAATTTTAATTTATTTTGTCAAGGATATTTCTATCCCCCTAATAAATATATACGCTATATATTTTTATTTCACTTCTTTTTTTTATTTATTTTTAATGTTTTTGTGCAAATATTTTTCTTTTGAAGCTGTTCTTTGTAAGCGTCTAATACTTTTTTTGATAGTTCTAGTGCTTCTTTATACGTTATTTTAAGACCATTTGAAATTTGAGAAATACTATATATTTTTCTTTGATTTAGATTTAATAGTAATACTTCTTTTTCTACTTGCGTTAATATTTCAATAGTTTTTTCTAATGATTCAATATCTATAATAATGCCTGATGCGCTTAATTTTATTTTATCTTCAGCGTAATTATATGTATTAATTGCGCTACAAGATTCGTCATTTATGTATGATATTAAACTTGTATATATAGATGCTCTTTTTAGTTTTTTATATGCTTTTCTTTCTAATTGACCTATTCTCTCTTTGGTGACATGATAATGTTTAGCAACGATTTCTTGGCTTCTTATTTCACCATAATAACCATTTCTTAAAAGGACTATTTCTTCTTCTCTTTGAGTTAAGTTTTCGCTTAGTCTAGCTATATATATTGTACGTAGTAATTGTTTTTTTAGATCTTTATCTATAATTATATCTTCTATATTATCTTCGCTTGGAAGAACATCTTGAAGTTCAAAAGTTTCTCCAGATTTTTTATTTGTTTCTTTTAAAGATAAACTTATTGATGTTGGAAGAGATAATATAAACTTTACTTTTTTTATAGATAATTCGCTTTCCTTTGATATGTTTTCTATTGTTAATGGCTTTCCTTGCTTTAAAAGGTTTTCCTGTGCTTTCTTTAATTTTTCTATTTCATAATATAAATGTACTGGATATCTTATATTTTTTGACTTATTGTGAATAGCCCTTATTATACTTTTTTTGATATACATTTGTGCGTATGTAGAAAATTTATTTCCTTTTGATGTTTCGTATTTTTCTATCGCTAGTAATAATCCTAAGTTTCCTTCTTGAACTAAATCATCAAAATCAAATTCATCACTAGAAATTCTACTTGCACATTTTTTTACTAATCCCTGATTTCTTTCTATTAGTATGTTTAATGCTTCAATATCTCCATTATGATATCTATCAAATAATTCACATTCTTCTTTTCTTGTTAATTGACTGCTTTTTTCATTTTTATAATCTATATAAGTTTTTAATAATAAGTTTATGTGTTTTTTTTGTTTTATTTCTTTTCTTTTTTCTAAGTATATTGTTTCCATTATTTTTTTTATTTTTTCACTTTGTTCTATTAGTAATTCACAAAATCTTGTATTTGGAACGTAATTGATTTCTAATAGTAAATTAAATAAATTTTCTAAAGAAGTTATAATTTCATCATAACTATCATTATCACCAAAGTTTTTATCAATATATTTTATTAACTCATTAAAGTTATCTTTTTCAAGCTCTTTTTTTAATAGTTTATAATTCATTTTACTTCTTCCTTTTCTGGCGTATATTTTACAATATTAATTTTATAAAATCAATTTTTTTACAAATTAAAAACGTGCTTTATATTTTTTGCACGTCTTTAACATTAAACACATTCTACGTAAGTATCAGTTAAGCATCTTACTGCACATAGGCAATCTGTATCCATTGTAAATATTGAATCAGTAGCTACATATGGATATAAACTTGTTGTATCAGGGTTTGGGGCGAGTACTCTAAAGGTTGCACAGTTTCCGTTTATTTTTTCTACCCTGAACACGTTAGAGCAAGATGAACCATCTACATTACAATCTATATTTGTTCTTGTAGTAGGCATACTCCAAGGTGTTCCATTACCACAACAAGTATATAACATAATAGGTCTTGTATTACATATTATGCAGTTTGATCCTCCTCCTAGTGCTGGTCTGTCACAAGATATTAAACAATTATCTGGACATGCATTTGATTGTAATACGTTTATAATTTGTAATATTTCTGTTATGCAGTTTGTACAATCATTGTTATTACAATTATTACGATTATTGTCATTATTACACATATAATCCACTCCTTTATCTATTCATTAATAAGTTATGAATTATATAGCGTTTTAGTGACTTTTTTTACCTAGTTTTTAAGATTATTTTTCTATTTTTACTTACATATTTTTTCTACTTCACCTATACTAAGGCCAGTTATTTTACTTATCATAGCATTATCAAATCCGTTTAAAATCATATTTTTAGCTGTTTTTAATACACCTTTCTTTTCTCCTCTTGCCTCTCCAATTTCCTCTCCTCTTGCTTCTCCAATTTTTTCACCTTCAGCTTAACCTTCTTCAAAAGAACTAGTTTTTATCGCATTAATATACATTATTTCATCTTCTTCTGGTGTTATAAAAAATCTTCCTTCCTTATTAAATGCCACTATTTCTTCTTTTAATTCCATTAATAAATTATCTCCCTTACTTAACTTTTTTAATAACTCTTCATCTGCACAAAGCATGCCAATATACCTGTAAAGTCTTTCTATACATTTAACATTATTATCATAACATATATTCCAAATAATTTCCATATCTATTTCAATTATTTTAAGACCTGGTAATATTACTATTCCTTCACTTATTTCACATACCCCAAACTCACTCATTATTTTACTTAACTTACTTTTATGTGAAAAATTAATTTGATAAAACTCTTTATGCATTTTATAACTTTCACCCACTAATATATCATTAACAAATAATGAAAACATATATATTATATTTCTAACTAAATCAACTTCATAATTATTAATTTCTATATTTAATAAACAATTATTATCACTACTAATAAAATCCACTCTTTTTCCTTTAATAGTCTTATTACTTACCTTAATATCATCATTTAATGGTTCAATATCCATTTTATAACCAGTTATCATATAAAATATTTCACTAATAACTTTCTTACCAGAATAAGTTTTAATAATATTACGAAATACCTTATCATTCATACAAGTTAAAAAATCATCATTATTTAATTTTGTCATTAATACCTCCTAATATATATATATACGTCAAAAACATTAGGAAACACTTTTAAAATAAATAAAAAACTAATAAAAATCATCATTTTTAACTTTGACGTTTTTATTAGTTTTTATTTTAACATTTATAATTTATACTAAATTAAATTTATATAAAAATTTAATTTCATTTTTTTCAGCCCGAGTGATATAAAATCCATTTATCCCACTTGGGAATACAACACATTAGTTTCTTTTTCTAGGTTTATCATCTGCAAAACCTAGTGCCCTTACATGCCCTCTGGGCATGATCGTTTGATTGAGTACAAGTGATATCTTTACGTGGTTTTCTACCCTAGTTTACAACAATTATGTATGGATTATCATAAACACCAATTCCACCTTTAGCAACAATCGAATTATTGGATAAAGAAATTACAGGATATAAAGCTGAGAAATTACCAACACTAGCAACACCAAGAGAGCCGCCAGCTGCGACGATAAAAAAGCCCGCTCCAGTACTTGTATAACTTCGAGGAGTCATTGTCTGATGATTAGTACCAGTACGTAAAAAATATTTATTATTCATTTTTTCGTCCATAGTACCAGAATATACTAATTCATCCGCTGTTAAAAGAGCTACTGGTTTACTTATATTCCCTTTTGATACACTATACTTATCACTCTCATTTGGACATTTATATTGTGGATTTTTATTTGTATATAGTCTTGTATATCCTCCATAATAAACATAATCTCCACTTGTACTTCCTACTGATGTATCATTACAAAATGCCTCATCAACTATTAAATCTGTTACATTAGTTCCAAGTGCTTCTATATTTTGAGCGTACCATGCTTCTACTTTTGTTTTAGCATTACTACTTTTCCCCACTTCATGAACCCACTTTACGTATTTAACATCGTTAGATGATCCAGAAACACTATAAGGAAAAATATTACTTGTACCAACAGTTATTCCTGGAACATTTCCTGTTTGCGGACATATAGTTGCTCCACTAATTATTGTTGGTGTTCCTCCATATCTAAGTTTTATACTTTCTCCACTTTCATTTGTTCTAACTATTCTCCAGCATTGATTAGCAAATACCAAATAGTTGTTTTCAACTACTCCTCTAAAATACAAAACTTCTTCTCCTAATCCATCTCCATTTACATCTTCTGTTTTTGTAAGGTCAGTTGTTCTAAATAATCCTGATTCATTTGTTTCATCCGCTACATCTTTGAATAAGTCAACATTATCATTTTTAATTACCTGATTATCGGCAAGTATTCTCTCATATATAGTAATATCATTACAAGCATTTAATTCCTTTATATCTGTTCCTTCAATAACAATATTCGCACTAAGTTTAGTTCCAAGCATATTTAATTGATCAACCTCATCAACATATTCTATCCAAATATACAATGAAGCATCCTTAAAAGTATTAGATTCTATAAATAAATTCTCATAAACAAGCAACCTATCACCACTATTCGCATACTTAAAATTCCCAATAATTTCATTCTCATCATAAACCAGTTTATATTTAAAAAAATAACTTTTTAGTGTATCAGATATATTATTAATATTTAAATAAATTTTATTACATGTATTTAAAGAACTATTATTATTTATTGTAAACTCTTTTCTAAAAGCCATTGAATCTACATACTGTGCATATATAGGTTTTAAATTACTAACATTAACCACACTATCAGATAAACTTACATCTAAGTTACCAGTTGTAACTCCGGTTGGATTAACACCATTTTCAATTATTTCAGCACCAAAATAAGCAAGTGTTATAACAAGCACACTAGAAACTAACACTAAAATACTTGGCATTATTATTTTCTTATCAATCTTCATAATTATTATGCACCTCACATATTATTTTTATCTACAACTATATTATATAATTAAAAATCTACTTTCTAAAAATAAACTAAAAGATTATGCTTATGTAATTTATTTTTTTATATTTAAGCAATATTTTATCTTTTTACCTTTATATTTATTATATCTCTGCCCCCCCCCAGTTGTCAAGACAAACAAAAATACGTACCATGAATTTGAGTAAAATTTTTATTTAACGTCCCATTTTCTTGTTAACGGAACTTTACCTCGAGAAGGGGCCTGGGGAAAGTCAAGGACGAACCATAGTGAGTTTATCTTGATCCTTGACTTTCATATACTTTTAAAATATTTTTTCAAAT
>JAFQID010000034.1 GCA_017397685.1 Bacilli bacterium | reverse complement strand
TAGAAAAAACAACTGAAATAAAAGAAGAAAAACAAAACCAAGAAGAACTACTTAAAGTGGAAGAAACTACTGAGTCAAAAGAAAGCAATGAAAAAATAGAACTTCCAAAGGCAGAAAAAACAACTGAAATAAAAGAAGAAAAACAAAACCAAGAAGAACAACCTAAAGTAGAAGAACCAACAGAGTTAAAAGAAAATAATAAAGAAGTAGAACTTCCAAAGGTAGAAAAAACAACTGAAATAAAAGAAGAAAAACAAAACCAAGAAGAACTACTTAAAGTGGAAGAAACTACTGAGTCAAAAGAAAGCAATGAAAAAATAGAACTTCCAAAGGCAGAAAAACAAAACCAAGAAGAACAACCTAAAGTAGAAGAAACTACTGAGTCAAAAGAAAACAATAAAGAAGTAGAACTTCCAAAGGTAGAAAAACAAACTGAAATAAAAGAAGAAAAAGAATTAGACATAGATGAAATAATCGAATTATTATCACGAGCTAGTAAAGACACAATCGTTGATGATATCAATAATGAAATAAATGAAGAAAAAACAATGGATATAGATGAAATAATTCGATTATTACAAGAAGAACAAAATAAACCAAATCAAACTCTAAATAAAAATGATAATAAAAATGATTCTAAACGTAAAAAGCACTCTGAAAATAAAGATGGTGAATAACTATGAGTGTACGTAATGTAGTAAAAGTTATGAATTTCTATGCATTATTAAGAGTTAATAATGCAAGGAAAAAGGTAGAAAAAGCTTTTTCCTATGAAAGAGAGCTAAAATATGTAATATCATCAATCATCAATAATAGAATATTTAAGCAAGAAAACTTATCACTAGAGTTTTCAAAAAATGAAAAAGAACTAAATATATATATAGGAAGCGATTTAGGATTTTGCTCAAGTTTTAATTCAGATGTTCTATCTTATATGAAAGATGATGAAGATAAAAATGATAAAATAATTATAGGAAAAAGAATAAAAATAGATATACCAAACATAAAACTTTATATAGATAAAGAGCAATTTAATTCATCACACGATAAAATATATGAAATTGTATTAGATGGTATATTAAATAACATATATTCAAAAATAAACATCATATATATACATTATTACAATTTAAATAAACAAGAAATAGTAAAAAGAACAATTTTACCTTTTGATTTTGGTGAAGATGTTCTTGATAAACAAGATAGCAGAGAAATTAATAAATTAGATGATTTTGTCGTAGAAGGAGATTTAAGTTATATAATATTTAACTTAATATCTTTATATATATCTAATGAAATAAAAATAGCAGAAGCATGGAGCTGGGCATCAGAAAATGTAGAAAGACAAGTTTTCACAAGCGAATCACTAAAAAAGATAGATGAAAAAGAAGAAGAAAAACAAATGGAAGAAAGAAAACTTAGACATGCTAAAGAATTTAAAACAATAGTAGAAAAAAACAATAGAAAGAAAAAATATAAGGAGGAATAAAATGATCGGTTCTATAATATCAGTTTCAGACTTAAACGTAAAAATACTTTTAGATAAAGCTGATAGTGTAGTTGTCGGAGATCTTTTAGAAGCTAACTATAAAGATAATAAATATCTATTTGAAATAGCTGAAATTAATGAAAATATAGCAAAAGCAATAGCATTCGACAACGTGATTTATCTTAAAAAAGGCATACCAGTAAATAAAACAAATAAAAACTTATCTATAGAATATTCAGATAAAATACTTGGAAAAGTATTTGATTCATATGGAAATTTAATAGATGGAAGTACTATAGAAAATCCTAACGTAAAAAATGTTTATGATAGAAATGTTTCATTAGAAGAAATTGATATTAAAAGCAATATATTATGGACCGGAATAAAAGTAATAGACTTCTTCGCACCGATTCAAAAAGGTTCTAAACTAGGTCTTCTTGGAGGAGCTGGAGTAGGAAAAACAGTAATAATAAAAGAATTAATAAATAATGTATTTAAAAAATTTCAATCAAACTCAATATTCATCGGAGTTGGTGAAAGATCTCGTGAAGGAAAAGAGTTATACGATGAAATGAAAGAATCAAACCTTCTAGATAAAATTGGTATAGTATTTGGTCAAATGGGAGATAATGCAGCATCTAGAAGTAAAGCTATATATAGTGGCCTTACATTAGCGGAATATCTTAGAGATGAAAAGAAACAAGATGTATTATTATTCATAGATAATATTTATAGATTCGTACAAGCTAAATCAGAAATATCAACTGAACTTGGTCGTTCAGCTCTTGAAAACGGTTATCCTACCACTATGATATCAGATATATCAGAAGTAGAAGAAAGAATAAACTCAACAAAATATGGTTCCATAACATCTTTCCAAGCTATTTATATTCCCGCTGATGATTATACAGATGAAGCTGTACAAGCTATAACTAGTCACTTAGATGGACAAATAGTTCTAGATAGATCAGTTGCTGAAAAAGGAATTTATCCAGCAGTAAACGTCTTTAAAACAAGTAGTATTTTAGCTGATCCTGATTATATTGGAGAAAGACACTTTAACTTAATTGAAGAAACACTTCGCTATCTTACTAGATACGAAGAACTAGAAGAAATAATAGTAGTATTAGGTATAGAAGAACTATCTGAAGAAGATAAACAAATATTTTATAGATCAAGAAAATTACGTAATTACTTTTCACAACCTATGTTTGTCGCAGAACAATATACACACATGAAAGGACAGTTAGTCGCTATTGAAGATATTTTAAACGACATAGAAAATATTATAAACGGAAAATATGATAATATCGATGAAAGTGATTTCTTATTTATAGGTAAATATGGAAAATAATAAAGAATTAAAAGCTATTATACTAGATTCTAATGCGATAGATATGACAGTTATAGAAAATGTTAAAATAATACGTATAAAAAGTGATTATTGTAACTTACTTATCATGAAAGATTACTGGCCAGTAGTAGGTGAAATAAATGGAAAGATTTCTATAGAAGCGGATAAAAGCATAACATATGATAATATAAAAGGATTTTATTCCTTAAGTCATAACGTTTTTCACCTAATAATAAAAGAAAAAGGTGATAATCAAAATGAACAATTATAAACTAATACTTAATTTTTATATATTTTTCAGTATTATAGTATTAATACTAGCAATAAGTTTATTTATTTATACAAAAAAATATAAAAAAACAAAAGTAAGAATTCTCGGTCTATTTCTTGATTTAACAAAAAAAGAAAGTGTATTACTTTCAACAAACTTATTAAGTTTATTGTTAAATATTTGGTGTTGTTTAAATATAGAAAACTATAATGCGTTATTTTTATTAATGATAATATTTAATTCATTAATAACTATAATAATATCATTAAATATTCGTATGATTTTGCTTAAAATAATATCAACATCAATAACACTATTAGTATTAAAACTACTTAGTTTAATTAATACATACATAAACAATATAAATTATAACGTACAAACACATATATTAAATATAGTTTTTCTAATTACAATAATAATATATTCTTGTTTTGTTAGTATAAGAGAGTTAGAATTATTATTAAAGAAAAACATATATGTAAGGAGAAATATATAATGGATATGAATAACAAAGAACAAACTAATATAAATCAAGATAAATTAAATGAAGAAACTCCTAATCAACATCAAATAGAAAACTCACAAGATATAATTAATCAAGAGCAATCAAATATAGAAGAAAAAATAATCGATGATAAAAGAAAAAACAAAATAAAACTTAAAAAGAAACTTAAAATATTTTTAATATCTATAATATTTTTATTAGTTGTTAGTTCAGTAGTAGGTATTGTTTATAACCGATATGAAACATTAAATAAAATCACTATTGAAGACCACGAATTATATCAATACTTAAACGGAGTTAAATATGACTATACAGGCAAATTTTCACTTTCAAAAAGTGGCGAAATAACTAATATAGAATATAAAGGAATAAATATAGAAGTAGATGATACTCCAATATATTATAAAACTGAAGGAAATAAAATGATTTTGCCTAAAAATATGGAAATAGTATTTTTAAGAATAGTAAATAAAAATTATAAATTACCATATTTTTCTGAAATAGAAGTGGATACTGCTGGAAAAGAAACAAGTGCATATTTAAAACTTTCTGAAAAAAATGAATATTTAGAGGATAGTTTTCTATATAACGGAGCGGACTTATATGTATTTCTTTATGAAACAAAAATAACTATTGATAATAAAGATTATACTTTATCACCATTATCATATATAAACGTATTATATAAAGATCAAATAAATATGTATGATAAACAAACAGATACATATACCATAATACCTACTCACAAAAAAGATGTTATAGCTCAAACAAATGATTATAAAATTAATTTAAGTACTGATATGGTATTGTATGACGAAAATAGCAAACTACTAATAAAAAATGTAGATGATTTACCAAGTTATGTTAATAGAAAATAACATAACTTTTTCTTTATATTTTATGCAAGGCATGATATAATTTAAGTATATAAAAAGTAGAGGTAATCATGAAAAAAACTACTAATAACATTAAAAAATTTGATAATAATTTTTTCTCGAAATACTCTTTAGTAATAGTCATTACAATAATGTCTATAATACTATCATTCTTTTTATATTTACTATTTAACTATAAATCAGTATACAAATTAGATATTGATGGTTATATGATTTCAAAAGAACTAACAGAATCATTAAAAAGTGATGAAATTAGTGAAAATACAGTAATAAATGTAGTAAAAATGAAAAGTAATGACTCAATATACAAAAATTCTTTTGATTATTACGTTAATGAAGATAAGAAAAAACAAGTTAATATAGATTATCCTCTATTTGTAGATAATGGTTTTGCATTAGTAAATTACAATAGTAATATAAACTTAGTAGATAATGATTTTGAAAGAATAGTTGGACAAGAAAGTCTAATACTATCTTATGGAAAAATATATGATAGTGTTGATTACACTCAAATGGACAATGAAAAATACATTCTTCTTTCATATGAAGATGGTACATATATAAACTTATATGACTTAGAAATTAAAACAACTAGTAATACATATAATATACCTATAAATAGTTTTTTATACTTTTTTGAAGATAAATTAAATTATTATGAAAGAACAAATGACTCATTTGTAAAAAAGACTATAAAAGACATAGATTTTAACACTATTATTAATTTTTATTATGATGGATTAAAAGAAAACTTTGAATATACTTACGAAGAATTATTATCAGGTCTTGGAACAATATATATTGAAGAAGAAATACCCGATTATGAAGATATACCATCAGGAGATCAAAATAATGACCCTGAGCAAGATGAAGAAATAATTAATCCAGAAGATGCACCGTCAAAACCTCAAAAACCATCAGATAATTTTGCTGAAAATGAAAGAGTATGGATAAAACCAAAAGTAAAATCGAGCGAACTAACAGCAAATGTATATTCATTAGAAGGAAATATTCAAATATCAGACCCAGCTGGAGTAATAGTAAAAGCACCAACTTACACTTTATATAAACATAATAAAATATATTCAAGAAGAGCATTTTATTCCTCTGGAAACATAGTAATCTCTGGCTTATCATCAGAATCAGAATATTATATCGTAGGACAATATACTTATTTAGATGAAGATTTTAAAACTAAAAAAATAGTAACATTTTATACAGGAAAACTAACAACATTAAACAGAGATACCTTAAAACCAATAGAACTAACACATGAAAACGGAGAAATACACTCTAAAAAAATAGTAATAAATAATGTTGGAATAAACAGCGATCTTAATGACGAAGCATTGCGTGGTGTAAAATCACTTAAACTAATAATAAACGGAAATACATATGGAATTTCTACAAAATTACTCCAGCTAATGCTATTAGGAGAAAAAGTTACTATAGAAACCGCAGAAAGTTTAAAATCAAATAGCGATCAAAACTTTGAACTTGCATTTTATGATAGAGATAACAATAAAATAAAAACAACTGGCGCATCAGGCAAAACAAGAACAAGCAAAATAGAACCAATAGTATTTTTAAGACAATTAGAAAGTGATAACATAAACATAAAAGTTGGAGTAGAACTTAGAAACGATGATGATGCCTGGATGAACGATTATAAATATACTGTTATTGATAGTTCTGGAAAAATAGTTGCCTCTGATTTTATAACAGATAATAACTTTACAATAAAAGATTTAAATCCAAACCAAATATTCACATTAAAAGTAACTGCAGATGTAGATTTAAATAATGAAAAAGGCATAACAGATGATTTTCTTTTAGGTGATATGACACTTTCAACATTGCCTATTTCAAGTCTTGGATTTGTTAATTTAAAAATGAAAGAAGAACAAATAACATCTTATTCAGCTAGAATTTCATTAGAAATAAATCTAAGTAAAACAGATCAGATACTTTTACAGTTATTAAAAGAATTAACTATTAATATATATGATGCAAAAACAGAAGAAAAGATATCTACCAAAAAAATTACTAGTAACAAACTAGAAGAACTAAAAAAAGGAAAAAAAGATAGCATATTATTTGACAACTTGCAATCTAACAAAAAATATAAAATAGAACTTAAATCACTAGTAGTACAAGGTCAAACAGAATATGATCTTGATTGTATTTATAACTTAGATGAATTTGAAACACGAAAAAAAGAAGCAAAAGTTTTAATAGTAAACAGTTTTACATCAAATAATATGATAGACTTTGACTGCATTGTAGAAGACACAGATGGAGCAATTCTTTCAGGCAAAGTTGCAGTAGAACTTAGAGATAATAAACAAAACATAGTAAAATCACAACTAATAGATGTAAACACTGAAGATTACATAAGAATAACATATAATAACTTAAAAGAAAGAGAAAACTACACATTATATTTTTATGCGAATGAATATAATGAAACTAATCTAAACTCTGAATATCAATCCAGAAAAGATTTAAAAAGACTTGATATATTTACAGAAGAAGGTATTAGTGGAAAAATAGAACTAGTATCATCAATGAGAAAAGCAACTGGGACAAACTTAATTGATTTTAAATCCGATGTTAAGTGGATGCAATCATATCATCACTATAATATACCAAGTGTAATGGATGAAGATGGTCAGATGCATATATATTCCAAAAATGGAGCATCAGCATATACATATGATTTAAGTGAATATCGTGGAAAAATGGTAACAGCTACATTTAAAATCAAAGCAATAACACCAGTTGACCCTAAATATAAAATATATTTCAGTAATGCAATGACAGGTTCAACATCTGTAAATAGAGGTATAGAACTAACAAACCTATCAACAGAAAACTTTAAAACATTCTCTTATACATTTATAGTTGGACAACAATATGTAAATACAACATATTATAGTGAAGTAACAAGTTATACATATGGAAGAAATCAAGCGGAATATGCAGGGTTCTATATAACCGGAGGAACAGCACAGTTAGCGGAATACGAAGTAAAAGATTTCCAAGTATCAATTATTTCACAGTATGATGAAGCTTTTACATATAATGATACATTAGATAACATAGACTGGTCAACAAACAACAACAAAACAATAACTCAAACCACAAAAGTAGTATCAACTAAACAACTCATCCCAGTTGAAGCAGGATATTATTACTTCTTAGACTATAATACTTACTACGCTAACGTTCAATTTTGGAGTAAAAGCACTGGAAAATATGTAAAACAAACCGGTAACATAAGAGAAGCAATGACGTTTTATGTATCAGAAGATAGTGATATAGTAATAGAATTTAGAGGACTAACAACAAATGAAGGACAACCAGATGTAAATATTGAAGACGTTGAATATTCTTTAGTTAAATACAAAAAAGGAAATAGTCCATCATACCAAGAATTTGAATATACGCTAGAAACTAAAGTAAGTGTTAATTTAGTAGATATAAGAAGTGAAATAACAAACAGAGATTATTACATAACAATATATGAAGATGGACAGCAAATCGATCAGCATAATTATGTTGAACTACTAAATAGTATAAAATTAGAAAATGTAATTAAAGAATTAGATTTAAAAGAAAATAAAAACTATAAAATTGAACTTGGAATTAAAATTAGAGATAGATATTACGCATTATCAGATTTTGATATAACAACAACAGGTGAAGTAATGGGAATATCTACACTAGATGAATGGTCAAGAATGCAACCAAGAGGAAACTACATAATATTAAATGATCTAGACTTCAGCACTTATACACTTCAGCTTCTAGGATTTGGTTATAGATACTTTTATGGAAGTATAGACTTTCAAGGTTACACCATGACAAACCACATGTCTAACAGTTACTTTAATAGAATTGGTAGAATGGAAAGTTCAGCCGTTATTAAAAACTTAGTATTAGACATATATATGGATCATGATGTAAATAGAGATTCAAGATACTTCTTCACAACAAATTATGGTCTTATAGAAAACGTTCAAATAAACTTTTATGATACCGCAGATGATAAATATTTAATAAGATATTTTTCAGGACTTGTAAATAGTAATCAAAGAGTTGGTACTATAAGAAACTTCACATTAAACGTTGTTGATGATATAGGATTATATATAGAATCAGCACTAATTACAAGATACAACTATGGAACAATTGAAAATGGCTATGTATATGGAGAAGGTTCTATAGTGCCAACTCCCGAAGTAACCTCAGGAACATCAAGAAGTGTATCGTTCATAGAAAGATACGGAGGTAGTCGTTCTAAAGTAGAAAGAGTATTTGTATTACCAAGTATTAAATTCTTAAGTAATAATAATTATGATTGGGACGTAACAGGCTTAATCGCACATGAATCATATGGAGAAATAAATAACTCATATGTTCTAGGTAATGTAAACCCTGCAAGAGTAAACAAAGGACCTGCAATATTTACCGCTCAAGGAACATTCGTATCAGAAAACCTTTATTACCTAAATGATAGTTTATATACTGATGCCTTTCATCAAAAAATAAACGCAACAGCATTAAACGATATCACATTCCAAAAAAGCGTGCTAAAAGATTCATTTACAATAGATGAAATGATAGAACTAGGATACTATCCACAAGTAAAATATTCTAGTAATAAAATGCCTTCACAACCATATATAGAACTACCTAAAATATTAGAAGATAATCTAATAGATATAGTTTCAATGGAAATAATAGAGCAAACTAATAATAGTGCTATTGTAGAGTTTTACATAAGTAACATAGAAGGCGAAGAAATAACAGAAATAGTTATTGCCGATGTTGATACAAAGATAATTGAACAAACATTTGAAGACGGAAAAAGTAAAGTAAAAGTAAGTATAACTAATCCAAGAACATATGTATCAAAATACTCTATTAGATCTGTTTCATCAATGAGTTTCTTAGGATATATATCAAAAAGACAATATGATATTGGAGAAAAACATGCGGTAATTTCTTTCTATAAAGAAATATATACAGTTAGTGATTGGAGAGCAATAAATAGTGGATTAAACCAAAACTATATGCTTATGAATGATTTAAACTTTTTAGGCGAAAGTAACATAAATATAACAACATTTAGTGGTAAAATAGACGGAAATAATCATACAATAAAAAACATAGATATTATAAAATATGATGGATTATTTAATCAAATGAATGGTATTCTTCAAAACATAAACTTTGAGAATATTACCAAAGGAACCAATACAACAAACTCAGGTGGAGTCGCAGGCTATAGTAATAAAAACGGTAGATATTATAATGTGCATGTAAAAAATGTTACAATAAACGTTCATCCAAATAGAACAACCGATGGCTTCTATGCTGGTGGTTTAGTAGGTAACATATCATCAGCAAGAATTAGTGACTCATCTGTAACAAATGTAAAAATAACATCAGATGTTAACATTAACAACATAGCAATTGGTGGTTTAGTAGGAAATGCATCAGCCGTTACAATATCAAACTCATATGCACAAAATGTAAAGCTATCAGCAAGTAAATCAATGAGTATGTACGGAATTGGAGGACTAGTTGGTAGAGAAGGAAGTACGGTTGGATACATAGAAAATAGTTATGCAACTGGAACAGTCAATAATGATAACTATTATACGGGAGGACTAGTTGGTTATTCAGCAGGTATAATAGAAAAATGTTACTCTTCAGTACATATAACAAGTGATTTAGACTATCTTGGAGGAATAACAGGAAGAGCGCAAGACAGTACATATATATTAAATAATCTATATGTTGGAAATATTTATAATCCAAAAGGAGAAACAAGTAAAATAGTGCCAGGAGTGGTAGTAGATCCATCAAATGTTTCACTAACATCAAGCTTAGTTAATGGTACAGTTTCAGATTTAAATAATGGAGAAACAACCGTATCATATAATGATTTATTCAAAAAAAGTACTTATGAAGATGTAATAACTTTAGGTGAAGATTATGATTATTCAAAAACAACTTCAGGTATTTTACCAAAACTATATTACAGTAACAAAGATGAATTATTACCAAATCAAATAGATGAATATATCTATAAAGACCTATTTGGAATAAATAATGTAGTAATTGATAAACATGCAGATTACGCACTAGTAGTAGTATATTTAGAAAATCCAGATAACTACATAATAACTGATGTAGTTGTAGAAAACATGGATATAGAAATATTAAAAAACAATAACGTGAACGATCTAGCAGTAATCGAGTTTAGAGCAACACCAAAAATCTATGTTGATACATACAAATTAAATCAAATAACATATAAAGAAAAAGAAGATTCTACTGAAACAAAAACATTTGATAAAAATTACAAATTAGACATGATTTTCTATAAAAGTATAAATAACATTACTGACTGGCAAGATATAAGTAATATAATAGCGGAAAACTATTTATTAATGTCAGATCTTGATTTTACTGATAGAAAAGATGTAAATACAGGAGTAATATTTAATAGACTTGAAACAACCGGTGCTCATGAAGTACACACTATTAAAGGTATAGATATTACTACAAATACAGATGTAAACTCACTATCATTTATACAAAGAGTATATGCTAATATGCAAAATATCACATTTGAAGACATAACAATTACAGATACATCTACTAAAACAAATAGTTATATAGACTTAATTAGAAATAATTATGGAGACATGAATAACGTTACATTTAAAAATATTGAAATAAACGCACCTAATGAAAATCAAGTATCAATAATTGGTAGAAACTATGGTCAAACAATAGAAAATATAAATCTTGATAACATAAAAGTAACAGGAAGAGCAACAGTTGGAGGATTTATCGCATATGCTGAAAACTCCTCAGAAAGAATATATAACAATATAACTGCTACAAATATGAACGTTACTGGATTAAAAGGAGAAGTAGGGGGTATATTTGGAAATATGGTAAGTTCAACTAGTAATAGAACAAGACTTGTTACAAATATATCGATATCAAACTCGAGTGTAACCGCAGGAGATCCATATGTCGGAGGAATCGCAGGACTTGGAGAAGTAAATGATAGTATAGTTCAAAACGTTACAGTAACAGGAACAAGATATGTAGGTGGATTAATAGGGTATCAAAGGTCAGCATATATGGTAAACAATCAAGTATTAGATAGTACAGTTTCAGGAACAATAGATTACATAGGTGGCTCAACTGGAAGAAGTTTACAACAAGAAGATAGTGAAGTTATAAATACAAAAGTATCATCTTTAAATGCAAGTACATATGGTGTTGGTGGATTCACTGGAATACATGGCTCATATACAATAACAAGATGTGGTGTAAAAGATTCAATTATTACTGGACCAGGATACAATCATGGTGGCTTCTCAGGAAACCAAACAGGAGGAACATTAAGTTATAACTTCGTTGAAAATACAACAGTAAATGCATATCATAATGTCGGAGGATTTATTGGACAACTAACAACAGGAGCGGCCATAACAACAAACCATATAACTGAAACTTTAGTAAATGCAACAGACTCATATGCTGGCGGAATAGTTGGTCTACTTAACAATGAAGAAAAACTAACAAGCCATATAAGAAACAATTATGTAACCGATGTAGATGTCATTTCAAATATTTATGCTGGTGGACTAGTTGGAGGAGCAAATTTTGAAATATATAACGCTGAAAATAACTCATATGGTCAATATTTTGAAGGTAGTGTACAAAGTCAAACACAAGGAACCGCCGGAGTAGGATCTGGAGATAACACGAATGATGGATTTATAAGTTTGACAAGAACATACGCATATGAAGATTCGATTATTAATAACAAAAAAGTAAAAGAACTCGCTATAAACGATTCAAATAGTGAAAACTTACTTCTAACAACTCAAATGTATGACGGATATATATTATCTGATGTAGATGGTAACATGCAAACACACTATCAATATCCAAACGCATCATCAACAGATTTTATAGATTTAAAGGAAAATAAAACATATGAAATCGAACTTAAAACAACTGGAAGTACAGATTGGTTTAGAATGGTAGTATATACCCCAGAAGGAACTTTTGTAGAAACATCAGATGCAGGAAACTCTTATTTATATATTGGTTATAACACATCATTCTCTGGAGTGAAAAAAGCAACCTTAAAAATTCAAAGAGACTGTAAAATAAAATTATATTTCTATGATATAACAAACTTATCAAGTTATAGCTTTAAAGAAATAAAATCAGGCGAAGGAGACATAGATAAAAGTCAAGTATTAGATTATAAAGATTTGAAAGATAGAATAACATGGACACGTTATCTTGAAGATAGTAAAAAGAATGACTATTACTATGAAACAAAATTAAATTATAGTTTTGATAGATATGACTGGAGTTTATTAAACTATAAATTGCAACCATTTAACATAAAAGATCTTTCAAATAATGGACATAATGCTACAGCGAACGTAACCGCTATAACAAAATATGGACTAATGTTTGATGGTATAGATGATGAAATAAATATCTCTAATTATGAACAAACACAAACATTTACAATTTCAGCTACTATAACACAAACAACAAACTCTAGTCCAGGTTATCAATTTTTATTCACTAGTGAAAACTTTAATGAAAAAACTAATGGAGCAGGAATGTTTATACATGGAAGAACTCTTTACGCACGTATTAATGGAACTAACTACTCATCAACCGCAATACCAAGAGGTGAAGAAGTAAATGTAACTATAACTTACGATGAAAATAAATATTTAAGATTCTATGTTAATGGACAAGCATTTAATGAATCAAGACCAAACAAAGTTATAAACACATTAAAATCAAGTGCTGCAATTTCACCGTTATATATGGATGGAACTAACCAAAGAAGATTTGCTGGAGCAATGAGAAAACTACAAGTATATGATAGAGCACTCACACAAGAAGAAATAGCTAATAATTATAACACTGATTCAATAATAAATAATCAAGGATTGCAAATATATTATGATTTTAGTAACATGGAATATAAAAGTGGAGATGGATATTACCCAACAATGATATCAAATACAATTGATTATGATATGTTAGAGCAAAAAACAACAACACTTCCATCAGAAGAAAATCGTAATTATAACCAAACACCAGCTACTTTTTCAAGAATAAATCTAGTAGACAAAAAATTAGATTCAATATCTAAAATATACGCAAGTAGTGTTAATACAATAAATATAGAGTTTGATGAAATATATGACGATCTATCATTTGAATACCAATATGGCTCATTCAAATCAAATAAAGTAGAAGTAGAAAATAGAGTATACTCATTAACATATGATTTTAATTCAGATTTAGAAATAACATTAACATCATCTAATGATACAGAGCAAATTAAACTAACGCCAGAAGATTTAGCAAGAAAACTTTATATTGATTCTGATAACTATTATCATATAACAGATAATATACTATACAACAAAGACAATCTAATATTAGAAAACGCATTAAACGTATATGATGGCTTAGTTTTACTACAACCAAATAAAATATATGATTTAAAAAATAACAAAGAACTTTCATCAAATTTAACAGAAGGCATCTTAACAAAAGCAATTCCACTTTATGAAAATATCATTGATAATACTAATATAAAAACATATTATAACTTCACAAAAATTACAGATATAGATGGAAACATAAGTTATAGAGATGGACAACTAATGGTAAAAAATAATAAATTATATATGTTTGATAAAAACAATGAAGTTAAACAAAACATGAACATATTTAACACTTATAACACTAAAGAATATCAAATATCATTAGAAGACAACTACCTAAAATCATTAAAAGAACAAATAAACTATCCAAATTATTTCAATAACTTTGATATAGAAGAAATATCATTTGATATAAATAGTAACATTCCTATAATAATGATAAGATACTCAAATAATCATATATACGTATTTAACTACTATAATTCAGAAGAATTATTCACATATGGAGAAAAAACAAATTTATCACTGTTAAACTTCATGTTTAGAAGTTTCTCAAGAAAGCCAAATCCATCATCAGATGAAACATATAACAGTAGTGAAAACCTAATAGATACACTTAACAATCTAACAAATCAAGAAATAAAAGATATGTTATATACAGAAGAAGAAAACACAAACATACAAAATGATAATATAACACCACCAGAAAATAGTGATGATTCATTAGTGGAAATACCTTCAGAAAAAATATTAAATAATTATTTGAAAGTATATAACAATAATACAAATGAATATGAAGTATATAGTGCAGAAGAATTATTAAATCCTAAAAAAGAACAAATAAAATCAGAAACATATAAAATAAAAAGTAACACATTCCTATATAATTATTTCTATAACAAAACAAACAAAATAGAAAATAGTACAAGAAATATTATATATATAATAATAATAGGATTAGTAATAATAAATCTTATCGCACTAGCAATTCATTTAAATAATAAAGAGGTGAAAAAGAATGCTTAAAAATGAAAAAAGTATACTATTAGGTAAATTAATCGCACCAATAGGAATAATTCTATTTATAATATTATTAATAATTCTAATAACTATTTTAAAAGTAAAACCAAAAACATATAACATAGAAAAATTAGAAATCTTGCTTCCCAAAGAATACGCAAGCTTACATTTAGAAGAAATGGATCATTTTGATGTACTTGAATTGTTTGGTTTTGAAAAATATGAAGTAGAAGATGCTGTATATTTAAAAAGCTTTCAAATAGATGAAAACGGAAATAACATAACTGAAAACATAAACTACATAATAGTTATGAATACAGAAAATTATGAACACTACTATGAAATATTTGAAAGTCATATAGAATCTACATTAATACATAGTGAAGATGAAAAAGAATTAAACTTGTATAACAAAGCAATTACAAAATGTGATAAAAACTATGTATACATAATTATTAGTGATAATGCATTAGACATAGAAAAAACAATTAATGAAGACCTCTAACAAAAAGTAAACGGAAAAAATCTGTTTACTTTTTTTAATATTTGATATTTTAATGAAAAAAGGGACGTTAAATAAAAATTTTACTAAAATACACATAAATACAAATTTACCTCTTGACACAATGGGGGGGGGTTGAGATATAATAAGCATGAAAGTAAAAAAATAAAAATATTGCTTATATATAAAATAAAATAGTTTAATAAGCATACTTTTTAATTTACTTTTAGAAAAGAGGTAAAAAGATGAACAAAAAAATATTAATAGGAATAGTAATTGGTGTATTATTACTTGGAGTAATAGGATTTTCATATTCTTTCTTTACAACAAGTATAATAGGAACAGGACAAG
>JAFQID010000033.1 GCA_017397685.1 Bacilli bacterium | reverse complement strand
TCACTTCTTTACAAGAATATCAAAAACTTGTAGAAGATTGGATATTATTTTATAATACTGACAGAATTAAATCAAAAAAGTATTAGATTTTCATCTAACACTCTTTTTATTGTTGTGAACTATTTGGGGTTCACTTCATTATAGCTCTTTTTAAATATATTTCTCCATATCTTTTGGAACTTTATCATTTATTATCATTTCTATTATTTTATCTTCTTTTTCCTGACTAACTTCTTTTCCTGTTAGAGTGCTTATTTCTCTTATTATTTCTTTCAGTGTGTTTTCGTTTTTAAAGTCTCCTTCTTGAAGTTTTCTAGCGAGTCCTATTATAGTTTCTTTGTTTATGTTTGTTTTTGCCTCCACTTTTTCAAAAAAACTCTCACTCATATTTTACCCTCCTAGAGTAATATATGCGTAAGAGTTATTATAGTGATAATTACCTATTTAAAAGTTAAGCATTAACCAGTCTGGTCTATATAGCATTAAGAATCCTATAAGAACCATTATTACTCCACCTATTAGGTGTGAGTACTTGCCTATTTTATTTGATATTGCTTTTATTTCTAATGTTTTCATTGCGATTATAAATATTGTTATATCATCTATAAGGAAGAATAGCACGTATATTAGTGAATAAATCATTTTACTTGTTGTTGTAAGATCATTTAATGCTAGTATTTGTGTAAACATTACCGGAAGCCCTAGTGAGCAAAGTAATTCTATTATGTTTACGCTAACTGCGATTATAATTATTCCAAGTAAAGCTAGTATGAATGATTTTTCTGTTACTATTTTTTTTATAGATAGCATTATTTTTTTTCTTCCTTTTGGATTTACTATTTCGCATCCTTCTTCTTTCTTCTTTGCTACTTTAAATAGGAATCTAAATATTTGATATCCTCCTAGTAAAATTGCTAGTAAACTAATTGAAAGACGTATGTAAACTATTTTGTTAAGTAAAGATGCTAGATTAAGCCATGAAATCATGAATAAGAAATATACTAATGCTGATGATGTTAAGAATGTGATACCTAATATCCACATTCTTTTTTTGTTTTTTGTTCCAAGTAGCATTGATATTAAAAAGATAAGTATCCACATTGCGCATGGATTTAGTCCATCTACTAGTCCTATTACTACCGAAAGTAATGTTAATGATGTTTCTTTTGCATTTATCTTTCCAAGTATAGGAATGTCAAATTCATTTTTGTTTTCTAATGTGTTGTTTTTATTTTCTTCTGCTGGCTCTTTTTCTTCTGTTTTATCTTTTGATGTATCTATAGGGTCTTGCGTTATATTTAAATACTTTCCTACTTTATCTTCAAATTCTACTTCTAAGTAATAGTCTATTGTATTTATTATTTTTTCTTCTGTTAGTCCTTTTCCAAAACCAACTATTGCATTTTCACCTATTACTAGATATGGTATGTATGTTTGAGTGTTACCGAGTATTTTACCTACTTCTTTTAAATGCTTTGCATTTTCTTCATTATTCCATATTTCGTATTTATGAAGTTTTATGTTTTCTTTGTCTTTTAGATATTCATTTAAAAATTCTTTTTCAGATGTGCAGTGAGGGCATGTTTCTCCATAGAAAAGGTATATGTTTAATTCTTTTTCATCTGCGTTTATTATGAATGGAACGAATGTTAATAATATAATTAATGTTTTTAATATTTTTTTCATGTTTTACTCCTGATTGTTAATAATTTTTTCAAAGTCTTCTATTTTGTGTTCACCGATTAATCTTGTTATTTCTTTTTCATTTTTAATGAAAATAAATACTGGCAGGATTTTTCCAACGTTATATTTTTCTATGTCATCAAAATCATAGTCTAGATTTTCTATTTCTACATCATATTTGTTTTGAAGCTGATTTATTATTTTATTCATTATTATGCATGATGGACATGATAATGAAGATATTTTTATTATTTTCATGTATTACCTCTTTACTTACTTTTTTATTATAATATTATTTTATTTTTATGTAAAGTTTTTGATTAAAAAGAACTTCTTTTACGAAGTTTTCTTTGTTATTGTTTTTCTTTTTTGTATGTTATATATTATTTTTAATACTATTTTTCTTGGAGCGAGTCTATTTAGAAAAGTTCCAATTTTCATGAGTAATCCTACGATTATTATTGTTTTGTTTTGTGATATTTTCTTAAGAGTGTATTTTACTACTTTATCACTTTCTAATCCTTTTATTGCGAAGTCTACTTTTGCTCTATCGTTAAAGTGTGTTTTAACTGGTCCTGGGCATAATACATGTATTTTTATATTGCTTTTTTCTCTTCTTAGTTCTTCATATATTGCCATTGTTAGGTTATAAACATAAGATTTGGTTGCATAGTAAGTTGCCATTAGTGGCCCTGGTTGAAATGCGGCGGATGATGCGACATTAAGAATTATTCCTTTGTTTTTCTTTTTAAAGTCTTGAAGGAAGAGTTTTGTAAGTATATGATATGCTTTTATGTTTAGATCTATCATGTTAAGTTCATTATCTAGATCTAACTCTGTGAATTTTCCACAAGCTCCGAATCCTGCATTATTTATCAGAAAATCTATTTTTCCTTGGTATTTTTCAAAAAGTTTGTATAAGTTCTTTTCTACACTTAAGTCCATTTGTAATATTTCTACGTTTGTATTAAGCTCTTTTTTTATTTTTTCAAGGTTTTCTTTGTCTCTTGCGACTAGAATTAGATTATGTCCTTGTTTAGAAAGTTCATATGCAAAATCTTTACCTAGTCCAGAAGATGCTCCGGTTATTAATACTGTCATTTTTATCACCCTTATTTTTTATTTTGTTTAATTTTAGTTAAATTATAATTTTTTAAGATAAGAATTTTTTTATTACTCTTATTAATTCCCCTTTTTCAATTGGTTTACTTAGATAATCATCAAATCCTTTTGAAAGGTATTGTTCTTTCATTCCACTTATGGCATTTGCGGTTAGAACTACTACTGGGGTTTTGAAGTTTTCGTTTTCTTTTAGTTTTTCTAGTGTTATGGTTCCTGACATTTTTGGCATCATGTCATCTAGAAGTATTAAATCAAACTTTTCGTTATTATTTATTTTATCTAAGCATTCTTGACCAGATGAAGCGGTTTGTATGTTTTGAGTGTATTTTTTTAGTAGTCTTTCAGCAACTTTTAGATTTAGGTTGTTATCATCAACTATTAGTATTTTTTTGTTTGTTATGTCTATGTTTTCGTGAGTTATTTTTGTTTCTGTTTCTTTTTTAATATTTTCTATTTCTTGCTGATTTGATATTCTTTGGTCAATACTTACCGTGAATTTACTACCTTTACCGTAAATGCTTTGTACAATTATTTTACCATTCATTAGTTCTACTAGTTTTTTAGTTATAGCTAGTCCTAGCCCTGTTCCTTCGGTTGTTGTGTTTTTTTCTACTCCTAAGCGTTCAAATTTTGTAAATAGTTTGTCTATGTTTTCTTGTTTTATTCCTATACCTGTGTCTTCAACTGAGATTATTAGTCTTATTATATTTTCTTTTTTTATGGCATTTACTTTAAAGTAGATGTATCCTTCTTTTGTGTATTTTACTGAGTTTGTTAATAGATTAATTATTATTTGTTTTATTCTGGATACATCGCCATATAGATATTCAGGAATAGTTTCGTCATAGTAATATTTTAATTCTAACGGTTTTTCTCCTAGTCTTGCTTTTGTTAGTATTAATAGATCGTTAAATAGTTTTTTAAAGTTATAGTTTGTGTTAATTATTTCAAGTTTATTTGCTTCAATTTTTGAAATATCTAGTATTCCGTTAACTAATTCTATTAGGTTATCACTTGCGGTTATTATATTTTTTATGTCTTCTTTAGATTCCTCTGGTATGTTGTTATCTTCTAAAAGTCCATTACTAAAGCCTACGATTGCGTTTAGTGGGGTTCTAATTTCGTGAGACATGTTTGATAAAAAGTCTGTTTTTGCATTGTTTGCTTTTTCTGCTTGATCTTTAGCAACGTTTAATTCTTCGATTAATTTTAAGTCAGGGTTTTCGATAGTGAAAAACATTATATACATTACATATGTTTGAATAATTGATATGATTGTTAAATATGGATTTATGCTAAAAAGAAAAAATACGAATCCTAGCATAGGTATTATTATAAATATTGGAATATAACGCTTGTCTATTTTTTTCATATTAAATAATGATGCTAGCAGTGCAGATGATATATAAAATGCACATACTAAGTATGTAAAAGTTACTGCACTTCCTTCTATACTGTAATTACCATTGTTTTCTATTATTGATATATCAAAAAAACTTATTATTAAAATTAATATTAGGTTGATAGTTAATGTGTAATTAAAAAACTTTTTATAGTTTTCTTTTACTTTAGGATAACTTATTAACATTATATACATAAATAAACTTGTATCAAAAGTTATTACTGTTGCAAAATCTATTTTATTACATATTTCTACTAGAAATATTTCAAATGTTGTAAGACCACTTAAGGGGAAAATTTGCAGTAAAGTTGTTAATATACTATCTATTAAAATACAAACAATCATAATTGTATACATTTTATTTTCTAATAGATTAACCCTTTTTTTAGAAAAATAAATTATAAATAATAGTAAACTAAAAAATATCGAACAAATTGGTAAAATTAATCCTAACATATTATCACCTACTTTATGTAATTATATCATATAATTATAAAAAAAGAAGATATTAATATCTCCTTTGATAATTTTTTGGAATCATTTTTAATATTTCATTTTCTTCTTTTGGTACATTACATGCATTTATTATTGGTTCCCACACTTCATACATATCTGCTACTTCTTTTGGATGATAAGTAGCTAATCTTTCTGTTTCAAAATCATAATATTTTCCTAAATAATCTTCTTTATCTCTTATTATTTTTTCGTAAACTTCTTCAGAAGTTATTAAGCTATTTATAATTTGTTCTTTGGATAGCTTTTCTTTTTCTGCTAATTGTATTATTTCTTTTTCTTCTATTCCTTTTGATTTTTGGATAGCGTCTAACATTAATTCTTCTCGAGTTGTATGAGCATATTTATCCATTAAACTATATAACTCTGTACATATAACCGTTTTTAGTTCTTCTAATGCTTCTTTTTCTTCTTCTAGGTTATACTTTGAAAAATCTATATATGGTAGACGAGATGAATATATTTTATCATCTACTAGTAAATGTGTTATTGGAACTACTACCGCGCCCGTTTTTTTCGCTATTCTAAATATTCCCGGCCAATAATCTATTACTAATTTATTTGCAGTTCTATTATGTGTTGCTTCAGGGAACATTATAATATTCCCACCTAGTTCTAAAACTTTCGATGCTTTGTCGACTAAGCCTCTTCTTGATTCAGTGTTTTTTCTGTTAATTGCTATGCAACCTATTAATTCTAAAGACAAACCATACGATGTGTTAAACATCTGGGGTATACTGCCAAAACAATAATATGCATGGTCTCCAGATATAATATAAGTACTTGTTGCATCTTCCATAAATCCATGATTAGCTGTGAAAATGATTGGTTTATTTTTGGGTAAAGGAGATTCTTTTTCTTTAATTAATTCTTTTCCATGTAAATCATTGGGTGCTATTTTCATTATTATATTGTGTAAATACTTTTTTCTAAACTCTATTGCTTTTTGTGTTATTGTTTTGTCTGAGTCATTATCTAAATATTTGCCTAATAAGTGTGGAAGTACATAGAAAAAAAACGAACCATGAGGAACATATCCTTCTCTGTCTTTTCCTAAAATATCTTCTATTCCATTTAGGTTTGATACTCTTTTCATTATTAGGTCAATGTTTTTTTGTTCTATCCATTTTTTAATTCCTTTATATTCTTCTTTAAAGTTTACTTTTTCCATAATTTTCTCCTTTTGTATATTTTAAGTATAAATTATTAATTATGTATTAACAATATTTTAATTTGACTTTTGTATCAAAAATGATACAATATTTTTATGAAAAAAATGACTGAATATGTAAATTATATTGATGTTGAGATGACTCCAAATGAACTTGAAAGTTTGTTTGTTAAGGATTTTATTAAAATGAGAAAAGAAAATAATTTAACTCAAGAATTGCTAGCTGATTATTCCAATGTTGAAAGAGTTAAAATCGCAAGAATCGAAAGTGGAATGCATTCTCCCACCGTTAAGACTTTGATGGAAATATTAGGCCCAATTGGATATACTATTAAAATTGAAAAGATTAATAAGAAGTAAATTGATTTAAAATAACTTATTTTTAAAAAGAAAAAGAAGTTATTTCGCAACTTCTTCTACTCTTGTTTCTCTAATTACTACAACTTTGATTGTTCCAGGATATTGCATTTGCTCTTCTACTTTGTCTTTAATATCTCTAGCCATTTTGAAACTTGTTAAATCATCTATTTCTTCTGGTTTTACTATAACTCTTAGTTCTCTTCCAGCTTGCATAGCAAATGTTTTTTCTACTCCTTCAAAAGAATTACCTATTGCCTCTAATTCTTCAAGACGTTTAACGTAATTTTCTAATGAATCATTTCTTGCTCCTGGGCGTGATGCGCTTAATGCATCGGCTATTGCTACTAATTCTGCAATTACGCTTTCCGCCTTTTTGTCACCATGATGAGATTCAATTGCATTAATTACGACTTTATCTTCACCATGTTTTTTCGCTATATCTGCACCTATTTCAATATGTGATCCTTCTACTTCAAAATCTATTGCTTTACCAATGTCATGAAGTAATCCTGCTCTTTTTGCTAAACTTACATTTTCGCCAAGTTCACTAGCAAGTAATCCTGCTAAATGAGCTACTTCCTTACTATGCGCTAGTGCATCTTGACCATAACTAGTTCTAAATGCTAGTTTTCCAACTAATTCAACTATTTCTGGATCTACTTTAGATATTCCGAGTTCAAATAAAGCTTCTTCACCTTTTTCTTTTATTATTTTTTTGTAATCTTCACATACTTTATCGTAAAGTTCTTCAATTCTTGCTGGGTGAATTCTTCCATCTTTAATCAATGTTTCTAATGTAGATTTTGCTATCGCTCTTCTTAATGGATCAAATGAAGATAGTACAATTACTTCTGGAGTATCATCAATTATTAAATCAACTCCTGTTACAGCTTCAATTGTACGAATGTTCCTTCCTTCTCTTCCGATTATTCTTCCTTTCATTTCATCATTAGGAAGTTCTACTGAGGATACTGTTTGTTCACTTGTGACATCGCTAGAGTACCTTTGCATGCTTGATACTAGATATTCTTTTGCTTTTTTATCAGCTTCTAGTTTAGCTTCGTCTTCTCTTTCTTTTAAGTAGATAGAAATTTCTTTATTCATTTCTTCTTCTACTTTTTTTAATACCATGTCTCTAGCTTTTTCTTTTGAAAATCCAGATATTTTTTCAAGCAAATTGATTTGCTCTTTAATAATGCTCTCCATTTTTGCGTTTTTTTCTTGGATTTCTTTTGATGCAGCCATTAAGTCTTTGTCTTTGAGATCTAAGTTTTTTTCTCTTTCTGCTAATATTTCATCTCGTTTGTCTAAACTTTTTTCTCTAGTTTCAATTCTTTGGCTTAACTCATTTAGTTCTTGCTTTTTTTCTTTTATTTCTGCTTCTGTTTGAGCTTTAAGTTTATAACTTTCTTCTTTTAATTCTAAAATACCGTCTCTTTTAGCTTTTTCTGCTTCTTTTTTGGCATTTTCAATTAATTTATCGGCGTCTTTTGCACTTTTTCCTAGTTTCATTTTGTTTAATATAATTGTTATTATTGCGCCTATAAACAATCCAACTAATATAAGCAAAATGGAGATTAGAATACTATTTTCTTCCATAATCATCCATTACCTTTCTCGAGGGGTTGCCTCTAGTTATATTTTAAAAGTTTTATTTGATATTGTCAACTACAATTTTTATACTAAAAAAACTACTATTTAAAAGTAGTTTTTTTTCAAATTATTTATTCTTTTTAATCTATTTATTTTTTTATTTCTTCTTTTTCTTTTATTGTTATTTTTTATAAGTTTTATTAATAAATATATTATTATGACATATATAATTTTCGAAAAAATATAAGAAAATAAACTAAAAGAAACTTCTTCATTATATAGCAAATTAAACGTTGATAGAGTTTTGCCATTGTAAGTTAGGGTTACTTTTCCTAAATTATAATTTTCTTTTGTAAAAAAAGTTATTTTTTCATTTGTGTTAAAATTTATTTTTACTTTATTTTTATCAAAATCATTTCGTAAAAATTTTTTTATAGTTGTATTAGCATGCACTTCTATTTCTTTTTCTTTAGTATATTTAACTTTCATTTTTGTTATAACATCTTCGTTTGATATTATTTCTTTATATGAGTAATTGTCTTTTATGTAATTGTATATTTTTATCGTATCTTTTATGTGTGGTGCATTTATGTTATTAGCATGAGCGTTTAAAGTTACCAAAATTAGATTTGCATCATTTATAGTTGCTGTTGTTGCTAAACAATTACCAGCAGCTTTGATGTATCCTGTTTTAGCTCCTTTTATTTCACCTATATACGATGAACTTCTTGTTATAGTACTTTTTAATTTTAAATTATTTGTTGTAGTATATTCATGAGTTTCAAAGATTTCTTTAAACTTTTTATTTTTTAAAGCGTATTTTAGAATCCGAGTCATGTCGTATGCACTACTGTAGTTGTTTTCATCAAATAATCCTGTAACATTTGCAAAATTGGTGTTTTTAAGTTTTAATTCTTTTACTTTATTGTTCATGAGTTTTACGAAATCTTCATAGTTTCCTGATATGCTTATTGCAAGTGCATTTACCGCATCCGCTCCTGATGCTAATATTGATGCATATAATAAGTCATTATAAGTTATTTTATCTCCTTTTTTAAATCCCGCAATAGCAACATCCCAAGCTATATCTTTAAGCATATCTTCGGTTATTTCTATTTTTTGATTATAGTTATCTATTTTTTCTATTGCTGTTATAACTGTCATTATTTTTGTAAGACTTGCGATGTACGATTTTTCATGTGCATTTTTTTCTATTATAACTTCGTTGTCACTTAAATTATAAAGTAAGTATTTTTCACTATATGTGTCTATTTCGTCTGCATATATATTTATATTATTAATTAAAATTATGAAGACAAATGTTAACATTAGAAATAATATTTTATTTATTATTTTCATTTTTCTTTCTTCCCATATTTTTTCTTTTCTTTTATCATGAACTCTGATATAACTGTTTCTATTTCTATCGCCCCTTTTGGATCAATGTTTGAAATATATATATTTTCTCTTACTGTGTCTATTTCTATATCAGACCATATAAGATTTTTTATTAATTTTATGTCATTATATAAATCCGGAGTTACTGATGTGTAAAAGTATCCCCATAGCACTCTTTTGGTTGCAATTATCATTCTTTTATCTGTAATTGCCACTAAACAAGAATGAATAATATCTAGAGATTTTTTGTTTTTTTGTCCTCCAAATACATATAAAAGATTCTCACTTGCATTAATATTTTCTTCTATTACTTTTGCGTGTTTCTTCGCTCTCCAACAAATGGTTTTTGGATGTTTTTGTTTAAATTTTAAATATTCATTATATACTTTACTCATTATTTTCACCTGATTTGATTTTACATTATTTTTTTATAAAAAACAATGTATTATTATACTATTATTGATACGTTATTAAGTGTATATGCTTATTGCAACAATTTTTTTAAAAAATGCATAATTTCATTTATAATTAATTCATTATTATTTTCATTTATGGTATTTATTATTTCTTTAGGACTTTTTTCTAAAATATCTCTTATTAATTTATTAAGATTGATATTGTCATAAATCGCTATTTTTGAATTGATACAATCAATATAGTTGTTAAAAAGTACAGGTGTTAATGATGTGTTATTAGATTGTTTTATTTTTTGTATAACTGTATTTATTAATTCTTTTAATTCTTTTTTTGATATTTTATTATTCTTTATCTGCTCATAAAGGTTTAAATATATTTTCTCAAGCATTTTTTTTATTTTATTACATGATTCTTTGTTAATATCATGAAGTATATTTTTTATATTTTCTTCTGTAATATTTTGTATTACTGATTTGTTTATTGTTATTTTGTTTTGTGAAAATGCATTGATAATTCTAGTATTAGTTCTTTCTAAAAAAGAATCTATCATGAAGTCATTATCTTCTTCCAATAATAATATTGCATTTTCTATTTCTTTTTTTATGTCATTATCCAGCATTTTGTTCTCCTATATGTATTTTAGCATATTTTATTATATAGATTCTATTTTTTATTTATCTTTACAATTTTTTTACTTTTTTTAGTTTTTTAAAAGTGTTTTGTATATTTTTTAGCGTATAAATTTAATAGGAGGTAATTTTATGTTTGATAATATATTTGAACTTAAAGATAAATTTGATAGTGTTAGTAAACTTGGATATGTTAAAGCAATTTCTGATAATTATAGCGCAATTGGAGAAACTTTAGAAAAACTTTTGGGCATTGATGCAAATAATTCTACTAAAGCCGATTATAAAGGAATAGAAATTAAAGTTAAGGGTTCAAATTCTAATTTTGATATTTCACTTTTCAGTATTACTCCCAAATGTGATAAATGTGTTTTTGTTCCTGAAGATCTTTTAAATAATTATGGTTATTATTCAGTAAAACAAAAAAGAAAAGTGTTGTATTCTCAAGTTTTTGCTAATAAAATATATTCTGGTAATAGTAAGTTTCGCTTTTTTCTCAATGTTGATAAAGAAAGCAAGAAAATCTTTTTATTTATTTTTGATTCTTCTTATCAAATTGTCGAAAAGAATTTTTTTTGGTTGTTTGATGATATATATTCTAGATTAAATGATAAAATGAAGTTTTTAGCGCTTGTTAAAGTATCAATTAAAAATTTTGATAATTGGTTTTATTATAAATATTACAATATCGGTTTTTACAAATTAAAATCATTTGATCAATTTATTGACCTTATCGATAAAGGTGTTGTTTATATAGATTTTAATATAGGAGGATACACTTTTGATAAAAACACTAGTAAGATAAAGTTGGATTATCATGGTACTAGATTTGTAATTCCGGAGAAAGATCTATTATTAATGTATGATGAGATAAATCTTTGATATTTATATGCCGTGTAGTGTTGCTTTTTTGCAAAAAAATCCTTATAAGGATTTGTAATTTCTATGGTCGGATATCAAAGGAAATTTCCAAATTTATTGTTTTGAATCTCCTTTCCTTTTCTAAAATCTTTTTAATCTTTTTACTGGGCCTTCTTCTTTATGAGGAGCAAATGCATTCATTTTTTCATCCCAACCTTCAATAACATCCATTAAAGTATTATCTCCTCTATCATCTAAAATATCCCAGTATTCTCTAGGAAGCGGACTTTCACTTACACCAGAGAACATTCTGTGTCCTGCTTGTTGTTCTGCTCTAAATTGTCTTCTTCTGCGTTCTAATTCTCTAGGATTAGTTACCACTTCTCCCTTAATATAGAATGTTAAATCCTCAGCCATAGTTTCTTTCCAACCGAATAATTGACAATTATCTTTAGCAAATCTACCTGTAAAGAAAGTTTTACGAATTTTCATTATATCTTCATAAGTTAAATCTTTTTTATAACCAAAATATTCAAGAAGTGCTGCTAAATTACAAGCATCTTTTATTACTATATTATTTTCTCCTAAATTTAAACAAGTTTCATCATCTGTAACATTAAGGATAGGATAATTTGGAGTTCTATATAATAAATCATTAGATAAATTATCTTCATTTGGTACAAATAACATACTTCTATAACTTCTCCAAGAACCTGTACTTAATTGTCCTGGTTTTGTATTAAAAAAATTATGTTCACCTTCATAACGATATATACTATCTGTTCTTACCACTTCTCCAACATAAATATTATCCCTACAAACTACATATTTTTTATTTTCCATATAAAAACCTCCCTTATGTATCGAATATTATAACACATATTCAATAAAATGAAACTTTTTTTAATAATATGTATTGAATTTATAAAAAAATTGCTGAACTCTTTGAATCCAACAATTTTATTAATTAAACTCCAAAAAGTCGGAGTAAATTTTACAATGGTCGGGAAGACAGGATTTGAACCTGCAACCCCACGGTCCCAAACCGCGTGCTCTACCAAATTGAGCCACTTCCCGATTCTTTTCAAAAAAATTAATGGTGCGCCCAAGAGGAGTCGAACCCCTAACCTTTTGATCCGTAGTCAAACGCTCTATCCAATTGAGCTATGAGCGCATAACACTTTAGTGATTTCTCACTTGTTTTTGATTATACTCTCCTTTTTATTAAATGTCAATGTTTTGTTATTTATTTAATAAAAAATTAGTTTTACAAAATGGTGGCTTCAGTTGGAATCGAACCAACGACACCAAGATTTTCAGTCTTGTGCTCTGCCAACTGAGCTATGAAGCCATATGGCGGTTCCGACGAGATTCGAACTCGCGGTCTCTCGCGTGACAGGCGAGCGTGATAACCACTACACCACGGAACCTTCTTTTGGTTGCGGAGGCTGGATTTGAACCAACGACCTTTGGGTTATGAGCCCAACGAGCTACCAAGCTGCTCCACTCCGCGATATTTTCTAAGTGGCGGAGGAAAAGGGATTCGAACCCCTGCGCCAATTTCTTGACCTGTCGGTTTTCAAGACCGATCCCTTCAACCAGACTTGGGTATTCCTCCATTATTTTTTGGTGCCCCAGGCCAGACTTGAACTGGCACGAGCTATTACACTCGAAGGATTTTAAGTCCTTTGCGTCTACCTATTCCGCCACTGAGGCACATTATTTTTTTGGTGACCCGATGGAGATTCGAACTCCAGACCCTTTGATTAAAAGTCAAATGCTCTACCTGCTGAGCTACCGGGTCACATTACAGTATTTTATTAAAGTGGTTGCCTCGATTGGATTCGAACCAATGAAATGCAAGAGTCAAAGTCTTGTGCCTTACCACTTGGCTACGAGGCATTCTTATAATACAAGTGGTGGAGAGGAATGGATTCGAACCATTGAACCCGAAGGAACAGATTTACAGTCTGCCGCGTTTAGCCTCTTCGCTACCTCTCCATAAAAATGGTGCCGAAAACAGGAATCGAACCCGTAACCTACTGATTACAAGTCAGTTGCTCTACCAATTGAGCTATTTCGGCAAAAATATGGTGGGCGATGAGAGACTCGAACTCCCGACCCCCTGCTTGTAAGGCAGATGCTCTAACCAACTGAGCTAATCGCCCATATTTTATCTCGTTGACGTTTATAAATATAACATTTTATAAGTTGACTGTCAATAGAATTTTCTTATTTTTCTTATTTTTTTATAGTTTATAAATTTTCTATTTCAAAATTTTCCTAATATTTTCATATTTGTCCTCTTCTATTTTATTTTTTTATTTATTTTTATTATATTATTTTTTATCATCCATCCATTCGACTGGTTCTATATTTATATATTTTTTTAACATTATATGTAATTCTATTAACATCTTTTCATATTTTTTTATATTTCTTATTATTTTTCTTATTTTCTCCTCATTTTTTCTATGATAAATTATTTCTTCTATTTCATCAAAATAATAATCAGGATACAACATCCTTGAATATAAAATATTGATTTCAAATGCCGTGAACTCTTTGTTAAATATTGCCTCTTCTAATTCATCTAAAATGTTTGTTTCATTAACATAATTCATTTTCAAATATGATGATACATCTCGTGAATTATAATCCATTATAAATAATAATGGATTATAAATAGTTTGTACATTTAATTTTTTTCTTAGTCTAGTGTGACTTAGAACAATTTTTTCATTTTTCTCATTTTTAATATTATTCGCATAACTTATTGCATTTTCTGCTAGCCCCAAAAAATAATTTATACTTTTTTTTATTATCGGAAATTCTTTATTATATTCTATTACTTGTTTTTCTATTAAATCTACTCTTAGTTTCCAATTATTTATCATATTTTCTCTCATATTTCCACTTTTTTGTACTATACTTTTATCAAAGTTTATTATATCTCTTAATTGCACTTCAGTTTCTTCATATTCATTAATTTTTAGTAGTATGTAATTTTTATTATTTATTGTTGTAATAAAATTATTTTTTTTATTTTTAATAAAAGTGTTTACTTTAATATTTTTATAATATAGAGTATTACTAATTTTTATTTGTTCTTCAATGTCTTCTTTTTTTCTATCAATTTCAACTAAATTAAATTTGTTATTATTTATGAAAAAATACGTAATATTTTTTTCTTTTTTATATATTTTATCAGGATACAAGTTATAATAATTATTTATTATTTTTTTCATTTGAAATCACTCTCTTTTTTATTAATTATATGAAATAAATAAAAAAACTAGTCTGGTTTTAAAACTAGTTTTGTTTCTTCTTCTTTTTCTTTTCCGCCTGAACTCTCGTTATTGTCATCTAAATAATTCATTTCTCGTTTTGCCGTTTCGTATCCTAATGTATATGCTTTTTTAAAATTAGCTTCTGCGGTATCTTTTATGATTTTCAAGATATCTTCTGCTTTTGTTGCTCTTTTGTTTGCTTCATCAATTTTTTTTATAGCGTTATCTACGATTCTATTAAAAGTTTCTATTTCTTGCACACATTGTTTTGAGACCATATCACTCCTTAAAGGCTAATTGAACGATTGTCGTCTTGAGAATATGCTCCATTTTCTAATGATGATAAGAATTCATTTTTTCTTATTTTATCATTTTCCATTATTTTTCTTACTATTTCTATATCTTTGCTTAGATTTCTTGTTGCATCTTCTAGTGCTTTTGATCTTTTAAGAATACTATCTAATTTAACTTCTAAATCTATGCTTTCTTCTTTTGCTTCATTATTATATGTAGAATTGGATTGATGAACTATACCATTATCAAAACCAAGGTTATTAACACTTTCATTATATTCTGTGTTTTCTTGATATGTACCATTCATATCGAAATTATGTTCATTATTATTTTGCAAAGATTCATTTACATAACCAGCAACCGGAAATATTTGCTCAATTTGTACAGGTTTTGTTTCAATGCTTGCTGCTGTAGTTTGAATAAACTGAGGCATTACCATTTCTTCACTTGCCTCAACCGGCTGAATAAATTGAGGTGTTTGTTCAGAAGTAACTTCAGGCATTATTTGTGTTTGTTCTAGGTTATTTCCATTATTTGCTTCAAACGATAATCCAGTTGTATCAGGGATAATATCAGGCTTTACTTCATTTACTATATTATTTTCTGGCACATTAAATATACCATTATTTGTTATTGTTGAGTCTTGGTGCAGATTATTTTCTGCTATATCAAATGGATTTAATACTGTGTTTTGTGCATTATTATCAATTGGCATAGTAATATTTAAAGCACCATCATTTACTGGTTGATATAGTGGTTCTTCAATTTTAGGAATAAATGCAAAATTACTTTGATTAATTTGTTCATTTTCAAGTGTTGGTTCAACAGGCTCCTTAAGTTCTGGTATATTAAACGATGGAGTTAATTCAACATCACTCTTTTCCACCATAGGTTCTGGCAAAACACTAGGTATGCTTACATTACTTTCATTATTTCCTTGTATCATTTGATTTTCATGTTCTTGACTTGGCACTTCATTATTTATTTGATTTAATTCTTTCTTTTTATTGTCATTATCAAGTCTCTTCATTGACTCTACGCTTACTGCTATAGCTTTATGTGCTAGTCCTTGTCCATCTTTTATAAGACGACTGTTCATTATAATGTTATTTGTATTTTCCATTTGTTTCACCTAACTTTCTACAATTTGTTTCATGGCTTCTTTTACTTTTTGCCACACTGTATCATCTTCTATTCCTACTAATTTATAGACACCAGGGGACATTTCTATTGCTTCTGAAACATAAATTTTGCACATTCCCTCTCCTGCATTTTCTCCTTTTGAAAGTATTACAAAGTGTCTATTTATATCATTAATTATAAATGAGTTTAGTAAGTCTACTTCTTCCATTGTACCATCCATATTTTGGATAGAAATTTTTTTCATATTATCAGTCCTTTCTACCTTTATTACATTTTATCACAAATAAATTTAAATATCAATTTTTAATCTTGCTTATTTCCTTGAATTTTTTCTAATATGAAATATTTACAATCATAAGCACAATTTTCTTTTAAATATTTGTCGACTTTTTCATAATCATTTATTTTATTATATTGTTTATTGTTTTTTTTGTTAAACCCTTTTAGTCTAAGCTTTGAGTATGCTATGTCTCCTAAAATATAATCATATGTTTCGAAATAAGAAGTATATTTGTTTAAAAATTCTTGTTCGTTAAATGCTTCTTTATAATCTTTTATTATTACATATTTGTTTTTTTCTGTTTCTACAATATTTTTCATAATTCGATTTTAACACATTTGTGTAATTTAAGTAAATATATTTTATTGAATATTGTTGTTTTGCGATAATATTCCGCCATAATAAGATGGAATGTTACCTTTTATTATTTTTTTTATTATTGGGATTTCTTTGTCAATTTGCACGTTTTTTGTGATAAATGGATAAACTATTTTCATTTCAACTTTTATTATGATATTTAGTTCAATTAGCGAGTTATTTATTCCGTAATCAGCGATGTTTGTTTTTATATTTGTTTCTACATTACCTACTCTAGCTATTTTAAAAGGAATTTTAGGAAATATATTTGTTATATAAGGAATATTATATATTAATCCTGATGGGATATAGTATAGGTTTTCCTCTAGGTTGTTATAGTTGTGATTTACTTTACCTTGCTCTAAATTATTTAGCTTAAGTAGTATATTGTTTGATATCTCATATAAATAGTCATTTAGTATTTTTGTGTTGAAATCTATATCTGTGATTTCTTGTTCTTTGTTTTTGTTTGTTATTATTATTTTTTCGTAATTTATATTATTACTATCGTACACTACTTGAACTATGATATTTTCAGATATATTTTTTGTTTGATTAATTGCATAAGTTGATATATATTTTTCACTTCTAGCTACGAATATTTTAAGTAACATTATAGTTATTACCAATATTAAAATAGATATCGAAATTATAATATCTATTTTTTTTATATTTTTTTTAACTTTTGCTTTAGTTTTTATTATACTCATATTAATATTATAGAGTTTTTAAAGTTTATAATTACAATTTATTTAAAACCAACCTAACTCTAATATATAATTTAATACTACTGTGATTGTAGCTAATAGCAGTAATATTATAATTATTACAGCTATTTTGGTAAAAACGCTACTTTTATTAACTTTTTTTTCAAGTTCTTCAAATACTTCAAAATCATCTTTGTTAAATGTTAGTGAGTTTGTAAAAAATGATTTATCTATACCGGGCATTGTTTTTTCATTCTTTTCTGGATTGATTTTTTCTATTTTGGGTGAAGTTTCTTTTTCATTTTCTTCGTTATTTGTTTCGTTTTCTTTATTTATTTTATTAAATTCTATATCTTCAACGGCAGAAATGTTTTTTAATTCTTCTGTTAGGCTAGGTTTAATTTCGTGTTCTGAAATGATTGGCAGAACTTTTGTATCTTCGTTACCACTCATTAAATCTCCAAATAAATCATCTTCTTCTTTTGATTTATTTGAGTTGATAGCTATTGTATGTATTAAATCAACGATTGTTTTTTCTTCTGTATTTAATTCTTCTTCTTTTACACTATCTTCCTGTTTGTCTTCAATTTTTAGTTTATTTAATATTTCGTATCCAGAATTATTTATTTTTCTGTGTCTATTATTTTCATAGTCTTCTATACTTCTTGTTGATTTTGCTCTTTGAAGTACTGATAAAATATCGTAATCTTTTTCATCTTTTTTTTCTAATGTTTCTTCTTTTTTGTCCGGTAGATCTAATTTTATCCTTTTTTGTTCTTCTTTTTCTTCTTCATTATAAATATATCTTTTTATTTTTTCTATATCTATTTGTTTTTGAGCATCTGAAATAATACTTATATTATTGTTAGTCTTTATTCTGGATAAATCAGACATATCTAAAGATGAGTATAAGTTTTCATTTTTTTGTGTTCTACTCATAAAAGATTCTTCATTATATTTTTCCATTCGTGAGTTCATATTTTTCACCAATATTATAATAACACAAATATGTATAAAATTAAATATAAAAGTAGATTTTTGATATTTTTTATTGTATAATTTTTTATAGGAGTTGATAAAATGGAAAAAGTAGTTGTAAATCAAGATTTATGTATTTCTTGTGGAATGTGTGTTATGCGTAATGAAAAATATTTTGAATTTAACGATGATGCTAAAAGCGAAGGAAAAAATATTTCTATAGAAGAGGATGACAAAAAAGAACTGCTTGATATTGTTGTGAGTTGTCCTACCGAAGCTATTACAATTGTTGAAGAAAAGTAATATAAAAAAACTTTATTTTGATTTTAAATCTAAATATCAATTTAAAGTTTTTTTATTTTGTTTGATTATTAGCAATATTATAAAGTTGTTTTACTTCTTTTATAGTAAGTGGTCTATATTCACCTTTTTTTAGTCCGGTTAAATCTAAAAATGAATATTTTAGTCTTTTTAATTTTACAACTTTAAATCCGAGAGCATTGAACATGTTTTTAACTTGATGATTTCGACCTTCAGTTATTGTTAATTCTATATAAGATTTTTGATTTGCTTTATCTATTTTTTTAAGTTTTGCTTTGGCTTTTTTTGTTTTCATACCATCTATTACTATCCCTGATTCAAGCATTTTTATATGATTTCCTTTTAATATTCCTGAAACTTTTACGCTATATAATTTTTCAATATTTCCTGATGGGTGTGAAAGTAGGTTTGATAGTTCTCCATCATTTGTTAAAAGTATTATTCCGCTTGTGTCATAGTCAAGTCTTCCTACTGGATATATTCTCGCCTTAGTGTCTATTAAATCAACTACTGTTTTTCTATTTTTTTCATCTTTAACTGAACTAATTACTCCTTCTGGTTTATATAGTAAGTAATATTCTTTTTCTATGTTGTTTACTGGTTTGTTATCAACTAGTACTTCATCAGTTTTACTAACTTTAGTGCCTAATACTTTTACTATTTTACCGTTTACTTTAACTTTTCCTTCTTTAATTAGTTCTTCACATTTTCTTCTAGATGCAATTCCTTGTGCGCTTAGATATTTTTGTAATCTTTCCATTTTTTTCACCAAGAAAATTATAATATATTATTTCCAAAATAACAATATTCGCTTTATCATATTTTTCTTTTTATTTATGTTTATCGCATATAATGGTTCTGAATGAATAAATTCTTTATCAATGTAAATGTTTACACTTCCGACAATGTCATTTACTATATTATTATTTATTGTTACTTTTAAGTTTACTTTATTAAGTTCATCTTTTTTTAGTAGCATGTTGAAATCATTTTTTATATAAAAATAGTAATCTTTATATTTATTGTCTTTTATATTAAAGGTATAGCTATTTAAAATTTGATATTTTTCATATTCTTTAAAGTATTTTTCATAAAGGTTTTTATGTAAATTAAACTTGTCGCTTTCTTTGATAGTTGACACTATTATGTTTTCACCTTCTTTACTTGCAGAGGAGACAAATACTTGTCCACTCGCTTTGGTGTATCCTATTTTGCCACTTGTTGAGTTTTTGTATTCTGTTAATAATTTGTTTTTGTTATACCATATGTATATATCATCTGATGTTTTGGTTTTATATTTTTTTGTTGATGTTATTTTCATGAAGTTTTTGTTTTTTATTGCATATTTCATTAGTAATGATAGGTCGTAAGCTGTTGAGTAGTTTTTGGTGTTATCGTTAAGGCCATGAGGATTTTCAAATATTGTATTTCTCATGCCTAGTGATGATGCTTTTAGATTCATTTTTTCAATAAACATATCATAGCCTAGAATATTAGTTGCGATGGTTTGTGCAGCATCGTTTCCACTTTGCAACATTAATCCATATAAAAGGTCTTCTACTGTAATTTTTTCTCCTTTGTTTATATAAATCATAGATCCATTTACTTCATCAATTTCGTTTCCAACTATTACTCTTTTTTTAAGGTTTGAGTTTTCAAGCGCAATTATTGATGTCATTATTTTTGTTGTTGATGCAATTAGCATTTTATCGTTTTCATTTTTTCCATATAAGACTCTTCCACTATCAGCATCCATTACTACAATACTTGCATTTATTTGAGTTATAAACATTAAAAAAAATATTAGTGTAAATATAGTTTTTTTCATATTTTAAGTATATGATTTTACTATTTTATTTTTACTAATATTTTTTGTTTTTAGTTATAATCTTGGTCTTAATATCTTTTCATTATTGTTTATAATTTTTTCTTGATATAAATGTTTTTTATTATAATTATAGTTGTAATTATTATGCATATATTCAATTTCTCTATCCATTCTTCTTATTATTTTATATATTTGATAAAAAGAAACTGTATTATCAATATCTATATCTCTAATTAAGTCTAAAAATTCTACTATACGATTATCCATTTCTATTTTTTGTAGTCCGTCTATTATTTCTTTTAGCATGAAACTTATTATTAATTTTTCTTCATTATTATCCGTTCTTTCTTGTAGAGATTTTGAATGTTTGATTAATGTTCTTTTTATTTCTTCTAATGTCTTAGAATATAATTCTTGCTTTTGGTCTGAGTTTTTATTTTTTACATCTAATTTCTCAATAATTTCTTGTTTTACTTTGTTTTCAAATATTATTGACATCATTTTAAGTTCTTTTTCTGCTCTTAATCTATCTTTAAAAGTATCTATTTTTTTTGTAAATTCTTTTTGTGCTTCTACTACTAATTGAACAAGTTTGTCTTTATCCGATTTGTTTGATGAATATTTTCCGGATATATTACTTAATAATTTCAAAGATTCATTTAAATATATACTAGTTATTTTATCACTTTCACTTTCTAATTTTTTTAATGTTTCGTGATATATTGTTATAATATTTTTTTCATACTCAACGTCTATTATTTTTATTGCATTTAGTAATATATTTTTTAACTCTGCTTCTTGACTAAAAGGTAATTGGTTACATTTTATTATTAGTTTCTCTATTATTATTTGTTTTAATTTTTCATATTTTTGTTTTATGATATTTTCTACTTTTTTATATTCTTGATTTAGCTGCATTTCATTTAATTTAATTAAGTCTAATAAAAGTATATAGTTAGCAATTGTTTCATTTATTTTATTTGCAATATCTATAATATCATTATCTTTTAAAGTAATTTTTATATTTAGTAAATATTTTGAAATTTTATTTTTAAATTCGTTTTTAAGTGCAAAAAAATTAGTATTGGTTTTTGGTTTTCCTAAAGTTTTTTTTAAGTATTCATGTGCTGCGTTAGTTTCTTGCATTTTCTTTAATGCTTCTTTATTTCCTATGTTATGATCAGGATGATATTTTTTTGCTAGTTCTCTATATTTCTCTTTTAATTCTTTTTCTGAAAAATCAGGTGTTAACCCCATAATTTTTAAAGCTTTTTGTAAATTCATTTTTTCCTTTCCCCCTTTAAAGTGTTTTGTATTTTATCATAATTTTTTATTTTTGTCAATCTTTTGTTTGCTTTGTAAAGTGACTTTTTTCTAGATGTTAATTATTTATGAAAGTGCACAAAACATGTGCACTTATATTTGAAATACATTATAATACTTCCTAAGCAATTTATTTGTCATATTAAGGAGGTATTAAAAATGGCAAATAATTATTGTCATCTATCTTATGAAGATA
>JAFQID010000013.1 GCA_017397685.1 Bacilli bacterium | reverse complement strand
TTTTTCTCAAAAAGCATTGTTATTATACCTTTTTTTATTACTTTTGTATAGTTATTATTTGATTTTTTTGGATATTTTAGGGCCTTTCCATTTAAAAACGCCCCTTTTATTCTTTAAGGGACGTTTTCTCCGAATTTAACGCGTACCATGAATTTGTGATACGTATTTATAAGTTTTTATTTATTAGTAAACACTAACTTGTTTTTTATCTTTTCCTTTTCTTTCGAATTTAACTATTCCATCTATTTTAGAATATAGTGTATGATCTTTTCCCATTCCAACATTTATTCCTGGATAGATTTTAGTTCCTCTTTGACGATAGATGATTGCTCCAGCTTTTGCAGTTTGGCCGTCTGAAAGTTTTGCTCCTAATCTACGTCCAGCAGAGTCTCTACCATTTTTTGTAGAACCAACACCTTTTTTAGATGCGAATAATTGTATATTTAACATAAGTTTATTCATGGTTTTCCTCCTTAATATTAATATTTTTACTATAAGAATCCTTTAGTTCATACATAAGTGATAATAGATTATTTAATAATTTATTAGTTATTTCATCTTTTTTGATGTTTTTTATTTTTACACCATTTTTTTCTTCATAACTAATAGCATCTTTATCAATTTCTAGGATTCCATTAATTGTTGTAATAACCATTGTACTAAATGCGCTACATACTATGTCTTTCCCATGAATATCATGCATAGCGTGTCCAGTGCATATTATTTCGTTAATTATGTTATTACTTTTTTTAATATTTACTTTAATCATTATTTACTGATTGATTTAATAACTATTTTAGTATATGGTTGTCTATGACCTTGAGTTTTTCTGTATTTCTTTTTAGGTTTATATTTAAATACTAAAATTTTCTTTTGCTTTCCGTGTTTTAATACTTGTGCAACTACTTTAGCTCCAGAAACTGTTGGTTTACCAATCTTACCATCAACAAATAAAACTTCGTCAAATACAACTTCAGTACCTTCTTGATTTGGTAGTTTTTCAATATATAGTTCTTGTCCTTCTTCAACCATGTATTGTTTTCCACCTGTTACAAAAATTGCTTTCACTTTAATTCCTCCTTCAATAAGACTCACTTTTAAGGTAAGACAATAGTCTTTTTTTATTACCTTTTCAATGTGGTTGTAGAGAAAGATTTCTACAAACATGAGTATTTTATCATATCTATCATTTTCTGTCAAATAGTTTACTTAAAAAAACTGTTTCTGTCATATTACCTATTATGTGATAGTAATCTCTTTTTAAATTGTCTATTTTTCTAATTATTCTTATTTTTTTAAAATTATATTTATAAAGGTACCTTTCCAGAAGAAATTTGTTGTATTTTATTGATATGTTTTTTATTTCTATTATTATAGATTTTATTAAGAATAGTGTTAAAAATATACTAAAATATGTTATGTTATTTAATGAAAAATACACAATAAATATAAGAGATATAATTATTGATATGATGTATGATTTTTTATATGGGAAAATCATATCTAAAAATATATTTATTATTTTTCCCCCATCTAATGGAAGAATAGGCATAAAATTAAAATATATTAAAAGAGTATGTATTTTATGTATTTTATTATATACATTATCTGTGATATAAAAGTTTTTATATAAATATAGTATTAATAAGTAAAAAAGTATTTGAAATGTTATGCCTCCTATTAGGCAAAACAGTTCTTTTTTTATACTTATATTTAATTTTTCATCGTATTTGGTAATTCCACCGAAAGGATAAAGAATTATTTCTATATTATTTATACCTGATATTTTTCCAAATATTAAGTGGCCACATTCGTGAATTAAGATTATTAGAAGAAATAAAAATACATATTCAAAGTATCCTGAGAGAAATGATAATAATATAAATATATATGTAGTATTTGAAATATTAATTTTCATTTAATTCTACTGGTTTTCCATCTTTTAATAGTACGTAATAATATTCATCTGATATAGCTGTTCCTAATGTAGAACCAGATTCTATGTAATCATATATTTTTACTTCTTCTTTTATATTTCCATACCAAGCATAATAACCATTACTTTGCTGCACGATAATGGTATTATTATATCCTTCTTTTTCTCCTATAAAGGTAATTATTCCACTATCTTTTATTTTTATATTTTCTCCTTCGTTTATTTTATATTTTATTCCATCTAAGTGGATCTCAGATTCTTTTATTTCACTAGAAACTGGTATAATATTTTCTTCTTCTTTAAAAACATCTGTTATATTAGATAATAATTTATTTACTTTAGAAAAATCTATTGTATTTTGAAGTACTTCTTCTTCAATAAATGTTTTAAATTTAGGACTATAATTACAAGATATTAGTACTATCAATAATAATATTATTACTATTAATATTTTGTTTATAAAACTTTTTATTATACTTTTTTTATTTTTATTATTACTTCTTTTACTATTTTTATATTCTTCGTATGTCATGTTATATATTATGAATAAAGATTATTATTTATGTATCAAAATATATTTATTTGGATATACTATGTGTAGGTAGCGATATTTAAGTTATTTAAATGACCTATCTGTTTATAAAGAAACTTTAAGTACTAGTTAATTGGTTTCTTTTTTTTCATTGTAAAAACTATAATAAGAGTTTTCTCCAATTATTATATGATCTATAACTGGTATACCTATTAAAGAACCAGTTTCAAATAATGTTTTAGTAATGAGTGAATCTTCACTACTTGGAGCTGGGTCTCCTGAGGGATGATTATGTACCACTATAATGAAAGCTGCACTTTCAAGAAGTGCTTCTTTGAATATTTCTCTTGGGTGTGCGGATGAGTTATTTAACGTGCCTTTAAATAACATTTTTTTAGTTATTAGTTTTAATTTAGAGTCTAAATATAGTGCGTAGAAGTATTCTTGTTTTTTATTTTTAAATAATGGATACATATATTCATATATAGAATCTCCATTTTTTAAAATTGGATTTATGTTATCTGTTTGATAATGCACTCTTTTGCCTAGTTCAATGGCTGCGATTAATGATGTTGCTTTTGCTTTTCCTATTCCTGGTAGTTTTGTTAATGAGTTTATTGATGCGTTTGATAATTCATTAATATTATTATAATGAGTTAATATTTTAGTTGCTAGAACTTTTGATGTTTCTTTTTTTGTGCCTGTTCTTAGTAAAATAGCTATTAACTCTTCTGCTGAAAGGTTTTCTACTCCAACTATTTCTAATCTTTCTCTTGGTTTTTCTGTATTTATCATTTCTTTTATTGTCATTATTTCCCCCTAATATATATATACGCTAAAAAAACATGGGAACACTTTATTTTGAGTTTCTTATTTTTAATTATAAGTTTGTTAGCACAAACAAAAATACGTGTTTTGTATTGACGTACTATACATATTTTATTATAATATTTGATAAGGAATATTTGGTAACTGGGTGTCTACCTCACTTTATTTATATAGAGAGGAGGTTTGATAAGATGAATAAGCGAACTTATATTTTAAAAGTACTTAAGTACATCTGTTTCATTTTATTACTTTTTACCTTTTTGGTAATAGAAATAAAAAAATGACACTTAACCTAGAATAAATTATTTCTAGATTAAATGTCTTCCACTTATAGGTAGACATTCAGTATTAGACTACTAAATGTTCCTTTTTTATTATATTCAAGTTGCCTTGATATATGTATTTTATCATATTCTTCTATGTATGTCTATTACTAAATTACTTAATATTACTTAAAATGATTAACGGTTTGTTTAACACAAACAAAAATATGTGTTTTGTATTGACGTACTATACATATTTTATTATAATATTTGATAAGGAATATTTGGTAACTGGGTGTCTACCTCACTTTATTTATATAGAGAGGAGGTTTGATAAGATGAATAAGCGAACT
>JAFQID010000012.1 GCA_017397685.1 Bacilli bacterium | reverse complement strand
GGTTGTTCATAGCGTACAAATAAACCTTGATTATAATAAAGAAGAAGATGATTATAAAAAAGTATATATGTTTAGAGAAGAAAATAATAAAGATGATTTGTTTACTAACAAGATTAAAATAATGACATTTAATATGGCAAAACTATTAGAGGTATGGTACAATAGTGATATAAATAACTTTGAATATAAATATCTGGCGATGCTTGCAATAGATAGCAAAGAAAAGTTGGAAAAATTACCTTTGGAGGACGATATTATGGAAGAGTATAAAAATGGAGTAATAGATATTAATAATAATGATGAGTTTAAAGACATATTAACAAAAGAAGAAGAAAATGAAAGAGTAGATAGAGCAAGTTTATATTATGCTCATAGAGATGGGTTTAAAGAAGGTATAGTATCTGGAATAGAACAAAGAAATATTGAAATAGCTAAAAACATGCTAAATGAGAATACTGATATTTCATTTATTAGTAAAATTACTGGTTTAACTATCGAGGAAATAGAAAAAATAAAATAATTATTTGTCATAAATATTTAAAAATAATCATACTGCAAAAAAGAATAATATGAATTATTATAAAGCCAATAGAATATGAATTATCTTAAACATTTATGGCTTTTTATTTTACTCTTTTTATAGTATAATTAACTTATAAATAAACTAATTAAAAATAAAGGAGAGTTAATATGAGTAGAATAACAGATGTTAAAGCAAGAGAAATACTTGATTCAAGAGGATTTCCAACAGTAGAAGTAGAACTAACAACTGAAAAAGGAATTAAAGCAACTGCAAGTATTCCATCAGGTGCTTCAACTGGAACAAAAGAAGCTCTTGAACTTAGAGATAATGATGAAAGATATTGTGGGAAAGGTGTACAAAAAGCTGTAAATAATGTAAATGAAATAATTAGACCTCAAATAGTGGGAATGGAAGTATCTTTGCAAAAAGAATTAGATAAAAAATTAATTGAACTTGACGGTACTAAAAATAAATCAAAACTAGGTGCTAATGCAATCCTTGGAGTAAGTATTGCAGCAATTAAAGCATCAGCTTTAGAAGCTGGAAAAGAAATATATGAATATTTAAACCCAAGAGAAAAAAGAATTCCTAAGTTAATGTTCAATATAGTAAATGGTGGAATGCACGCTAAAAACAATCTTGATATACAAGAGTTCATGATAGTTCCTAAAAAAGAAACGTTCAAAGAAGCATTAAGATGTGCTAGCGAAGTATTTCATAACCTTAAAAAAATACTTGAAAATGATTCATTAGCAACATCAGTAGGTGATGAAGGAGGATTTGCACCAAACTTAGAAAACAACAAATCCGCACTATCATACATAATAAAAGCTATAGAAACTGCAGGATACATACCAGGAAAAGAAGTATTCATTGCACTTGATGTAGCAGCATCAAGTCTATATAACGCTGAAAAACAAACATACAAAATTGATGATAAAAATCTTACAAAAGAAGAATTATTAGACTACTATCTTGATTTAGTTAAAAATTATCCAATTATTTCTATAGAAGATCCATACGATGAAAATGACTATGAAGGATTTAAACTAATAACTGAAAAATTAGGAAAAGAAATAAATATAGTTGGAGATGACTTATACGTAACAAACAAAGAACTATTAAAAAAAGGAATTGAAGAATCTTTATCTAATTCGATATTAATTAAACCAAACCAAATAGGAACATTCTATGAAACACTAGAAACAATAGTGCTAGCTAAACAAAATAACTATACATGCATAATGTCGCATCGTTCAGGAGAAACAGTAGACACATTCATAATTGATGTAGCCGTAGCACTTAACATTCCGTTCGTAAAAACAGGATCACTTTCACGCGGAGAGAGAATATGTAAGTTCAATAGACTACTTAAAATAGAAGAAGAACTTTTAAATAAATAACAAAAAAGTTGATAAAAACAAAAATATATAGTAAAATACTAATGCAACAAAGGAGAAAATATGGAAACAATTTTAATCGTAATATCAATAGTATTAATAATATTAGTATTACTTCAAAGTAATAAAGCAAGTGATGCTAGTCAAATAATAACAGGTGGTAACTCTATGCTTATGGGTAAAGCAAAAGAAAGAGGAGCTGAAAAGTTTATGACTAGACTAACATACGCTATGGGTGCTGCTTTTATAATAATATCATTTATACTATCAATTTAAGTCATTGTAAAAAAACAATGATTTTTATTTTATTTTTAAAAAAAATGCATTATAATTATAATGAAAGGAGTAGGTATGATAGCGATATTAATCATTTTTCTTATAATACTTATTAAAAGTATTGTTCAAATCAACCAATATGAAAGGGGAGTTAGATTTACAAAAGGTAAATTTACTGAAATCATGGAACCTGGATGGAGAGTAGTATGGCCAATATTCCAGTCTTATAAAAAAATAGATATAAGAACAAAAGCCGTTGACGTTCCAGAGCAAGAAGCAATAACAAAAGATAACGTATCAGTAAAAATAAATGCAGTTATCTACTATAAAATATTTGATGCAAGTAGAGCAATTCTAGAAGTAGAAAACTTTTACTATGCAGTAAGTCAACTTGCTCAAACAACAATGAGAAACGTAGTGGGTAGTGTATCACTAGATGAATTACTTGCTGAAAGAGAAAAAATATCTGGTCAAATATGTGGAATAATTGATAAAGCTACAGATCCATGGGGAATAAAAGTAGAAAATGTTGAATTAAAAGATGTATCTCTTCCAGAAGAAATGAAAAGAGTAATCGCAAAAGCTGCAGAAGCTGAAAGAGAAAAGAAAGCAGTTATAACTAAAGCACAAGGTGAAGTAGAAGCATCACAAAACCTAGCAATAGCTGCTCAAACAATGTCTTCAGTTCCAGGAGCACTTCACTTAAGAACATTATCTACAATTAACGATGTAAGTAGTGATCAATCTAACACAATTATATTCTGCGTACCAATGGAAATGTTTAAATCATTTGAACAAGGTAACAAAGGTACTCAGCTAATAAAAACAATGGTTGAAAAAAATAACGAATTAAAAAAATAGTTCTTGAAACAAAGAACTGTTTTTTATATAATAAAATTCCCATAAAAAGGAGAGTAATATGGAAACAGTAATTTCATTATCAGAAAAATTAAAAGAACCAATAAAAAAATATGAAGAATTATATAGTGATAAAATATTCACTTTAACACTAGAAGATGATACATATATAAACTTTAATATACCAAAACACAACTTTCCACATCTACTAGGTATTCAAAGTGATTACTATAATAGGAATATAACAAACTATAAAACTATGTATCATTTTATGCTTAGTTTAATAGAAAATCCACAAAAATATCAAAATAAAATATATAATCATGAAGCAAACTTTTATGACTTCTTTTCAAAATATTGTCTAAAAAAAGCGACCAAATTTAATTTAATAGAAAATATTACAAAAGATACAATACCCTTTATAATAGAACATAACCCATATGTACCAAGTAAATTAAAATATGGTAATTCTAATTATTATATATTTTTTACAAACGACTTAAAACAATCTTCAGGCTTTTTATTAGGAGTAAAAAAAGAAGAAAATACACTAACGCCAATAACTCTTGTGCCAGTAAATAACTTGTTGGAACTAAAAATAATAATTGGCGGAAACAAACTTGAACTAGTAAAACAAGTAGAAATTAAACAAAAAGGAACAACTGGTAAAACATCTTTTGAAAAAGATGAAGAAGAACTAGATAAAATAAGAGAAGAATTACAAAGTTCTTTCATAGTAACAAACCCTAAGTTAGAAGAAGAACTAAGATCATCAAAAGATAAAGATATATTAAGAAAAACATCGCATCAGCTAACTATAGCAAGAAATAACTTAAATAAAGTTATTGAAGCTTCAAATGATTATATTCATTCATTATTATCTGATTACTATGAAGAAAGACAGCAAACATTAAAGTTGATTAAAGATTTAAATGAAAAGAGTCAAGAGTTAGAATATGCAAATAATCATCCATTAACATTCGCTTTAAAAAAAGTATTTAAAAGAAATAACAAAGGATAGTATAATTGAAAATATTTTTTTCTCTATCTCTTTTTTATTTGGAAAAAATATAGTAAAATATTTTTAAGGGATTAAAAGTTAAAAATTAAAAAAAAGGAGTAATAAAAATGGAAAAAATCAAAGAAAAATATGGAAGTATAATAATGATAGTCGCAGAAATACTAATAGGAATAATAGTACTATTTAAACCAGAAGATTTTACTAAAATAGTAATAATAGGACTAGGCATAGTAATAACATTAATAGGAATAATATTTTTAATAAAATATTTTAAATCAGACATAATAGATGCCATAAAAGAAAAAAATCTATTTAAATCATTAACCCTAATAACAGCAGGTTTATTTTGTATAATAAACTCAAATTGGTTTATTGTAACGTTTCCATTATTAACAATAATATATGGAATAATAATCCTTATAACTGGTCTAATGAAAGTACAGTGGGCAATAGATGCAATAAGGCTAAAAATAAAAAAATGGTACATAACCGCAATAAACGCTGTGTTGTCTATAACATTCGCCATAATTATAATAAAAAATCCATTTACAACTATCGCAGTATTATGGAAATTTATCGCACTAATATTAATTCTACAAGGTATACTAGACATACTTCAAATAACACTTTCAAATAAAGTAGTAAATAAAGAAGAAAATAATGATAAAGAAGTAAAAGAAATTATAAATGTAAAAGAAAAAACTGAAAATAAACCATTAAATAAAAAAGAAAAATAAAAAAGGAGAGCACAATGTTAGAAGTAAAAAATCTAATAAAAACATATAAAAATAAAAAAGGAATAAATGTAAAAGCTTTAAATGATATATCGGTTACTTTCCCAGAAAAAGGAATGATATTTTTACTTGGAAAAAGTGGTAGCGGTAAATCTACTTTACTAAACGTATGCGGTGGACTCGATACACCAACAAGCGGAGAAATAATTGTAAAAGGAAAAAGTAGTAAAAACTTTACTCAAAGTGATTTTGATAGTTACAGAAATACATACATAGGTTTTGTATTCCAAGAATATAACATATTAAATGAGTTCACAGTAGAAGAAAATATAGGATTAGCATTAGAACTTCAAGGTAAATCAAAAGACAAAGAAGCAATAAACGAACTATTAAAACAAGTAGATTTAGAAGGTTATGCAAAAAGAAAACCTAATACATTATCTGGAGGACAAAAACAACGTATCGCAATCGCTAGAGCATTAATAAAACAACCTGAAATAATAATGGCAGATGAACCAACAGGTGCACTAGACTCTCTAACAGGAAAACAAGTACTAGAAACATTAAAAAAATTATCACAAGACAAACTAGTAATAGTAGTTTCACACGATAGAGAATTTGCTGAGAATTATGCTGATAGAATTATAGAACTAAAAGATGGAAAAATAATCAGTGATGTATCAAAAACTAAAGAAAAACAAATACAGTTAAGTCAAAACTTAAGCATAATTGGAGATGTATTACATATAAAAAATGGCTCAAATATTAACGAAAGTGAATTACTTGAAATCAAAAAGTTTTTAACTAATTCTGAAAATGACATAATTTTAGCAAAAGGTGAAAAAAATATTAACGCATTTAAAACTATTAGTAAAATAAATACTAACGGAGAAAAAGAAGTATTTAAAGAAACTCAGTATGAGCCATCAAAAGAATATCAAAAAGAAGATTGTAAATTTATTCGCTCAAAATTACCACAAAGACACGCATTTAAAATAGGAGCATCAAGTTTAAAAAATAAACCATTAAGATTATTTTTTACAATAGTTTTATGTACAATCTCATTTGTATTATTTGGTGTCTTATCAACACTAACATTCTATGATAGTGATTCAACATTTAAAGAAACTCTAAAAAACTCTAATTTAGAATATGTACCAATAAACAAATATTATCAAACATTAGAAAAGAATTATTATGAAGGAGAAAGTTTTGAATATGAATCTTCATGGCAAACATCTTTTTCAGAAGAAGAATATCAAAATTATAAAAATGAATATGGAAAAGATACTTTCTATGGCGTAATGATAGATACAAGTTTCAATGTACAAAATCCATCAACATACTGGATAAACAGAATTGAAACAATCGCCTATATATCACCAGAAAACTCATTAAGAAATAAAATAAATGGAAAATACCCTGAAAAAGATAACGAGATTCTTATAACTTCTTATACAGCAAATGTAATATATAATAGTGGTATTTTTAACACGAAAACAAGTAAACCATTAAAACTTTCTAAACCTGAAGATATAATAGGTAAAAGTATAATGTTAAATGCTGATGAATATAAAGTAGTAGGAATACTAAGTAGTGGAGAAATTAATCAAAAATTTGAAGAACTAAAAACCTCAGGAGAGAAAAATTATATATTATTAAATGAATTTCAATCAGCCCTTAGTGATGGACTTCACTTAAAAGCTTTTGTTACTAAAGAAAAACTAAAAACTATTTCAAGTGAAAACTTTTATAATTATGGTAACGATGCATTTACAGACCATAACATATCAGTGGTAATCAAAACAAATGGAAAATATAACTTTGACAGTTATTCAAATGCTACATATGCATCAGTTAATGAAAAACCAAAAAATGATGAAGTAATAAGCTTAAAAGATAATAAAACAACACTATCAAATAAAGAAGTAATAATAAGTTCCGATTTATTTTATGAATTAATGATGAATTATTATAACGATAAAATAAATAACGGAGATATGAACGTATATAAAGAACAAGAACTTGCATTTAATCTTTATCAAAAAGGAATATATAAACAAGATAAAGAAACAAACAACATGGAATTAGTTAAGTTTACAGAAGAAGAAATGAAAACAAAACTAAATAGTTTAATAAAAGCATTCAAAAAAGAAAACAAAACATTAAAAGTTGCAGTTAAACTATTTAACAGTAGCAATCAAACTTATATAGGCGAGGAAGAAGAACTAACAGTAATTGGTATATGGTACTTACCAAGCTCATATCAAAATCAAAGAATTCTTTTATCTGACTCTTATGCAAATAAACTATGGGAAAATCAAAAGAAACATTTAAATAGTTATATAGAAGTATCAACTAAATATGAAATTAAAAATACTCCATATCAAGAAATATACTTACCTTACAATCATGAAGATGATCAAACAGAAAAACTTTTAAATATATATAAAGATAAATTATACAAAGATGATGATTCAAAAACATATTTAGGTGGATACACAATAAGTAATTTAGAAATGATAGATGATACTGTAGAAAGTTTATCAAAAGTATTCTTATATGTAGGCATAGTATTAGCAATATTCTCAGCCTTATTATTCTCAAACTTTATATCAGTTTCAATATCATATAAGAAAAAAGAAATAGGAATATTAAGAGCAGTTGGAGCAAGGAGCGCTGATGTATTTAAAATATTCTTTAGTGAATCATTCTTAATAACAGTAATATGTTTAATACTATCAATAATAGCAAATGTAGTTATCACAGACATATTAAATAAAACACTTTCAAGTAAAATAGGTGCTTCAATATTTGTTTTTGGAATAGTATCACTTTTAGTACTTATAACATTAGCACTATTAACCGCAGTAATCGCAACATTCTTACCGGTATACAATGCTGCAAAAAAGAAACCTGTTGAATCAATAAGAGCAATATAGAAAAGAGTTATAGAATAGACTAGTCAACTAAATGTAGACATTTTATAAAAAGAATGTTTCAGAACCCTGATTCAATTTTATATTGAATTGGGGTTTTATAATTTAATGCATAACTTGGTCTTTCATTATTATAATAATCTATGTATAATTTAAT
>JAFQID010000011.1 GCA_017397685.1 Bacilli bacterium | reverse complement strand
CTTCTTTTAGACTCTCGTCCCATTTTTGAAATTTTTGACCTTTTGAAGCCACAAAAATACACCTCCTTTCGGAAGTGTATTTTAACACATTTTTCTTGAACTGACTTTTTTTATGACATCTACTCTATGGGGTGCAGTTCAAAAGTTCAACTTTCAACTTTTTATACATTAGCATCCTCAAGTTTAACACTTACAAGTTTACTTACTCCACTTTCCTGCATCGTAACGCCATATAACAAATCAACAAACTCCATAGTTTTTTTATTATGTGTTATGATTAAAAGTTGAGTCTTATCACGATAATTAGATAAATATTCACCAAATATAGTAGCATTAGCTTCATCCAAAGCCGATTCTACTTCATCAAATATAACAAAAGGAACATTCTTAATATTCATAATTGAGAAAAGTAAACTAATTGCTGTCATAGTTCTTTCTCCTCCGCTAAGAAGACTAAGTGGTTTCATACTTTTACCAGAAGGAACAGCTACTATCTCAATACCAGTCTCTAAAACATTACTTGGATCAGTCATTTTAAGATAAGCACTACCACCTTTGAATAAAGATTTAAATACCTTACCAAACTCAATATTAATTTTCTCAAAAGCTTCAGTAAACCTATCTTTCATCACTTCATCCATTTCATTAATAATAGAAAGTAAATCCTTTTCACTATTAAGAAGATCTTCTTTTTGTTTATTAAGAAAATTATATCTTACAGATATTCTCTCATACTCCTCAATACTACCTAAATTAACCTCTCCTAAAGATTTAAGTTTTCTTCTAAGCATAAACACTTTCTCACGTGCCTCATCCTCTGGAATTTCTAAAACATACTCACTCTTAGCACGCTCATAACCTAAAGAATAATCTTCAGATAATCTATTAAGTAAATTATCTAAATTAATATTATACTTAGTAATTTCTATTTCCAAATTATTAATACTACTAATCAAACTATTATTTTCATTATTAATTCTCTTAATAGACTCTTCCAAATCTATTAAAGAACTATTAAGATCAGACTTAACTCCCTTATAATACTCAAGTTCCTTTTCGTACTTAAGCTTAGTTTCCTCACACTTATAATAATCATCAATAATTCCAGATAAAACACTATCATTCTTAAGTGCATTATTATCAAGAGCATTAATCTCATCAAAGAGCTCATTATACTCTCTATTCTTTTCTTCTAATATTCTTCCCTTCTCCTTAACACTTTCTTCATTCTTAGCAATCTCTAAATTACAATCGTATAGCTTACTACTAAGAGTGTTAATTTCACCCAAAATATCTTTTTTATTATTATCTTGTTCATTAAGATTTCTAATAATAGTTTCATAATTAATCTTAGTTTTTTCAAGTTCATATTTATCAGTAAGAGTAGAAGAGTTTTGTTTCTGACTTCCTCCAGTTAAAGAACCACCTACATGTAAAATATCCCCTTCAAGACTAACTACCCTATATTTATAATTAATCTTTTTACTAATATTAATCGCACTATTAATATCTTTCGCTACAATAATATTACCAAGAACATTTAAAACTATATTGTTAAACTTATTATCATAGTTTACAAGATCACTAGCTATACCTAAATATCCTTCCATATTTTCCGCTTCTCTTAACGTATCAGTATCAATAAACTTAGCTTTTATAACGTTTAAAGGATAAAATGTAGCTCTTCCAGCACCTTGCCTTTTAAGATAATCAATAGCTTCCTTAGCACTTTCTTCATTTTCAGTAATAATATTATTAGAGCTAAATCCCAAAGCAACATCAAGCATAACACTGTATTTTTCATCAGCACTAATTATATTACCAATAATATCATAAATACCATTTAAAGAAGGATTATTAAGAACACTTTTAACTGAATAAGGAACCCTAGCCATATTGTTAATATTAGCATTTAAAACATCAATTTTATTTTTAAGTTCCGCTTCTCTTCTTATATTCTTATTAATTTCTTCATCTAATACTCTAGACTTTTCATTTAAATTATTAATATCATCTTTAAAAGAATCTCTTTTACTAGTTAAAGAAGCAATATGATCTTTTAAATTATTTATTTCAAAAACAAATGATTTAATACTATTTTTTAAAACCCCTTCTTTATCTTTTAATAATAAAAGTGTTTTTTTAACCTCATCACTATTTTTATCATACTTATTTCTTTCACTCATTAAAGCCTTTTTATTACTTAAATCAATAAGAGTTTCATTATTTTTAAAAATAGCATTATTCAGTGAATTTATTTTTTCATCAGCTTTTAAAATTTCAAGTTTTATCTTTTCAAGCCTAGCATTATCAGAAGAATAGAACTTACCCTTTTCATTAAGTTCGTCTTCTTTTTTAACCTTCTCCTTTTTAGCTTCATCGGCTAAAACACTAAAAGTTGTAATATCCTTAGCAATCAAAGCAATCTCAACATTTTCAAGTTCCGATAAAGCACTTTTATACTCACGAGCTTTTATAGATGCTCTTTCAAGAGGAACAATACTTTCATTAAGTTCATTGATAATCATATCAACTCTATCAATATTTTCATGGGTTCTATCAAGTTTTCTTAAAGATTCCTCTTTTCTCTTTTTATACTTTAAAACACCAGATGCATCTTCAAAAATAACTCTCCTAGCTTCAGGCGAACTAGACAAAATCTCATCAACCTTATTTTGGGGAATAATATTAAAAGATTCCTTAGAACTCATAGAATCAATAAGCAATGACTGAACATCCTTAAGTCTACATTTTTCATTATTAATATAATAATCATTTTCCCCTGTTTTATATAAAGTTCTCTTAATAGACACCTCATTATAATCTATATTTAAAGCTCTATCATTATTATCAAAAACTATAGAAACAGATGCATAAGATGACGGATTTCTAGAAGCACTTCCACTAAAAATAACATCAGTCATATTATTACTACCCCTAAGAGATTTTACACTTTGCTCTCCTAGAACCCATTTAATCGCATCAACTATATTACTCTTACCAGAACCATTAGGTCCAACAATACCAGTAAAAGACTTCTTAAGTTCAATATTTACCTTTTCAGCAAAACTTTTAAAGCCATTAATTCTAATTTCCTTTATATACATTATTATTCACCTTACACTTTTTTATTATAAGCATCCTCGGCAGCCATTTGCTCAGCTTCCTTTTTAGTACTTCCTTCACCAAAACCATAAACAATACCATCAATTATAACATTAACCTTAAAAAACTTTTGATGAGCAGGTCCACTTTCCTCAACTACTTTGTATTCAATAACCTTCTTAACAGGTTGAACACTTTCTTGAAGTAAACTTTTATAATCACGAATAAAATCAACACCATCTTCAATATAAGGAACAATAATTTGATTAAATAAATCCTTAACCTTATCAATTCCATGTTCAAGATAAATAACAGCAATTATCGCTTCAAACACATCCGCTATAATAGTTTTATTAGCTTCTTTAAGTCCATTACCCATTCTAATATAATCCTTAAGATTAATACTCTTAGCATATTCACATAAAGCATTCTCACAAACATAATGACTTCTAAGTTTACTCATAACACCCTCAGGATCATTAGTTGTTTTATATATATAATCACTAAATACAAGTTCTAAAACCGCATCTCCTAAAAACTCAAGTCTCTCGTAAGACAAAACACCATGTTCATAAGCATAACTACTATGCGTAAGTGCCTCCTTAAGTAAATTATTATTCTCTAGTTTAATTCCATATTTTTCTAATGTTTTCATATTTATCACTATACCATTATATCAAATAAATATAGTAATTAAAAGCAAAAACCAGCAATTTAACAATTAAAAAGCACAAGCATAATTTTAACTTGCACTATATTTATTGAGTTAATATTATATATGGATTATTATACTCCCCTGTTCCTTCATTTCTTACTACTGCATTTACTTTTATGGAAATTGAAGGTAACAAACCAGCAGAATTGTACACATAATCAAAGTTATTAGAGGCGCTCTTAGAGTTCACACGAAACGCAGTCGCACGAGAGCCACTCCAAAGATATGGGCTCATTAACCAATAAATTTCACCTGAGTATAAGTAATACGTTAAATTAACATTTGAAGAACCAAATATTCCTCCAGCATAAGACACTTCATCAGCTGTTAAAAGTGCAACTGGTTTACTTATATTTCCTTTTGATACACTATACTTATCACTCTCATTTGGACATTTATATTGTGGATTTTTATTTGTATATAGTCTTGTATACGCCCCATAATAGATATAGTTTCCACTCGTTGTTCCTACTGATGTATCATTACAAAATGCCTCATCCACTATTAAATTTGTTACACTCGTTCCGAGTATTTCTATATTCTCAGTATACCAAGCTTCTACT
>JAFQID010000010.1 GCA_017397685.1 Bacilli bacterium | reverse complement strand
TTAAAGGTAAAATTTATAAATATGAAGAAAATTAATTAGTTTTAATTTTTAATTCAACTAACATTGAGTTCCTTTTTTGTACTCTTTTTTTATTTTCTTATCTTTTTAAAAATTATTAACTTTCCTATAAGATAAAAAAACTTGCTAATCCTCCTTAGCAAGTAATTCTTTATACTTTTTTCCAATTCTAAACAAAGCATTCTCAATTTGTTTCTTGTCCTTATCTAAAAGTTTACTAATTTCATTATTAGAAAGTCCCATAAGTCTATACCTTAAAATACTAGCCTCACCCTTACTACAATATTCATATAAACTTTCAATAGTTTCCTTTTCACATTCAACGTCTACAAATACTTTATTAGGATTAGAGCTTTCATCCTTTATAATTTCATATAAACTTATATCATTATTTTCATAAAGTAATTTATCTAAAGAATAAGAACTATTTAAAACAGTACTTTTTTTTCTATTCAATAACCTAAGAGAACCATATATATGATTTTTAACACATCTCACCGCAAAAGTATAAAACGAAACATCTTTCTTATCATCAAAGTTTTTAATCGCAGTAAGTAATCCCATTAACCCTTCTTGATACAAATCTATTTTTTCCATACCAACAAGTTCAATATTTTTAACCATTTCATTTAAGATATGTATAATAATATACTTATACTTATTTATAATTAATTCATATGCTTCTTCGTTACCTTCACGAACCAAATAAAGAAGTTCACTATCATTTATCGATTTATAATCCAACTTCTTCACCTACTTATAACTTCATAAATAAATATACCAGCCGCAACAGAAGCATTAAGAGAGTTAATCTTTCCTCTCATCGGAAGAGAAATAATCTCATCACATGAATCAGCAACAATATTTTTAAGTCCTCTTCCTTCACTTCCAATAACTAAAGCAACCTTACCAGATAAATCTACATCTTTATAATTCTTTCCTCCAGCCTCAGCTCCATATACCCAAAAACCAAGATCCTTTAGTTTTCTAATAGTATTAGATAAATTAACAACCTCACATATCTTTACATTATGAATCGCTCCACACGAAGTTTTATAAACGGTCGCATTAACTGAAACACTCCTATTCTTAGGAATAATAATATAATCTACCCCTGCACACTCACAAGTCCTAATAATCGCACCAAAATTATGAGGATCTTCAAGACTATCAAGCATAACAATAAACTTAGCATCACTATCAAGAACAATATCCTCTATATCTAGATATCTATAATCCTTAATCTCCGCAGCAATTCCTTGAGTAAGTGCATTACCACACATCTTATCAAGTCTATTTTTATCTATTCTCTCATATGAAATATTATTTTTATCAAGTTTAAATAAAATATTCTCATCATTAAAATTATCACTTAAATATAATCTTTTAATATGAGTATTACTCTTTAATAATTCACTTACTACATTCTTCCCATAAACTAACAAGATTACTTCACCTTCTTTACGTATTTACTCGCATTAATACCAGCTATTGCTCCATCACCAACCGCAGTAGCAATTTGGTATAAATCTTTTTTAATAATATCGCCGCATGCATAAATACCATCAACTTTACTTTTCATCTTTTCATTAGCGACAATATAACCATTCTCATCAAAAATATCAAAACCTTTTAAAAATGTAATATCTGCCTCATATCCAACATAAATAAAAACACCATCAAAATCTTCTACATTATCATTATATTTAATACCTCTAAATACATCATCACCATAAAAAGAATCAATACTTACATTTTCAATAATCTTAATATTAGCCTCCTTAACTTTATCAACTAAGAATGCATCCGCAGATATCCCACCACGTACTAAAATAGTAATATCATCGCTAAATTTAGATAAATAAAGGCTTTCCTCAAATGCAGAGTTTCCTCCTCCAACAACCGCAAGTTTTTTATTCCTATATAAAGGTCCATCACATATAGCACAGTAACTTACACCTTTTCCAAAATATTTATCTTCATTAACAATTCCAATTTTCTTTTGCTTTCTTCCAACACCAACAATAATTGCCTTAGTCTTATAAACATTTTTATTAGTAAATACATCAAACCCATCATCTGTTTTAATAACATTAACTACTCTTTCTAACTTAAAACTTACACCTATGTTTTTAATATGCATATACATACTTTCACTTAGTTCAGGACCTGTAACATCAGAAAATCCCAAATAATTATCAACTATTGATATCTTATTTAAAAGTCCACCAGGTAATTCCCCATCAAGCATTAAAACATTAACTCCGCTTCTCTTAGCATAAATACCAGCGCTCATACCAGCCGGACCCATACCGATAATAATTAAATCATACATATAAATCCTCCTAAAATCTAATTTCCTTTTCTTCACTTCTGTTATATAACTCATCAAGTTTTGGTTTTCTACTTTGAATAAACATACAAATAAGACCTATAACAAACATAATAGTACTAACTATCTTAGCAACCTTCAAATCACCAATCATCAAACTATCACTTCTATAAGACTCAATAATAAATCTAGCAAAACTATACCACATCAAATATACACATGTAATCTGACCAACTTTAATATACTTTCTTCTTCTAATAATCAAAAGCAAAACAAACCCTATAAAACACCATATAGACTCAAAATAAAACATAGGTAATCTATAAGCACCATTAATAAGCATATTATCTATAACAAAAGAAGGTATTATTTTAAGATCAATTAAAGTTTGATAAGGAACAATAGATCCATACGCTTCTCCATTAAAGAAATTACCCCATCTGCTTATTGCCTGACTAATAAGTAAAGCAGGAACAATAATATCAAGCATTCTAGCTACACTAGCCTTATATTTCTTACAGTAGATTAAAATAGTTATAAAACCAAATAATAATCCTCCATGTATCGCAAGCCCACCATTCCAAATCTTAATAATTTCACCAGGATTACTTAAATAATAATCAAGATTAAAAACTACATAATAAACTCTAGCTCCAATAATACCAAAAATAACAGTCCAAAATATCAAATTAAAAACAAACTCTTTTTTAATTCCAAATCTATTAGACTCACTATTAATCATAATATAAGAAATAAATATACTAACAATTATTAATACACTATACCATCTTACATCAAAATCACCAATACTAAAAAGTATAGGATTCATCTTCCATCACCAATCCTATTCGTAATCAAATTATCAAAAAGTATTTTCATAAAACTAATAAATATCGCAATAATAAATGGAGCAAATATACCCGTAATATTAAACGCATCCCCCATCAAAAAACCACATAACTTAAGTACAATAACATTTACTATTGGATAACTAATACCAAAAGTAAGTATACTAAGAGGCATAGTCAAAAAAACTAAAAAAGGCTTAACCGCATAATTAAGCATACTTATAATAAAAGATGCAAGTAAAGCATATCCAAAACTCTCTACATACATATTTTCAAACAAATTAGACGATATAACTATAATACATGCATATACAATAAGACCTACAATAAACTGAGTCAAATTAAGCTTAAAATATTCTTTCTCACTATTATTTTTAATCACATAAACCTTCTTAGACATTTACCCTCCACTTATTTAATATTATTTTTTACATGAACATCTAATTGATTATAAGGTATCTCAATCTTATTCTTATCAAAAGCCTCTTTAATTTGCTCAAGCAAATCAAACTTAACACTCCAAAAATCATCAGTCTTAGTCCAAACTCTAACAGTAAATACAAGTGCACTATCAGCATGTTCCTTAAGTCTAACAACCTTCTCTTCATCATGTAAAATTAATTCATGCTTATCAACTATATCACTAACAATCTTCTTAACCTTATCTATCTTAGTATCATAAGAAACACTTAAATCAATATCAACTCTTCTAGTTTTAGCACCAGTTAAATTAACAATAGTACTATTAGTTAAAGTCCCATTAGGAAGCATAATAAGCTTATTATCAGCGGTCTTTAAAGTAGTATAAAACATACTAATACTCTTAACAGTTCCCTCATCACTATGAGTATCAATATAATCTCCAACCTTAAAAGGTTTAAAAATTAAAATCATAAGACCACCAGCAATATTACTAAGTCCTCCCTGAAGAGCAAGACCAATCGCAACACCACATGAACCAACAATAGCAATAACAGATGAAGTTGGAACACCAAGAATTGATACACACACAATTACCACAACACACTTAAGAGCTATATTAATAAAATTAGCAATAAATCCCTTAGCACTCTCATCAAGCTTAAACTTACCCTTCCTTCTAAAAGATGATTCAATAACATTAGCAATCTTAAATCCAACCCCTAAAACAATCAAAGCAACTACTAACTTCATTCCAAAATTAGTCACTCCATATAAAATCTTATCTAATAAATTTTCCATAATTCTCCTCCAATAAAAGTTTATCAAATAATTAAAAATAAGTAAATTACATTTAAAATAATTTACTCATTTTTGTAAATACTATTCAACCACATATGGATTTGTATAACTTCCATCACCCTGTGCTTTAACCGCAACATTTGATTTCAAAGAAATTACCGGAAGCAGCCTAAGAGCACTGTTCACACTGTTACTGCCTATGTAACCTGTAGAAACCACGCGAAAGGAATAAGCGATAGAACTAGTCCCACTGAAAGGACTAATTAACCAATAATTCGAACTTGTGTATAAATAATAACTAGAATTACCAGAGGCAATTTTACCACCAGCAAATACTACTTCATCTGCTGTTAAAAGCCCTATTGGTTTTGTTAGTTTTCCATTTCCATCCCAGCTATCTCCACTTACAGTATGTTTATCTTCATTGTCTTGGCACTTATATGTTGGTTGTGCATCACTTTTTGCTGTTAATGATGAACCACTATAATCTGCTAACCTATTTGCCGATCCATAGTATGTATATGACGTGTATGAACCAGTTGTTGGTTTTGTCGGATTATTCTTATCTGCGCAATATGGAACATTAGCTATTTTTTCAGCATACCTCTCAAGTCCACTTGATGTATACCATGCATCTATAGTTGTCTTTGCAAGACTCTCTCCTGTTCCATCTTCCCATATATATTCATTATATTTTCCATTATTCCGACTTCCATAAAAACTATAAGTTGTATTATTTATCTTTACATCTGTTCCTGTTGTTGGACATGTTCCATTTGTAAATTCTCCGTTATATCTTAATTTTACAGAGCCATCTTCGTTTGTTCTAACTATTCTCCAGCAGTATCCTCCAAATCTTACATTATTGTTTGTTACAGCCCCTCTATAATAATATACCCTATCTCCAGTACCATCTCCATCATAATCTTCTGTTAATGATAAATCAGATGTATAATAAAGTCCATTTCCATTTGTTGCTGAAGATATTTGTGAAAAATCTATATTTTCATCACTAAGAGATTGCTCAGCATTAATTATTTTACAGTTCAAATTATTACTTGATGGCACACAACTTGTATACCAAAATATTTCATGACATTTACCACTTAACGTTAGTTGTACATTATTATATTGTTCACTATCCTCATCCTTAATAATAAACTCATTTCCTTCTTTTCCAATTTCTTCTACTTTTAGTCCTAATTCTGTTCCTGTTTTTGTATAAGTAAACGCAAACGCATCATCTGCTACATGATATTCCACTATATTACCATTAGCGTCAATTTTAATATAATAATTAACAGTGCTAGTTCCTTTTAATGACAAACTTTTTAAAGTTGTGCCAGTAGCTAAGCAAGCATTCCCGCCACTTCTATAATATTCTACAGCTTTACCACCACCAAGCAAAAACTCTTGTTGTGCTGTATTATAAATTGTTTGTACTTCTGTTTGGAATGAGTTTTTCTTTGCATCGTTAAATAAATTAAGTACGTTTGGCAATGCTATAATAACAAGTATAGCAAGTATAGCAATAACAGCTAACAATTCAACTAACGTAAATCCTCTTTTCATAATATTCCCTTCTTTTTTATTCTTCTATTTAAATATATTTTAACAAATTATTAAGATTATAGCAAGACATCTAGTAATTAGTAAAATTATATTAATAATTACAAAATTAAACAAAAAAATATGTAAAAACTAGTAACAATTTTTACATATTTAATTTTTACTTCAAAATATCTTTAAGAAACTGACCAGTATAAGACTTATCACACCTAGCTACCTCTTCAGGAGTGCCACAAGCAACTATCTCACCACCAGTATCTCCACCTTCAGGTCCTAAATCAATAATATAATCAGCCACTTTAATAATATCAAGGTTGTGTTCAATAACAATAACGGTATCTCCATTATCTACAATTCTATTTAAAATAACAAGTAGTTTTTCAATATCATATTGATGTAGTCCAGTAGAAGGTTCATCTAGAATAAATATACTCTTACCAGTAGGTTTCTTTTGAAGTTCCTTAGCAAGTTTAACTCTCGCAGCCTCTCCTCCACTAAGAGTAACCGCATTCTGTCCAAGTTTAACATATCCAAGACCAACTTCTTCCATTACTTTAAGAGATTTATAAACCTTAGGCACATTTTCAAAAACTTCAAGAGCCTCATTTACCCTAAGATCAAGAACATCAGCAATACTAAGACCTTTAAACTTAACTTTTAAAGTTTCATTATTATATCTTTTCGCATGACAAACATCACAAGGTACATAAACATCAGGTAAAAAATGCATTTCTATTTTCTTAACGCCATCTCCATTACACGCCTCACATCTTCCACCTTTTACATTAAATGAAAACCTACTTTTATCATATCCTCTAATCTTAGACTCTTTAGTTTCAGCAAAAACATCTCTAATCGCATCAAATACACCAACATAAGTAGCTGGATTACTTCTAGGTGTTCTACCAATTGGATCTTGAGAAATATTCACTACCTTATCTACATTATCAAGACCAGTTATTTCCTTATACTTACCAGGTTTTTCCTTAGGTTTATAAATTGCATTTGATAAAGTCTTACCAAGTATTTCATTAACTAGTGTACTCTTACCACTACCAGAAACTCCCGTAACACATATAAACTTACCAAGCGGAAATGTTGCATTGATTTTCTTTAAATTATTTTCGCAAGCACCCTTAATAATAATTTTATTTCCATTACCCTTTCTTCTTTTCTTAGGTACTTCAATCTTTCTTCTACCACTTAAATAGTCCCCAGTAATACTATTAGTATTATTAATTATCTCCTCAGGTGTCCCCTTCGCAACAACATAGCCGCCTTCACTTCCAGCCTTAGGACCAATATCTACAATATAATCACTTTCAAGCATAGTATCAGTATCATGTTCAACTACTATCAAAGTATTACCTAAATCTCTCATTTCTTTTAAAGAATTAATAAGTTTAGCATTATCTCTTTGATGAAGTCCAATACTAGGTTCATCTAAAACATATAAAATACCAGAAAGTCTACTTCCAATCTGAGTAGCAAGCCTTATTCTTTGTGCTTCCCCTCCACTTAAAGTCGCAGCCTCTCTATTTAAAGTCAAATACTCAAGACCAACATTCTTAAGAAAATTAAGTCTTTCATTAATCTCTTTTAAAATCAAAAATGATATTTCCTTCTGCTCATTATTTAACTTTAAATTACCAATAAAACTAATCAAATCTCTAATATTAAGTAAAGTAACCTCATATATATTCTTATTTCCAATCCTAACACTCATTGCTTCATCTTTAAGCCTAGTTCCACCGCACTTAGGACATGGCATCTCAGTCATATATCTTTCAATCCACTCACGTATACTAGGCGAAACAGTCTCCATATATCTTCTTTCTAGATTAGTAATAATTCCTTCAAAATAATCATAGCTTTTTAAAATTGAACCACTTCTAGTTTCTAAATTAAAATGAATCCTATCAGGTGAACCATACAAAATAATATCAAGTTCTTCTCTTGTAAGATCTTTAACACTCTTATATAAATCTATTCCATAGTGTTTAGCAGCAAGACCAAGTTTCTTATAATAAATATTTAATGTCTCTCCGCTTTGAAAAGAAACAACCGCTCCATCCATAATAGACTTACTCTTATCAGGTATCAAAATATCTTCATCAATTTTAAGCTTAACACCAAGTCCCTTACACTCAGGACAAGCCCCATATGGACTATTAAAAGAAAATAATCTTGGTTCAAGTGCACTAATAGAAAAATCACAATGAGGACAAGCATAATTTTCACTCATAAGTAGTTCCTTATCACCAATAATATTAACAAGAACCTTACCATGAGAAAGCTTACTACTAACCTCTAGTGCTTCAAATAATCTACTTCTTGCTTCTTCCTTCAAAACAAGTCTATCAACTATAACCTCTATATTATGTTTCTTATTTTTTTCTAAAACAATATCATTATTTAAATCAAAAACTTCTCCATCAATTCTGGCTCTAACATATCCATCTTTTATTAAAGATTCAATCAAATCCTTATGAGTACCTTTCTCACCTCTAACCACCGGAGACATAATTTCAAGTTTAGTACCTAGCTCATATTCCATAACCTTATTAGTCATCTCTTCAATACTTTGCTCACTAACCGCAATATCATGTTTAGGACAATAAGGAACACCTATTCTAGCAAATAAAAGTCTTAAATAATCATATATTTCAGTAATAGTTCCAACAGTACTTCTAGGATTTTTATTAGTTGATTTTTGATCAATAGAAATACTTGGACTAAGACCCTCTATCGAATCAACCTCAGGCTTTTCCATATTACCTAAAAACTGCCTAGCATATGCACTAAGACTTTCAACATATCTTCTTTGCCCCTCAGCATAAATAGTATCAAAAGCAAGACTACTCTTACCACTTCCAGAAACACCCGTCATAACAATAAGTTTATTTTTAGGAAGCTCTATATCTATATTTTTTAAATTATTTTCTCTAGCATTTTTAATAATAATCTTATCCATAATATACCTCTACTTCTATTTTGTGTTGTATTAACTTTTTTATTCAAACACCACAAAACAACTATACAAAACAAAACTTTGTTTGTCAAGCAAACAAAGTTGTTTTTATACTTTCTTTAAATAAAATTTAGCAAAGAAACCTAGAAACTTATATTTCTATTATATTCATTACATTTTTCTTCTAATAATTTAAAATTACAACATCTTTTAGAAATATTCACATTTAATGTACCGTTAATATAATTATCATATAATTTTTTAGATTTACTATACAACTTATCATCATTACGATTTAACCAAAAGATTTGTTCTTTTAACATCTTAGTATATTTTTCTTCAGCTTTAGTTAAACATTCTTTATCTAAATCTAATTTTATAATGTTTTTATCTGTTACTGGTAACATATTATTAAAGTTAATAGCCCCCAAATCTCCATTTGCAATTTTTAAAAAATCTATAGTAGTCCTCATAGTTTTATGTTTTGGTTTTGGACTAGATAATGGAGCAAAATATTTACAATCATTAACTTCAAATAATACCCCAATAAACGGTCTTAACTCTTTTTTATCATAATTATAAGGAACCTTTTTATCAAATTGCCTTAAAAAATCACAATATTTTGAATCCAATTTAACTAAAATTAATTTTCTCATAACATCACCTTCAAAAAAATATTATATACTAAAAATCAAAATAAAACTAGAGTTTGCTCTCTAGTTTCTTTTTTTAGTTCCTGTTTAAGCCGGAATCGCTTCTTTTTTTAGTTCCTGTTTAAGCCGGAATCGCTTCTTTTTTTAGTTCCTCTCATAGTGGGAATCACTAGCTTTTTTATTACTACTTACTAAGTAGCTTTATTATTATATGCAAAAATGCACAACATAATTACTTATGTGGTAATAATATACCATAAATATATTAAAATGTCTAGTTCTAAAACTTTTTACTTTCTACTTATTACAGCAACTACCAGGTTTAATATTACCATCACTATCACTTATACATTCACTTCCAGTATCAGTTATATTTAAAATACACGTATCAACATACCCATTACCATTATCAGTAATATATACCTTAACCAAATAATATTCTGGAAGTTCATAATCATTTATATCCCTTTTTAAACTAGTATTAATATAATTCTTTGACTTAAGTTCCCCAACAGAAATATACACCTCATCATTTTGATTAAAAGCTCTAGCCCAAGAATCATTTAAATCTAAATATATCTTAGAAGCCCTTTGTAAATCCAAATACATGTTTATTTCTTCCTCCACTGATACATCATCTTTAGTTTGATTAAAAACAACAACCGCACTAACAGATATAACAGAAACTAACACAAGAACTAATAATAATTCAACTAATGTAAACCCTTTTTTACTCATAAACTTTCTCCATATCCTATATAATAAGTATAATTTATTTTTTAGTTAAAGTAAATAACTACTTTCTTTTTTTTCTATTATATTTATAATAATTATACCCTTCAAAATACCCCAAATCATACATATCAGACACAATTTTATTCTTATCAATTTTCCTAATATTTCTTTTACAGTCATTATTAATATCATATTTCTTATCTTTAATACCATCTTCAAATCCAAGTTTCCTAGCCCTTTTAAATATATACATTATTTTACCCTCCTAATATATATATACGCTAAAAAACCATTAAAACACTTTTTATAAACTTTTAAAAGCATCATCAATAATAGATTTTATATCTATAACTTCACTTTTACCTCTAACAAAATAACCTAAATATTCAATATTTCCACTACCACCTCTAATAGGTGAAAAAACAAGACCTTTAATTCCATAACCAATGTTATCAAAACACTGAATCACATTATTTATTACTTCCATATGAATATCTTTATCAAGAATAACTCCTTTACACTTACTAGCAATTAAAACTCCACATTCAAACTGAGGTTTAATAAGACAAACTATTTCATTTAAATTATTAAACTCTTTAAACTTATCTACAATCTTACAAACAGATATAAAAGAAACATCTACACTAGCAATATTTGCATCTCTAGCAACAAAACTATCAAATTTCCTAAAATCAGTATTTTCATAACTTAAAATCCTTGTTTCTAATCTAAGTTTTTCAGCAAGCTGATTACTTCCAACATCAATAGCATATATTTTCTTCACTCCATTTCTTAAAGCATAATCACTAAATCCACCTGTAGAAGCACCAACATCCATCATTACCTTATCATTTAAATCAATATTAAAACTAAGAACAGCTTTTTCAAACTTTAAAGCTCCTCTAGAAACATACTCCAGTTCCTTTCCTCTAAACTCTATTTCATCCTTAAAAGAAACATTAAAAGCAGGTTTTATTATGCACTTATTATTTACAAATATTTCTCCCTTAACAATAGCTTCTTTAGCTCTAACTCTACTTGTAATAATTTTTCTTTTAACTATTTCACTATCTAATCTAACCATATTTACTCCTAACTAAATAATTATAATATAACATCTCATTTTTTTCCACAAGAAAAAATACATAAGATTCAAATATGAAAAAGACCTAAGGCTTCAAAAGTTTCTTAGGCACTTTTCAATTATATTATATGCAAAATTTAATTATTTATTTGTATTAAATCCCATTACTTTTAATACTTCTTCTATTGTAATTGAAGTTAATTTATTTTCTAATATTTTTAATTCATTATTAATACTTTGAATCATATCGTCATATTGCTCTTTTTCTAGTAATAGTTCTAATGATTTAATTATAATATACATATTTGTATGTAATACTTTATCAGGTGATTTTTTGGTTTTATCAAGTCTAATATAGAATGTACTTCTATATGTATATAATCTATCATCGTGTGCTGAAATATTACGAACTGATGTTAAATTTCCTAAAATATTTTTTAATAGTCTATCATTGATATTAAAACATTTACTAATTTTTTGTCTGTCACTTTGTTTCATTAAACCATAGAATTTACTAATTGTTCCTAGTGATAAAATTTTAGTTACAACCCAAGGAGGAACAAAAGAATATTTACCATAGTAATGAGTTATAGCATCGTGTTTACCATTCCCTTTTTCTATTTCATTATTTATTTCTAGAATTAATTTTTCAATATGTTCAAGATTTGAATTATCTTCTTTTAAATCAAAATTATTTATTTTCAAATAATCTTCTATACCATAATTTTCTGCAAATAAATTTGCTATCTTTGTCTTAACTATTGATTCTACTTCTAAAATATATTTAAGTATTATTACTTTTAAATTTTTATCAAATTTATACATAGCAAATATTTCTTCAAATGAAGCATTATCTTTATATTTATTGTTTTCTTTAAAAATCCATTTATAAGAATTTACTATTGAATAGTAAGAATATTTTTCAATATAGTATTTAGCAATATTTTTATTACTAATACTAACATTTTTAGATTCTAATATTTCTATTAACTGATCAGTTGTTTTATATGTTTTACTCATTTTTTCCTCCTATTCACTGAAAAAGACCTAGGGCTTCAAAAGTTTCCTAGGCACATCTCGATAAATAATATACACTATTTATTGCGAAAACGCAATACTTTTGAATGATTTTGTTAAATTTTCTTGAATAAAAAAGTAACTTCCACTTTAATATATGAAAAAAGAAGTTACTTTTTAAAATCAACTATCTTTCTTCCTTTAGTGTACATAAAAATCAGACTTTTTGACTTGACATGAGTTATTTTAACATACTTTTCTATATTTTCAAACTAAAAGAAACCTCTATTTATGGAAGTTTCTTTTAAAAATTGCAAAAATTAGTTTTGGTCGAACTAAGTTCTTAATTCAACCTAAGATTTCTCTTACATATTATTAAAGAACAATAGCTATTAAATTATTACTTCCCTTATTAACCATCTTAGTAATAGTTTGTCCAAGCTTATACTTAGCAGTATCAGGAAGTAAAGCAAGTTTTCCTTGTATTCCTTCTTGAACAATAGAACTTAAACTTCTACCAAATATTTCACTTTCCCAAATCTTTTCAGGATCATCTTTATTATCATTTAATATATGATCAATAAGTTCCTTACTTTGCATTTCACTTCCAATAATAGGTTCAAAACTACTATCAACATCTACCTTAATTAAATGAATACTACTCGCTTTAGCCTTAAGTTTAACTCCATATCTACCAGATTGTTTAATAACCTCCGGAGTTTCAAGTTTCATATCACTTATCTTAGGAAGAACTATACCATAACCTGTTTGCTGAACTTGTTTAAGTGCTCCCTTAAATAATTCATATTCACTTTTCCCTTCTGATAAATCTTGAAATACTTTTAGAAGCTCTCCTTTAGTATTAATACTAGTACCAATAACTTCTTTTAACACCTCATCATATAGCTCTTCATTCGCATCAAGCGTAATAGTCACTTCACCATTATCAGTATCTAACTTAGAAATATATGCCTTACTAATTTCATTAGCACCCTCAAGATTTAAATTAATATTTTCAACATCACGAAGTTTATCTACACTAACAACACTTTCCTTCATAACACTAATAAACTTTTGCTTTAAAGAATGCTTACTAGATAAAACACTTACCCAGTCTGGTATATTAAACTCAATATGTTCAACCGGAAACTCATATAAAGCTTCTTTTAAAATATTAACCATATCAGCTTCAGTCATATTAAGTATACTCATCGGAATAACTGGAACATTATGTCTTTCATGTAAATCCTTAGCAATACCTATAGTCATATCACTATTTGGATGAGTACTATTTACAATAACAATAAATGGCTTATTAATATTCTTAAGTTCATTAATAACCTTTTCCTCAGCCATCTCATAATTACTCCTAGAAATCTCCCCAATAGACCCATCAGTAGTAATAACAATACCTATAGTCGCATGATCTCTAATAACCTTCTCAGTTCCAATCTCCGCCGCCTCAACAAAAGGAATTTCTTCATTAAACCATGGAGTTTTAACCATTCTAGGATTTCCAACCTCATCTTCAAAACCAATCGAATCCGGAGTCACAAATCCAACGCAATCAACTAACTTTATAGACGTACTTATATCATCAATCTTAATATTAGCCCCATTACTGGGAACAAACTTAGGTTCAATAGTCATAATAGTTTTACCTTGAGCAGTTTGAGGAACCTCATCAAGACATCTTTTTCTTTCAATCTCATCTTCTATATTAGGAATAACAAGCGTTTCAATACATTTCTTAATAAAAGTACTCTTTCCGCTTCTAACCGCTCCTACAACACCAAGATATATCTGATCACCAGATTTATGACCTAAACTCTTAATAATATCTTTTTTGTTCACTTAACCATCTCCTCATAACTTAATAAATAATATGTAAACAAAAAGCAATTATTACAAAATCTATTTATTATAGAAAAAAAATATAATATAATAAAAAAAATAAAAATTAATGCAATAAAATATAACTTAAAAACGTTATATATATGACAGGAGGAAAAAATGCAAAAAGAAAAGGCGCCAAAAGAAGAATTAGAAAACCTTTTAGAACAAATAAAACAAAGACATACAGAAGCACTAAAAACACTCTATGAGTTAACTAGTTCAGAAATATTTGCATTCTCTCTTTCAATAGTCAAAAACTATCATGATGCAGAGGATATAATGCATAATACATTTATAACAATATTTAAAAATGCTTCACTTTACATAAAAAACACAAACCCAAAAGCATGGATATTCACAATAACTAAAAACATAGCTTACTCAAAAATAAGAAAAGATCAAAAAGAATATCTAATAACAGATGAAGAAATAGATGAAATACATGAGCATCACCCTTCATTTAATACTGAAGACAAAATATTACTTCAAACTCTATTAAATCATCTAACAACCGAAGAAAGAAATATTGTTATAATGCACGCAATAAGTGGCTTTAAACATAAAGAAATATCACAAATACTTAGTATTCCACTTTCAACAGTATTATCCAAATATAACCGAAGCATCAAAAAACTAAACGCACTTTTAAAGGAGGAATTATAATGGAGGAAAAAGAAATCATAAAAAGATTAAATAACTCATTCAAAAACTGTTCGCCAAATAATTTAGATAAAATCCTCTTAGAATGTGAAGAAATAAAAAGAAAGGAAATAATTATGAAAAACAAAGAAAAAAAATCAGGGGGATGGTTAAAAAACTTAGCATTTTTATCAGGTGGAATAGCTTGCACACTAATAGGAGTATTTACAGTAAACTATATTGGCTTAAACAAAATAGATTCAGTAATATCACTAGATGTTAACCCAAGCATAGAACTTGAAGTAAACAAAGAAGAAAAAGTATTAAAGGCTCTTCCTTTAAACGATGAAGCAGCAAAAATACTTGAGGATATGGATTTAAAGAAAACAGACATGAGCGTTGCTGTAAACGCAATCATAGGTTCAATGGTTAAAAATGGATATATATCAGAAATAGCAAACTCAATACTAGTATCAGTAGAAAATGAAAATAAAATAAAAGGAGAGGAAATACAAAACAAAGTATCAAATGAAATAAGTGAAATATTAAAAGGATTAAACATAAACGGAGCGGTTCTAAGTCAAACAGTAGAAACAAAAACAGAACTTGAAAAAACAGCTGAAGAATATGGTATTACAGTTGGTAAAGCACAACTAATTGAAGAAATAATATCAAAAAATCATACACTTCACTATGAAGACCTAGCAAAAATGACAATAAATGAACTAAATTTAATAAAAGACTCAAAAGAAGTAAAAACAGATAAAGTTAAAACAACAGGTACGTCTAGTACAAAATCATATATTGGACAGGCAAAAGCAAAAGACATCGCACTAAAACATGCTGGTACTTCAGAATCAAAAATATATGACTATAGTATAGATTTTGATAGTGATGGTGGAATACTAGTTTACGAAATAGAATTTAACACAAAAAATTACGAATATGAATATGACGTAAATGCAAAAACAGGAGAAATCGTAAAAAATGAAAAAAGTCAAAACGATGACTATAATGAAGATGTACTAGAAGGAAAAGTACCAAGCTCAATAACAAACTCAAATACTTCTACATCAAAACCTAGTAATTCAACTTCATCAAAACCATCATCATCAACATCATCTTCTTCATCACTAATATCTAGATCTAAAGCAAAAACAATTGCATTAAATAAAGCCGGGGTATCATCAAGTCAAATAACAGATTACGAAATAGAGCTAGATACAGAAAATGGTACTAAAGTTTATGAAATATCATTCAACTCAGGCAGAAATGAATATGACATAGAAATAAATGCTAAAACTGGTAAAATATTAAAATATGAAAAAGAGATTGACGACTAATCAATCTCTTTTATTCTATTCAGTAACTATTACATATGGATTTGTGTAGCTACCTGTACCTGACGAAACGACTGTTACTTCAGGTTTTAGGGAGATGACCGGAAGAAGGCCATAATAATTATTTACACCATAATCAAAAATACTTCCATTATAATCTATCGTAAATATATTAACATCATTTCTAGAATTGCGCCAGTGCGCGGGACTCATTGTGCAATAATAATTACTTATGTATAAATAATAACTTGAATTATTAGAATTATTAGAATTATATACTCCTCCTGCAAAGGCCACTTCATCCGCAGTTAAAAGTCCTATTGGTTTTTGTAATTTTCCATTACCACCCCAGTTATCTCCATTTACTGTATGTTTATCTATAGTACGCTCACATTTATATGTTGGTTGTACATCATTTTTATTTGTAAAATTTTCAAAATCATATAACCTATTCGCAGCACCATAAAAAGTATAATAGTTCTCAAAGAAAGAAAGAACGTTTAATGGTATTATATCTTCTTCAGGAGAACCCCCTTCTTCATCTTCCACAGAAATTGGATTACTCTTATCTGCACAATATGGCACATTTGCAATTTGGTTAGCATAACTCTCAAGTCCACTTGATGTATACCATGCATCTATCACAGTTTTAGCATTACTTTCTCCTGTTGCATCTTCCCATATATATTCATTATATTTTTCTTCCCCTTCTATGGCATTAAAATAATAGTATTGATTATTTATCTTTACATCAGTTCCAGTAACAGGACATGTTCCATTTGAATATGTTCCATTATATCTCATTCTTACTGAACCATCTTCATTTGTTCTAACTATTCTCCAGCAGTATCCACCAAATCTTACATTATTATTTGTTACATCTCCTCTATAGTAATATACTCTCTCTCCTATTCCATCACCATTTAAATCTTCTGTTACATTAGTTTTTGAGGTATAGTATAGTCCTTTTCCATTTGTGTCAGAAGATACTTGTGAAAAGTCTATATTTTCATCACTTTGTCCACCTTGGTTATCTGCTAATATTTTTTCATAAAGTGTATTTTCTTTATATGCTTCTATATTAGATAGTTTTCCATTATTAGTTTTTATATTTAAACTAATTCCTTCTTCTCCTTCTTTTACTGATATTTCTTTTCCACTAACATTTGATTCATTTGCTTCTATTACTTTTATTGTATCTTCTATTATATAAGTTCCTGAACTATTCTTTACTTTAAACTCATGATTTCCTGCTTCTACGCCTTCTATTTCAAAATATCCTTTACTATCAGTTACTCCAGTTTTTACCTTTGAGTGTATTTCAACAGTTGCATTAGTTATTGGATTATTATTATCATCAAGTAATGTTCCTGATAATTTATAAGTAGCAATATTTATTACATCAGGCTGTGTTAATGTTATTTTTGTATTAAATGTTTTACCTTGATTATAGTTTTGATTACTTTCTAATTCTATAAACATTATTGTTATATTGTATTCATGTGTAATTCCACTTGCTATTTCTATATCTTCGCTTAAAAGTGCATCTGTAGTTGTTTCACTATAAGGTACAACATCTTCACTTAATCCTTCACATGTTCCACTTACAGTTCCTTTATTATTTACATTTACATAACCTGTATAGCTTGTACATGTATATGATATTACTAATTCATCTTTTTCTATTTCATTTATTAAATCTTTATATATTAAATCATAACTAGTTTCAAGAGTTCCAGTATTTTTTACACTTATTACTTTAGTAGCACTCTCTCCAGGATATGCTCTTGGAAGTGATACCCCTGGGCCATCTAAGTACTCAAGTCTAAGTGTTCCAGCAGTAACAACATTTTCTTTTCCATCACCATTTAAAGAAATACTAAAAAAAGCATACGCAAAAGATATTGTTGCTATAAATAACATAACATAAATCATCGTCATATATATCAGCTTTTTATTCATAATATCTAACCTCGCTACTATAATAAATATATCACAATTATATTATTAATGTAAACTAATTTAACAACAAATTATAAAATTATATTATCTGCTAAAGCATTAGGATACATCTTTCCAAATAAATCATTATACATTATTTTTGTTTCGACAAACTCATTATTTTTAGAGGCAATATACTTATTATAATAATCAATCAAAGATTTTAAATATTCTTTATCAACTTCTTTTCCAAATATAACACCAGCATTAATTTGATATTCATAAAGACTAGAATAAGACCATGCTCTATCAATTTCTGTTCTCAAAACTCTTAATCTATTTTCAAGTTTAGAAAGTTCAAACAGTGCCTTTTTATTTTCAATCTCTTCAATTAATTGTTTTCTTACCTCTTCACTAGCAACATTAACTTTATCTTGTAAATCTAATATTTCTTTTTGATACTTAATTTCACTAAGTCTAGAATTAATAGAAGCAAAAAAAGCTTCTTCTTCGTTATTTAAACAATCATTATTAAGACGAATACATATTCTATCATTATCATTTAAATTAGCTCCTTCAGATGCTTTTTTAGAAATATCTCTTTGAAAATCAAATTTTTCACCTATAACTTGCTTTTCCATATTTAATACATTTTCATCTTCAATCAATCTTTTTATTTCATCTTCCATAAAAACCTACTTTCTATAATTAATTTATCATATATCCAAAACATTGTAAACAACTAATTGATACTCATTATTTCTTTTTTCAACATTTGCATCAAAAGCATAAACTTTACCCTTTTCAATATTAAAAAACTTATTATAAGCATTAGGAAACAAAACTCCCTCTAGCTTTCCAAACTCATCACTTAAAGTTAAAAAACTCATCTTTTCATTATTCTTAGTAGTAATAGTTTTAATACTTTCAACTAACAAAATAATATGAATAGTTTTATTAAAATAATTACTAACACTTAAACTATTAACCAAATTACTCCTATCATACTTACAGACAGGATGATGGGATAAATAAAAACCATAATTTTTAATCTCAATATCCATCATCTCATTATCAGAATAATCATCATACTCTTCAAAAACAGGAGTAGGTATTAAAGACTCATCCAAATCTTTACAAAGCATAATATAATCAATAACTAAATCAATATTCATAATAGTTTCTTTTTTATTTAAACCAAACTCATTAAACGCACCACATTCAATTAAAGCAATTACAACTCTTTTATTAATACCCTTACCATAAGTTCTAATAAGAAAATCATATAAAGATTTAAAACTTCCCTTTTCTCTCTCTGTAATAATTTCATTACAAACTGCCTCTCCAATATTCTTAATAATAGAAAATGGTAATACTAATCTTTTATTATCAATTATAAACTTATCACATGATTTATTTATACTTATATTAGAAAACTCAATCTTAAAAACTCTAGCCTCATCAATATATTCCTTAACCTTAATATCACTATTAATACTCATATTAAGTAAAGACTTAATAAAATATAACGAATATCTTGATTTTAAATATGCCATTTGATAAGCAACCATACTATAAACTACGCTATGACTCTTATTAAACCCATAATTAGAAAACATAATTATTTTATTATAAAGTTCCTCACCAATACTTCTATCATATCCATGATTAACAACACCATTTATAAAGTTATCTTTTTCTTTTTCAATAATATCAGCTTTCTTCTTACTCATCGCTCTTCTGATAACATCAGCCTGAGCATAACTATATCCACCAATTTTTCTAAGAATCTCTAAAACTTGCTCTTGATATATCATAATTCCATAAGTACTAGATAAAATAGGTTCTAACTCTTTTATTAAATATTTTATTTTTTTATTTCCACTTCTATTAGAAATATATTCACCTATCATTTCTCTTGGCCCTGGTCTATATAAAGCAATCGCATCAATCAAATCATTAAAAGACTTAACCTTAAGCATTCTTAAAAAATTTCTCATACCAGAAGATTCAAATTGAAATATTCCACTAGTATTAGCATATTCAAATATTTTAAGAGTTTCATCATCATTCAAAGGTATTTTGTTAATATTAATTACTTCCCCACTTTCCTGTTTAATATCATTTATAATATTAAAAATAGTATTAAGATTTCTAATAGATAAAAAATCCATTTTCAATAACCCCATAGACTCAATATAATCCATAGTAAAACCAGTAAGAACATTTCCATCACTACTATAAAGAGGCATAATATCACACAAAGAGCTATCAGAAATAACAACACCCGCCGCATGTATACTAGTATTTCTTTTAAAACCACAAAGCCTATTACATATACGTACTAACTTTTTAAGTTCATCATCACTATTAATAACATTCATAAATAACTTATTCTCTTTTAGCTCAGAAAAGTTCTTCTCAAGCTTAATATATTTACAAATCCTATCAACCCTTGAATCACTAATTTCCATAACCCTAGCAACATCTCTAATAATTTGCTTAGGTAAAAGAGTATTAAAAGTAATAATATTAGCAACCCTATCAAATCCATACTTTTCCTTAACATAATTAGTTACATCATCTCTTCTCATGTTATCAAAATCAATATCAATATCAGGCATGGTAATTCTCTGAGGATTCAAAAATCTTTCAAATATTAAATCATACTTAAGAGGATCAATTTCAGTGATACCTAAGACATAACTAACAAGACTACCAGCCGCACTTCCCCTTCCAGGTCCAACCATAATTCCATTTTTTTTAGCAAACAAAACAAAATCATAAACTATTAAAAAATAATTTATAAACTCCATTCTATCAATAACTTCCATCTCATAATTAAGCCTATCTATATAAATTTGACTAACTTTACCATTAAATCTCTTACTTAATCCCTTAAAACATAAAGCTTTAAAAAACTCCTTATAATCTTCTCTATAAACAGGAATTCTAAGTTTACTAGGGGGAAAAACAACATCAATATCTCCTATAAACTCATAAGTAGTTTTAATAATATCATCATTATTACATGAAACAATATGATAATCATCATAACTTACTTCATCACTAATAGTTTTACCATCCTTAATACATCTTAAATACTTATAATATTCCTTATCACTTTCATAAAAATATTTAACTTCAGGCACAAAAACACATTTAATACTCTTATCTATATTTAAATATTCTTCCTCAGTTTTAAATCCAATATAAACATCATCAAAAATAGATTTAAAAAAATCATAATCACACTTATCACATACACATTTTAAATTGCTAGAATAATTCTTAATATATTCATAGCAAATACCATCAATATTCTTTTTACTAACAATATTACAAAGATTTATATATCCAAAGTAATTCTTCGCATAAACTAAAAATCTCTTATTATCAAGAACTAATTCACAACCAATAATAGGTTTAATATTATTTTTATTACATAAATTATAAAACTCTATAGCATTAAACATATTGCTATTAGTAATCCCTATCGCATCTATCCCATTATCTCTAGCATACAAAATCAAGTCTTCTTCCTTTATAAGACTATCTAAAAGTTCATACCCAGTTTTAACATTTAACAATAAATATTTCATATATTAATTCTATATCAAACATCAATTAAAAACAAGTAAAGTAAAAAAAATATATACAATAAATATATATTTTTTTAATTACCATTATATTTACTTTCAATATCATTAAAATCAATAGTTTCAATCTCATCAATAACTTCAAGTTGACTTTCAATAATTTGTCTAAGTCTCCTTTTTAAAACATTAGTATTTCTTCTTAAAAGTTCAGCATGATTTTGTGCCTTCTCGGCCTTTAAAAGAGCATCATTTATAATCCTACTAGAATTTCTTCTAGCCTCGCTTATCAATAACTCAGCTTCTTTTCTCGCAGCATTCTTAATCTGATCCCCTGCACTCTCAGCATTAAAAATAGCTTTATTCATAGTATTTTCAATTTTTTCATAATAACTTATTTTTTCAAGTAATAACTTGTTAGCTTCTTCAGTTTTCTTACTCTTTTCTAAAAGACTTTCATAACCTTTAATAAACTCATCAATAAACCTTTGAACCTCTAACTTATCATAACCACGAAAAACAGTATTAAACTTTTTCATGCTTCACCTCTAAATATTTTTAAGATTTTACCATTGCTCTAATTCATTTTCTTTTTGACTTTGTTTTTTTCCTTCACCCTCAGATATATTTCCTTCTATTTCAAACCCTTTAGGTGCACAAAGTACAATGCCAGGACCTAACTTTTGAATAGTACCATCAATCGCATAAACAATTCCATTTAAAAAATCCATTATTCTTTTTGATACATCAGTCGTAACCCTTTTGAAATTAACAACAACTTGATTCTTAGTTTTTAAATAATCAGCAATTTGTTGAGCTTCAGAAAAAGCTCTTGGTTCCATCAAAATAGTTTTATTTCTAACATCTTTCATACTTTTAGAAGTATCCTTAGATATATAATCTTCACTTTCATCAAACTCCTCATCAGAAGTCGTAAAAAAACCTTTTAATCCTTTTAAAGCCATAATATCCTCCTAGTTTAGTGTTTATTACTACTTAATTTTAACATAATAAATTACTCTTATCAATAATATTTTGAAAAAACTTGCCAAAAATAGCAAGTTTATTTTCTAAGGTGAAACAGTTCCACCTGTTTTATAATATTTTAATCCGCCGTCATAACTTGTATTGTACATTCCTTTAGTACCACCTCTTACAGAACCACCTTGAACTCTAACAGTACCAAAAGTAGCACTATTCATACTATAAGTTTGAGATCCACTAAATCTATTATAAAAATCAGATTTTAATGAGTTAACCATACCATAAGTACCACCATAAATACTTCCAGCAGTAACTCTAACAAGTCTTTCACTATATCTATGGAAATAACATAAATAATCACAGTTGTTAAGTACTCCATAACTTCCACCAGTAACATTTACACCATCAAAATACATATTAGTAGCTCTAGCAGCAATACCATAAACATTACCATTAATCGTACCAGAGTTTAAATATAAATATGCTATGCCAGGTGGATTATCCCACTCATCTCCGTCATCATCATACACAACCACATCTTCACCAAGTGCATTAGACAAAAGGGCTATATAACCTCCAGCAATTCTTGAATTAGTATTCATTGTTAACTTTCCTCTAGCTTGAGCACAATAAGTATTTGTACTATTAGTAGAACAATCTACAGTAGTATTATTAAGAGTAATTTCAGCATTATTCCAACCCATAAGAGCATAGAAATAATCAGCATCTAAATCACAATTAGTTAAAGTTGAAATAACCTCATGACCCACTTGAACATTAAAGCCCATCGCATCAACTTTAACATTATTTAAATTAACAGTTCTAAAAGGAGATGGCCCCCAATAAAAATTACTAGCAGAACCTAACAAAATACCACTATCAGCAGATACAATATTAACATTAGATATAGTAGAAGTTGTATTTGGTGCAGGTGTATACTCAATCGCATATACATTATCAAAATCATTAGCACCTTCACCAATAAAAGGTATAGTCAAATTAGTATCTTGAATATTTAATATTCCCCCACCATTAGTAGCAGGAACACTAGAATTTATGATTCCCCAACCATCAGAAGTAATATCCATACCAGTAATTGTTAAAGTACCATTATATTGACTTAACATAGTGTTAATGCTACCACCAATTAATGTTCCACCAGTTATACTAGTTGTTCCAGAAGTAGAACATCCGTCACACTCAACCGTACCATTAGAAATTTTCAATTCATTATCAGCATAATTAGTGAAGTTTCTTAAATATCCACCTTTAAAATCAAAAACAGCACCAGAAGATAATTCATCTGCATATAATTCACCATTACCAACACCATAATAACAATAAGAACCACATTCATCATGAACCGTAATATTTCCATTAGACATATTAATCTTACCGAAGTTATGAACAGCAGTAGTTTTTAAAGATTCGCTTCCAATATTACCACCAGTAATATTAATAATTCCACTAGCACTATTTTCTAAAACACCTATTCTATAATAAGTACTAGTTTCTTGATCATAATATCCATCTACTCCTAAATTTCCACCACTAATATTCATAGTTCCATTATTTTTAAAAGTAGATATATAACTTAAACCATTCATATTAGCGGTATATGTACCAGAAATAACATTTAAAGTTCCATTATTCTCAAACAAATAATCATCATTATTAGTTAAAGTACCATTCTTAACACTAATAGTTCCATTATTAATCATTTTACCAATAACAGTTAAACTATTTAAATCAAGAACTATCCTTTTAGTATTAGCTATACTTACATTCTCACTAGTATTTCTTACCATAGTGATAGTTTCTTCAACATTATTATTATTAACAGCATTAACAGCTTCACTAATCGAAAAATAATAAACATTATCTATTCTAGCAATGTAAGGAGCATACTGTGCATATAAGGTAACGTCATTATGTACAGCCATCACACTTCCTGGATTATAACTAACTCCACTTCCATCTGCCTTTGTATTCCAATTTTTAAATCCATATGTACTATCAGTATGTGCTGGTTTGCTAGAACTTATAACATAATTATCACTTGGTGCGGTAACATCACTACCAGGTCCACCAGTTCCACCATTAGCATCATACATAACAGTATATTTCTTTTGCCATATCGCATAAAACACAGTATCATTTACAACGTTAAAACTTTCAGAAGCACTATAAGAATCACCAGTTCCATCCGACATTAAATTCCAACCTACAAATATATACCCCTCTCTACTTGGTGCTTCCATTAAAGTATAAGTATCACTCTCATATACTTCATCAGTTTTAACTATACCAGCATTATCATAATTAAGATTATAACTAACACTATATCCACTTAAAACAAACATCCACGGATTATTAAAAGAACCTTCACCACTAACTTTCACCTTAGGTTTAGCAAAATTTGTATACCTTACACCAGAGCTTTCAGATATGTTTATATACTCACTACCCGTATTACTAGTAGAAACTTTATAAATCTGGGTTTTATCAGAATTATAACTCATAGTGAAATAATCAAGTCCATCATACAAATAAGAGTTCCTTCCTCCAATAACATTATACTCATATATATTTAATAAACCACTATTAATAAAATCAACATCGGAATAAAATCCATTTTCATTAAATCCATATAAATTAGTATTATAAATAAACTTATTACTATTATTATATTTCAAAATATAATCAGCACTAATATTTTTAACATTATCAAGTGTAACACTATCAGCAAATACATAAAAAGGAATTAATAAAATAAAAAACAATAAAAACTTTTTCATCTTCTCTCCTCCACTCTAAGAACAATAGTGTCTTTTTTACATTTTAAAATAAAAACTAAATTATTTTTAATACCAGTATGAATATCATAATCATAATCATTAATAAAATCATATCCACTAGTAGTTACAATTTCATAATCTTTATTCTTATAAAAATCATAATAACTCTTACAAATATCTTTATTACCATCAAAAGAAATATTAACATAATTATCTTCTAAATATTCAAACGATTTTACATCTTTTGTATCAGGTATTTCATTATCATACTTATTATTAACATATTTATCAGATTCATATTTTAATTTACCTTCAACTTTAGATACCGTATATCCCTCATCCTTTACACCCTCATTAATTCCATTTTGCAAAGGTTCTTCATTTTCTTTTTCCTTCTCACATCCAAAAAGAAAACAAATCATCATAAAAACCAATAATATTCGTTTCATATATACCTCCTCTATTCTCATTAAAATTTTATCATTAAGAAACAAAATAGTCAAATGAAATATACAAAAACTTATATTCATGTTAGTATCTATTAAAATATCAAAAAAAAGTGAAAATAAATCACTTTTTTATTACCAATTCTTAGAAGAAACACTTCCTCCATTAATAGTAGCCGAAGCTCCACTTTTTTTATAAATTGCTTTATAACCACCTGTATTAGTAACAGTACCACCATTCATAATAAAACTTCCTCCATTAAGCATTATAGTATCAAAGCTTCCATATGTATTATAAGTTCCGCTATTTAAATAAAATGTTGCTCCACTCATATTCCAAAAAATATTCGCAGTGTGACTAATATTAACATTACTAACAGTCATATATCCAGCATTTTGTATCATAACAAAGTTATACGTATCGTTAATAAATGTTCCACCACTAATAGTAAGTGTACCCATTGAAGCAATTACACCACCTCTAGAATCTAATTTAGCATTTCCAGTTACAGTAAAAGTACCATAATTATGAACAAGTCCACCACCACCTGTATTATTAGTTAGTGTCCCACCATTAATATAAAAAGTTCCAAAGTTTTGTATAACAGTTCCATAACTTCCAGATGAAGTATTAGTATCCTCTATAGTACCACCATATACATTTGTAACTCCACCTTCAATTACTTCTAATACCGGCCAGTTATTATTAGTAGTTGACCCGCCTTCATAATATCCACCATAAATATTTGTTACACCTGTAGACTCAGTTTCAATCGCAGTACTAGTAGAATAAATATTTGTACCACTTCTACCATTAAATGTTCCAAAATTAACAACACTTACACTTATACTGGCAGATATAAGACCACCAGTTACCTCAACAGTTCCTCCAGAAATATTTTCAACACCACATCCATCATTCGATATAACCGTATAAGTATTTTTTATTGTTCCACCACTTATATTTAATGTTTTTGTATTTCTTACAGCAGATGTTTCAGATGTATTAGATACAGTTCCTCCAGAAAAATTCATAGTTCCATTATTAACAATAATATCAGCAGTAGTTGTTGCACTATTTTTAAAAGTTCCATTACTAATATTTAAAGTTCCATTATTTATAATAACTTCAGCATTCTTATTCTGTATAATTCCAGCAGAAGCAATTTTTAAAATACCATTATTAGTAAACTTACCAGTAACAGTTAAACTATTTAAATTAAGAACTATCTTTTTAGTATTAGTTATACTAACATTCTCACTAGTACTTCTTACCATAGTAATAGTTTCTTCAACTTTATTATTATTAACAGCATTAACAGCTTCACTAATCGAAAAATAATAAACATTATCTATTCTAGCAATGTAAGGAGCATACTGTGCATATAAGGTAACATCATTATTTACAGCCATCACACTTTCTGGATTATAACTAACTCCACTTCCATCAGCCTTTGTATTCCAATTTTTAAATCCATATGTACTATCAGTATGTGCTGGTTTACTAGAACTTATAACATAATTATCATTTGGTCCCGTTATATCACTACCAGGTCCACCAGTTCCACCATTAGCATCATACATAACAGTATATTTCTTTTGCCATATCGCATAAAACGTTACATCACCATTTACCGTATAACTATCTCCACTTTTATAATCAGCAGTAGTACTATTCTTATTAATGCTCCAACCTAAAAATATATATCCATCTTTAATAGGCACTATACTATCAATAGTATGATTATTACCAGCAACTACTTCATAAGAACTAGTAGAACCACTACCACCATTCAAATCATATTTAACTAAATGTTTTTTTGTCCATATAGCGTAAAATATAGTATCAGTTTTTACATTAAAGTTAGCCCCTTCACTATAAGAATCTCCATTCCCATTAGCCATTAAATTCCAATTAGAAAAAACATACCCCTCTCTAATCGGAGATTCCATTAAACTATATTCATCTCCTTCATAAACATCATCAACTTTTGTAATGCCTACATTATCATAGTTCAAGTTATAACTAACACTATAAGCACTTAAAAGAAAAACCCAAGGATTATTATATGAACCCGAACCACTAACCTTTACTTTAGGTTTAATAAAGTTCGTATACCTAGTACCACTACTTTCAGATAGACTAATATATCTATAACCATCATTAATAGCACATACCTCATAAACTTGCGACATATCATCATTATAGCTCATAGTATAATAATTAAGACCGTCATATAAATAAGAATCCTTGCCACCTATTACATTATATTCAAAAAAATTTAATAAACCACTTTTAGAAAAATCTTCATCAATATAAAAACCACTTTCATTAAATCCAAAAACATTAGTATCCAAAATATATTTATTATTATTTTGATACTTTAAAATATACTTATCACTCTCAATCTTTACATCTTCAAAATTAATACTATCAGCAAATAAAATACATGGAATTAATATAATTATAAATAATAACATTTTTATTTTTTTCATAATCATACCTCACTTAATTTCAAAATCAATCTTTTCAGCTGGACGTACTCCACCACTATTAGTTTGATTATTACTTTCATTAACATTATCATCATTATTTAAATCATTACTTTTGCAACCACATAATAACAAAACAATACAAAACATAAATAATATCCTCTTCATAATTCCCCTCTCCTATCATCTATAATAATTTTATAAAATAATAAATGTTTAGTCAAATAAAAATAAAAGCAATCGCTTCTATTTTTAAAAAATAATTCTTTCATCAATATAATTTTTAATATCTTCTAGTTTTACACTCACTTGCTCCATAGTATCTCTATCACGAATAGTCACAACACCATTATTAATAGTTTCATCATCAACCGTAATACAGTAAGGAGTTCCTATAACATCTTCTCTTCTATATCTTTTTCCAATACTTCCAGTATCATCATAAGTACACATAAAATACTTACTTAAAGTTTTATATACTTCTAACGCTTTATCACTATGATATTTCTTAACTAAAGGCAAAACACAACACTTATAAGGTGCTAAAAAAGGATGTATTTTTAAAACTTCTCTCTCTTCTCCATTTTCAAGCATTTCCCTTTTATAAGCATCACAAATAGTCATTAAAAATGTTCTTTCAACACCTAAAGAAGGCTCAATTACATATGGAATATACCTTTCATTAGTATAAGGATCAAGATATTCTTGAGAAACACCACTATATTCTTGATGTTGTGATAAATCATAATTAGTTCTAGAGGCTATTCCCCAAAGTTCTCCCCATCCAAATGGAAATTTATACTCTATATCAGTAGTAGCATTACTATAAAAACTTAGCTCCTCAGCACTATGATCTCTCAATCTTAAATTTTCTTTCTTAATTCCTAAAGAAAGAAGAAAATTATAACAATAATCTTTATAATACTTAAACCATTCAAGTTCAGTACCTGGTTTACAAAAGAACTCAAGCTCCATTTGATCAAACTCACGAACTCTAAATATAAAATTTCCAGGAGTTATCTCATTTCTAAAAGATTTACCTACTTGTGCTATACCAAAAGGTAGTTTTAACCTCATAGTTCTTTGAACATTTAAAAAATTAGTAAATATTCCTTGCGCAGTCTCAGGTCTTAAATAAACCGTACTTTTCGCATCTTCAGTAACTCCTTGAAAAGTCTTATACATAAGATTAAACTTTCTAATATCAGTAAAATCACATTTACCACACTTAGGACAAGGAACTTTATTATCTTTAATATAATTAATAAGTTCATCATCACTCATACTAGAAGCATCTTCGCCTATAATATCCTCAACTAGCTTATCAGCTCTATGACGAGTCTTACACTTCTTACAATCAATTAACGGATCAGAAAAAGTTTTTATATGCCCACTTGCTTCCCAAACTCTAGGATTCATTAAAATTGCACTATCAAGAGAAACATTATTTTCATCCTCCTGAACAAACTTCTTAAGCCATGCTTTCTTAATATTTTCTTTAAGCAAAACTCCTACTGGCCCAAAATCCCACGAATTAGCAAGACCACCATATATCTCACTTCCTTGAAAAACAAACCCATAAGTTTTAGCATAATTAACTACATCTTCCATTTTAAAATCATCCATAATTTCCTCCCAAAAAAACAAAAACTCCTAAAATACATAAGGGTCCAAAAGGACGGTCCCACCTTATTTATTCTATGGAGAATCACTTCTTAGTTATAGCCTAAGTGTTTTACCATCACACTATCATCGCTTCAATAAAGATATATTACCATAAATACAAAAATATTACAACTGTTTTTTCAAAGCTTCACTAACCGGACTAAAACTCCTCCTATGCTCATCAATAACACCATATTTCTTGATAGCCTCTAAATGTTTCTTAGTTCCATAACCCTTATTATTTTTAAAATCATATTCAGGATAAACAAGATCCAGTTCATCAAGCATTCTATCCCTAGTAACTTTAGCAACAATAGATGCCGCAGCAATACTCTCACTCTTACTATCACCTTTAATAATAGATGTTTGAGGAATATCAATATCAAGCTTCATCGCATCAATAAGTAAATGTTCAGGCTTTACACTAAGATTATTAACCGCATCAATCATCGCAAGCTTAGTCGCTTCATAAATATTAACTTGATCAATGACTTTCTCACTTTTAACACCAATACCTACACTAATCGCATTCTCCATAATAACACTATAAAGCATCTCTCTTTTCTTCTCACTAAGCTTTTTAGAATCATTAATCTCTTCCATATAAAAATCTTTCGGAAGAATAACCGCACAAGCTACAACCGGCCCAACAAGTGGTCCTCTACCAACCTCATCTATCCCAGCAACTAAATTAACTCCTAAATTATATAACTCATTTTCAAAATCTTTCATAAAAAAATATTAACACTTTTTATAGCAAAAGTAAATAAACCTAAAAGAAGAAAATATAAATTATAAAAATAATTTTGTATTCCAAGAGATACAAAATAACGTTATTTTTGATTTTTGTATTATAACGAGGTGTTTATTTATTTTCAGATATATTCAAAATAATCCCAATCATAATAAAACTAGTAAGAAGACTACTACCACCATAACTAATAAACGGAAGAGTCACCCCAGTAATTGGAACCAAACCAACAACTACACTAAGATTAAGTAATGTTTGAAAAATAAGCATAAAAGCAAGACCAAAAGATAAATATTTACCAAATAAATCCTTAGTATTTAAAGAAACCTTTATAATATTATAAAACAAATACGCAAACAAACTAACTATAACAAAAGCACCAACAAAACCAAACTCCTCAGTAATAATAGAAAAAATAAAATCAGTTTGTGGCTCAGGTAAATAAAAATGTTTTTGTCTAGAATTAAGAAAACCAAAACCAAGAAGTCCCCCAGGACCAATCGCATACATACTTTGAATCATTTGAAAACCACTACCTAAAGGATCACTCCAAGGATTAACAAAAGAAGTAATTCTATCCATTCGATATGGCGCAATTAATATAAGAACAACTATACCAACTATACCTAATAATCCAACTTTATAAAAAATACTCACATTAGTCCCTGATATAAAAATAAGACCTATTAAAGACAATACAATAACCATACCACTACCAAAATCAGGTTCTAATAAAATAAGTAAAAAAAACAAAAAAATAACAAGCAAAATAGGAAACATAAACTTAAAAGTATATCTTTTATTATTATCATTATTTGATAAATACTTACTAACAAAAATAATAAGACCTATTTTAGAAATCTCACTGGGTTGAATACCAAAACCACCTATTCCAAACCAACTCCTACTTCCATTTCTAACCATACCTATTCCAGGAATTAAAACCAAAACAAGCAAAATAAAACATACAAACAAAAACTTATTAGAATATTTTTTATAAAAACCATAATCAACCTTAGAAACAAAAAATAATAAAAATAAACCAATAATAAAAAATATAGCTTGTTGCAAAACATACTTATAAGCATTTCCATACTTAAACTCAGCCCATACATAACTACTAGAATAAATCATCACTATTCCAAGTACAGAAAGAATCAAAGTAATAATTAAAATATTTCTCTTAGTATTCATCATTAAATTATATGAAAAGAAAAAAGAAAAACCACAAAAAAAACTGATAGAAAACTACCAGCTTAAACATATATAAGTAAAGGACAAATATATATTTTTTTTACTTACCCAATTGGAATAAAATCAATTTATTCCAATTTGGAATACAATAGCATTAATTTTGTTTTCTTAGATTAATATTCTACATAACCCATATGCTTTTACATGCCCTCTGGGCATGGTCATTTGAAAGGGTTTTCAAATGACATTTCTTACGCTTTTCGCCCCTAGCTTTCTACAACGTATGGATTTGTGTTAGTTCCAGCACCTTCTGCGTTAACCATAGTTTCCGCTTTTAAGGAAACTGCCGGAAGCAAGCCAATAGTGCCGGGCAGATGGCTGTAGGCGAAGGAGCCCGCAAAAGACACACCGAACGAATAAGAAGAAGAGTTAATCAAGCTGAACGGACTCATTGCCCAATAAGAACCACTTGTGTATAAGTAATATGTTTTATTATCTGATGAACCATCACTTTGATAATATCTTCCTCCAGCAAATGCTACCTCATCTGCTGTTAAAAGTCCTATTGGTTTAGATAGTTTTCCATTCCCTCCCCACGTATCTCCTGCTACCGTATGTTTATCTTCGTTATCTTGACATTTATATGTTGGCTGAGCATCACTTTTCAGCCCGCCTGTTGTTATATCTATAATTCTATGTGAGGCTCCATAAAATGTGGTATTATATACAGTTGTCGGATTACTTTTATCTGCACAATATGATACATTAGCTATTTGGTTAGCATAATTAACTAATCCACTTGATGTATACCATGCATCTATAGTTGTCTTTGCAAGGCTCTCTCCAGTACCATCTTCCCATATGTATTCGTTATATTTTTCATTATCACCACTTTCGTAAAATGCATATGTTGTATCGTTTATTTTTACATCTGTTCCAGTAACCGGACATGTTCCATTTTCATATATTCCATTATATCTTAGTCTTACCGATCCATCTTCGTTTGTTCGTACAATCCTCCAGCACATTTTTTTTCCTTTTTTTGCTACTGTTACTTTTTCACAATTATAGTTATATGATGATGCTGATTGACACACTTCTAGTGTTGGATAACTTCTTGAACTAGTAGATGTAGCTGATTGATAACCCTTATAGTATTCTTCATCATTTGCAAACTCTCCAAATACTACGTTGTTGTTTTCTACAGCTCCTCTATAGTAATATACTCTCTCTCCGATTCCATCACCATTTAAATCTTCTGTTAGATTTGTATTTGTTGTATAGTATAGTCCTTTTCCATTTGTATCACTTGATATAGCACCAAAGTTTATTCCAGTAGATGATGTTACATATTCACTTGCTACATTATCAGCAGCAACTGTGTTATCTCTTAGCATTCTATCTACTAATCTATTACTTGCTGTACTTTCATTTATTTGAACTTTAGTACTAAATGTTTTTCCTTGATTATAATTTTGTTCTGTATTCATTTCTTTAAAAGTAAAAGTAATTGTATACTCATGTGTTATTCCTGGTTTTATTGATATGTTTTCATTTACTGTTTGTGCTCCAGATGCACTACTATTTGTAACTACTGTTTCATCAATATTTGAACATACTTCACTTAGTTTTTTATTTGTTTCATATTCAGTATAACTTTTACATACAGCACTTACTACTAACTCATCATTTGTTATTGTGTTAATTAATTCACTTAGGTTTATTGAATAGTCAGCTGTTAATGTACCAGTATTAGATACTGTAAATGTTTTTGTAATACTGTCTCCTGGATGTGCATCAGTTAGAGTGACTTCCTGGCCATCTTTATACACTAGTTTTAGTGTTCCAGCAGTTACTATATTTTCCTGTCCTTCACCTGTTATACTAGTTGAAAAGAATGAATATGTAAATCCTATAGTAGCTATTAATAATACTCCTATTACTATTCCTAATGTTATTTTCTTATTCATTTTTTTAAAACCTCTTTCCATTATATTATTTACATATTACTTCTCTTTATTCTTTGCATATAATATGTACATATTCTCTATTAAACTAATAATACAACAATTATTAGTTTTTTACAATTAATTTTTTATATTTTAAAAATAAAAAATTATTAAATATCAGTTATATCTAATAATTTTATTTTCATAATTATTTTAACTTAGCACCCATCACAACAGAATCAACACCATAATAAAATGCCATCCACTCATTAATCCAAAAACTACTATAACCTCTAGGAAAAGCATACTGATTATTAAATACTGTATACTTAGAATACTCATCATAATAATTAGGTACTAAAACATTTAACTCTCCTTTTTTCTTATTATCTAGTATTATCTTCTCTACATTCATATATATATCATAAGATTTTTTAACATCCCTATATCCAATAAATACATATACAAACAAACTAAACAATAACACAATCCCTATCATAATATTTTTAAATAAATTATAATAAAATATTTTTTCAAAAAAATAAACAAAACATATAATTAATAAACTTATGCCAAGAAAAAAAGTTCTATCCGCAATATAAGGACTTACTAAAAGCGGAATATATGAAAATATTGATAAAATATATAATAAATATATTTTCTTATCAACTTTGATACTTTTATACTTAAAAAATATCATCATTACTAAAACAAATAAATATAAACATATCATAAAGTTTAAGGATAAAATAATTGCCTTAAAAGAAACAAATATCTTACTAATATTAAATATATCAGCATCTATTCTCCCACTTCCAAGTGATGCTGCAGTAAAAAGTAAATAAAGTCCAAATACATTACCAATTAAAGGTACAATATACCATAACTTAAACTTCTTATTTTTAAGAGTATTTCCTATAATTACAATTAAAGAAAATACAAAAGATGTAATAGAAAAGTTTTCAGGAGCATTAGAGGACATAAAAGATAAAAACAAAATAACCACAATATTTAAAAAGTTTACTTTATCCTTACTAACTAATTTCAAAAAATAAATAATATATAAAATAATAAATAATACTGACCATAAATAATTTAAGCTACCACTTCTCCAAAGAACACTCATACCAAAAGAAGGAATTAACAAAAATAAAAGTCCATAAACAAAAGCAAGTCTTAAAGGTTTTAACACTTTTTCATCTAAAACAATATGTATAATATAATAAATAGAAAGTCCTAAACAAATAAAAACTAAAGAATTACTTACATCAAAAACTACTTTAGGAAACATAAGTAAAAATTGAAGCATTCCATGAAACACAACTCTACCATTTACATATAAATATAAGTTTTTCATAGAACTAATTATTTGGGATAGACTATTAACCCTAGTTATTCCATCCCTATATGCGGTATCATAATAATCATACAAAAAAGAAAAATCATCAGAAGTAAAAACCGTAAAATAATTAAGCACATACATAAGAAAAAAAACAAATAAAATAACACCAAAAAAATATATTAATTTTCTATTTTTCATTTTCCAATTTCACTCCTTTTTTAACTAAAATAATCGCTTGTGGTAATATTAATTTACTATTAACTTCATTAACTATAACATCACCATAATCTTTTAAAATATCACCTATTTTTTTATTATTCAGAGGAACTTCATCAGTATATCTCCAAAGATTAAACACTTCCATAACAGTTCTAATAAACATATATCTAAAACACTTAACAGGAAAAGTAATTAAAACATACCCTCCATCTTTCACATATCTAAAATGTTCTTTAATACATTTTATTAAATCATTTTCTTGAAAATGCTCAATTAAACCAATAGAATATATCAAATCATATATCTTCTCATCTTTATATTCAAAAATACTTTCACATCTTGCATTTAAATTATCAATATTTCTATTTTTAAGAAGTTCTATTCCATATTTATTACTATCAACAATAGTAAACTTCCTTACATCAAAACTATTAGAAATAGCCTCAGCAACCATAGAATTGCCTCCTCCATACTCAAGTACATTTCCTCCAAAAAAAGAATTATTCTTAAGTACATTTAAAATAAAACAAATATTATTATTTCTTTTTTTGGTAATAATCTTAATAGGTTTTTTACTATAATATTTCTTCCAATCAGTTTGCTTAAATACTAGTTTTTTAAAAACAAAAAATATATCAACCAATAACTTAGCAAAAGATAAAAGAAGTAAAAAATATAGCCCTTTTTTATAAAAAAGAAAGAAAATCAAACAAATAAAAATATTAACTAAAATATATCTCAAAACATATATAAGCAAATATTTTTTATCATTTGAAAAGAAATAATATTCTATAAAAAATAGTAATCCAAAAATAAAAATAATATAACTATACATAAAAACCAAAATCCTTAGCTTCCCTATTATTTATAACCAAACTCCATAATAAATAGCAACCATACCAAGCATAAATCCAACAATCCAAAACATCTTAACAATATCAGTTTCCTTCCAACCTAGTTTTTCAAAATGATGATGAATCGGAGCCATTAAAAACACTTTTTTATTAAACTTTCTTATTGAATATATTTGAATAATAGAACTAAGTGCCTCTATTACAAATATTCCTCCAATAACCGCAAGTGAAAGTTCATGCTTAGTTAAAATTGCAACCGCCGCAAGAGTAGCTCCTAAAGCAAGAGAACCAGTATCACCCATAAAAACCTTAGCCGGATGAGTATTATATACTAAAAATCCAAGTATTGAACCAACTAATATAAAACAAAATATAGCTATTTCTTGATAACCTTCAACCCATGAAGTGCCCCAAGTAATAATACCAAAACTTAAAAAAGCAATTAAAGAAAGACCTCCAGCAAGACCATCAAGACCATCAGTTAAATTTACCGCATTACTTGATCCCACAAGTAAAAACAATATAAATAATCCATAAACCCAGCCCATATTAATGCTTATTCCAAGTGAAGTAATCGTAACATTCGCATCTCCTCCACCTTTCATATATATAAGGAAAAATATAAGAGCAATTAATACTTGAACTAAAAGCTTCTGAACAATAGAAAGACCTTTATTATTATGCTGCTTTATCTTTAAATAATCATCCACAAACCCAAGCGCAGCATAAGAAATAAATACAAATAATACAATAAGTAAACTATGAGTTATCTCAAGACTACCCCTTAAATAAAGAATAAACATCGCAAGTATCGTAGGTATTATAAATATAAGTCCGCCTATAGTTGGAGTTCCATTCTTACTCGCATGAGCAAAAGCGGTATACTCACTAATATTTTGACCACACTTAAGTTTTTTAAGCATAGGTATTAAAAACCACCCTATAACAATTGCAATAAAAAAACCAAGCATTAATCCTAATATACTTTTAGCTAAAATAAGCATTTAAATCACTTCCTTAATATAATTATACTTTAAAATAATAAAATACAACAACAAAAACTGAGAAAAGTGTAAAGTTAACATAAACCTATCATAAAATTCTCAAAAATTTTATTTTTATCATAACCATATATTTTAATTCCCTCATCTATATCATATAACTTACATAATATATTCAAAATTTCTTCATCACTATAAATATTAATACTATTATATAAAATCTTAATTACATATTCATTCACACCGAGTTTCTTACTAATATCATAAAAACTTCCATTAATATTTTTAATTTGATATAAAGTTCTAAATTGCTTAGATAAATAATCAACTAAAACACTTATTTCAATATTCATATTCATTAGTATTTTATAACAGTTAAAAGCATCCCCAATTTCTTTATTCATAACCGCATTACTAAAAGCAAATAATTCCTTTTCATAATTTCTCATAACAACATCATCTATATCACAAGAGTTAATAACCTTTTCATCATACTTATACATCATTAACTTATCAAGTTCATTAAAAACAAGATTAGAATTATTCTCAAGTTTTTTAACTAATTTTTTAACAACATCTAAAGACACCTTATATCCACAAGACTTAAAATAATCAAAAACATAGTTTTCTAAATTACTATACATAAGTTTCTTAAACTCAAATATACATTTCTTATCACGAAGAAGTTTAACAATCTTTTTTCTTTCATCAAGCTTCTCATCAGCACATTTAATTAAAATAACATTATCATTTACTTCACTTAAAAACTTAAAAAATCCTTCTTCTTCTCTACTAGACAAACACTTAAAAGAAAAATTAGAAACAATAACTAACTTTCTTTCATTAAATAAATCAATCGTATAAACTTCACTCAAAACATCTGTAAAACTATATTCTTCCATATCATATTTAATTATATTATTAATACCAAGTTCACTAATTAATTCATCACATCTTTTATTAATTAAAAATCTTTCCTCACCACATAAAAAATACACCATAACTCACCTATTTAATAACAATACTTTTAACTTTTTTAGTAATAATAAATAAATCAATATTATCAATTAAAACATCATTAACAAAAACATTTTTACCCTTATATGACACTTTAAAATCATTAAATAACTCTATCAAAGAAGTATACTCTTTAATTTTTAAAATAATACTATTACAATTTTCATATATTGTAACAAACATCTCTTCATTATAATAGTTTTTGCATATTGCTTTATATATATCAAAAACATCCATAACGGTTAAACAAATCATATCTTGAACTTTAAGTTTTTTAGTATTATTAATAGTGCAAATATTATCAAAAGCATTAATATATTTATTATAAGAAAAGTCACTATATAAATCCTCTTTAGGTATATTAATATATGCATTTTTAATATTATATTTTTCCATCAAAAAATCCATAGTTTCTAAAATAACTTCATACTCTTCATAATTTAAAACCATATCACCTAAATCATTGTTTTTATTATAAGTACTACTAACTAAAAGATTCTTTTTATTTCCAAATTTCTTATCAAAATTATATTTAACAAGAATATCATTTACTTCACTTTTCTTAAGTTTTAATAAATTATTATAACTTTTACATACATTAATTTTCTCTTTCCTATCAATAAAATCATTTTCAATAACCAAAGCCTTGCACATTCCATCAATAGTTCTCATATCCTTCATTCCTATTATATTCCCACTAACAGGACTATATATATATTCACCATTTTTTCTATTACCCAAAAACATATTATTAAAAACAACCTTATTCTTTTTAATTCTAAGAAGGCCTACCTCATCAAAAGGTATAAATACAAACTTAGGAGTTATATAAGTTAAGCACTCTTGTATATTCTTTTTCATAAACACCTCTAAATTAATTATATAATATAAAAATAAAAATAAAAAGCCATATTTTAATTATGACTTAAAGATTATTTAATAATATAAGGATTATTATACTCTCCAGTTCCTTCATCTCTTACTACTGCATTCTCTTTTATAGAAACTGAGGGCAGTAGGCCACTAGAACTATACGCAACACCACTACGGAGATTACCAGTAGAATATACATAAAACATAAAAGCAGAAGAGCCAGTCCAATAATATGGACTAATTAGCCAATAATAATAATTATTATGTAAATAATATGTTACATTATCATTGCCATATGCTCCTCCAGCATAAGACACTTCATCAGCTGATAAAAGTGCTACTGGTTTACTTATATTCCCTTTTGATACACTATACTTATCACTCTCATTTGGACATTTATATTGAGGATTTTTATTCGTAATAAGTCTTGTATACGCCCCATAATAGATATAGTTTCCACTCGTTGTTCCTACTGATGTATCATTACAAAATGCCTCATCCACTATTAAATTTGTTACACTCGTTCCGAGTATTTCTATATTCTCAGTATACCAAGCTTCTACT
>JAFQID010000032.1 GCA_017397685.1 Bacilli bacterium | reverse complement strand
AAAATGCGTTCTGACAAACAATACTATAACATATTTTATATTTTTTTTAAATATTTTTATCTGTTTTTGTGCGATAATTACTAGAAAATCATATATTTTTAAAAAGTACACAACATTGTGCACTTTATTTAAAATTCAACGTTTTTTTTGTAAATTCTTATTTGTTATTATAAATGTAAGTATAGTAGTTAATAAAAAATATAAGTGTATTATTCCATTATTTATTACGTACATAATTTTAAAATATATTAGAGTTATATTCGTTATGAACAAGCATGAGTTTAACATCTTATATTTATCTTTTACTTCAAATAAATATTTATATGATATTTTATAAGCTAAAGCTATTATTATTCCAAAGAAAAATGAAAATATAAATGATATTATTTGTGTTTTTAAATCCATTATTTAAATAGTCTTGCTATTATGTTGTCAGCTTTCATTTTTTTATTGTTTTCATCTAGATATGCTATAGAGTTTATTTTTCCTTTTATTGAAAGAGTGCCTTGAAATGTATCTAGTTTTAATAGTTCTAGTCCTTCTCCTTTTATTAATATATGTCCCATTATGCTTTCTGCGAAAAACTCGTTTTCATCAAAGTTATCTAGTTTTTTTACTCCGGTTACTATTATGTTTTTTCTTTCTGAAAGCTGAATGGCATGATTGAATGTATCTGTCACATCTTTTGTTTTATCCATAATGTTTCTCCTTATATTTTAATGTTATGTTTTTTGTTTAAATTTATGTTATAATTTTTTATAGGAGGATAGTATGGATTTAAAAATTAATGGTATTTATAAACATTTTAAAGGAGATTTATATATTGTTGAGGATGTTGCTTTACATAGTGAGACAGGAGATGAATATGTAGTTTATCGTGCTTTATATGAGGATGGTCAGTTATATATTAGACAAAAAGATATGTTTTTATCTGAAGTTGATCATGAAAAATATCCTGATGTAGATCAAAAATATAGATTTGAATTACAATTTATTAAGTCACTTAAAAAATAATTGTTAATAAGTTGTAAGTTATCCACATTTTTTAAAGCGTGGATTTTTATTTATAAAAAAAACAACTGATTTTTCAGTTATTTTTATTATTCTTCTGTTTCTTCTACTTCGTCATCTTCTTCAGTTTCATCTTCTACATAGTTATCATACGCATCGTAGATTTCTTTTTCGAATAGTGTTCTGATTTCTTGACTTAAAGGATGCACTAAATCTTTATTCTTTCCATTTGGAAGTTTTCGACTAGGCATAGAAAGGAATCTTTTTTCTCTTCCCTCAACAATTTTGATATCATGGATTTTAATTGCATTATCAATTACAACTACAGCCCATGCTTTAACTCTTGAGTCTTCATTCCTATTCTTTTTAATTTTTACTTCAGTAATTTCCATAAGTACCTCCTTAATTAACTGTAATTTTATTTTACTACATTATTTTTTTAATAGCAATTGTTTTATTTAAAATTTTGTTAATATTACATTTTTAGTTAATACATCTGTGTATGTGAATGATTTTATTCCTTGATTTGTTTTTATTGTGAATATATTTGGATGTAATTTTTCTATATATCCTTCATAGTATTCATGTTTATTTCTTCCTATATTTACTTTTATTTTTATTTTTTTATTTAATAGTGTTTTTACTTTTTCTTTTGTTAATTCTAAATTCATTATTCACCTTTCCTTGGATATCCTACTAACATTGCTCCTTTTGTAATTATTCCTCCAATCCCTTCTTTACCATAGTGAGTTTTTTCTAGTACTTCTTCTATATTTATTGTTTCTTGATTGCTGGTTTTTGCAATGTATGAAGCGATTATTGCAGGGTCTAATGCATGAATGTTTATATGTTTTGGACTTGATGCGAAAGTTGAACCTGATTTTATTAGGTTTTCATAATCACTTTGACAAGCGCCGGCGATTATAACAAGTTTTTCATGTTCTTTTATTATGTTTCTTGCTTCTTTTACTGCATTTATATAATGTTTACTATTTTTATAATTTTCATTATTTTTCTTTTTTTTAAAATATGCATCGTGTCCAGTAATTACTAATATATTTGGATTATGTTTTTTTATTAATTTTTCTATGTGATTTTTCATATCTTCTTCTTTGAATGTATATCCGTATATTTTTATTTTTTGATTCTTATAATATTCTTCACATTTTTTTAAGTATTCTTCATCAGCATCTATATGAAGTACTGACCCAGGAATATAGAAAAATGTATCTGTTTCAAGATTTCTTAATTCCTTTATCTCTTCTTTTTTTTTAGGTATTCCATGAAGTGATAAATCATCAATCAATGTATCTGCATATAATCTTATGTCTAATCCTTTAAGAAATACTTTTTTTCCTTCAATTTTATCAATTTTAAAAAGAATATCATTTCCATATTTTTTTCTAGTAACTATATCACCTATTTTAAACATTATATCCACCTGTTTAATTATATTTATTTTTGATAAAATTATTATAATTTATTGTGAATTAGTTTTAAGCATGTTATAATTTGTATAAGAATAGGAAGTGGTTTTTATGAAATATTTTTTTTCTTTTAAATCTTTCTTGTTTTGTTTTTAAGTCTTTGTCTTTTGATACAAGACTTTTTATTTTATGAGGTGTTTTATGGATAGTATTGAAAAAAAAGATATGTTAAAAGATTTAACTTTAAATGGATCTTCTTTATCAAGTTTGTGTGCTAAATTAGATATGAGTGAATATGAGATTTTAGGTTTGGTTAGAGAATTAAAGAAAGAAAATGTTAATATACTGGCTAGGAAAAAAGATGATGATTTTTATTTGATTAATTTTGGTGAGAAAGAAAATAAAAATAGTGATGTTGTTTCTTTTAGCACTGATGATAATAATGAGTTTAAATTTGTTGTTATTTCTGATACAAGAATTGGCTCTAAGTCTCAGCAGTTGTCTATATTATATGATATATATGAAAAAGCAAAAAATATGGGATATGGTAATGTTATACACTGCGCTAATATAACTGAGGGATTATACTCTGAAAAGCATGAGTATGCTGATTCTTTATTTTTGAGTGATTCTCAGTTGCAGGTTGATTATATAAACAAAAATTATCCTAAATATGATGGGATTAAAACTTATTTTGTTACTGGTAATAAAGACCAAAAACATTTGAGTAAAAATAATGTTAATATTGGAAGAAGAATAAGTAATGTTAGAGATGATTTAATTTATTTAGGTCCTAATACATCAACTGTTATGATTGATAATGTTAAGATGAAGATATTTAATTCTAATTTATCTAAAACTTATACTGCTTCATATAGACCACAGCAACAAATTGACTCTTTTCGTAGCGAAGATAAGCCTGATATTTTACTTTATGGTGGGCTTCTTCAAATGGAAAAGTTTAATTATAGAAATGTTGAATGTTTAACTATTCCAAGTGTTTGTGCTACTACTGATGAAATGGATAAAAAAAGACAATCTAATACTATTGGTGCTTGGTATGTTACGGTTAAAACTGATGAAAAAGGTAATTTAAAAAGTGTTAAAGCTATGGATTCAGTTTACTGTGTTACTGATAAAGATGATTATAAAAATAAGAAGTTTTCATCTAATGTTAAATCTGCTTCAGTCGTTAATTCTATAAATGATACTGATATAGAGTTTGTTAATAGAATATATAAATATATTAAAAATGGAATGCCTGCAGAGTTATTTATGGATAAGTTTCATTGTAATAGATCTGAGTTATCCGGAATATTAGAACTTTTTAGTATATATGATAAAGATGTTAGTATAGAACTTAAAAATGGGATTGAAGTTTTTAATAAACCTTTATCTAAAAATATTACAAAAGTGAGTAAGTTAAATCCTGATGATTTGATTCATACTCAGCTATGCGTAGTTTCTGATACACATTTTGGTAATATACATCAACAGTTGCATTTTTTAAATGAAGTTTATGAAGAAGCATATAAAAGAGGCATTGATACGGTACTTCATTGTGGGGATCTTGTGGATGGTAATTATACTAATAGACCTGAGCAACCTAGGCAACAGTTTTTACATGGTTTCGATGAGCAAATTGCTTATGTTGTGGATATGTATCCTAGAGTTAAAGGTATTACTACTAAGTTTATTTTGGGTAGTCATGATGAGACACATTATAAAAATGATCAAGCTACTGCGGGAATATGGATTCCGAGGTGTAGAGAAGATATGATTTATTTAGGTCAAGATTTTGCTAATTTAAGTATTAATAAGATTAAAATCACTATGGACCACCCTGGTGGAGGTAGTAGTAAAGCTATGTCATATCAACCACAAAAAAGAATTGAATTATTAGAACCCGGTTATAAGCCAAATATTTTATTACTTGGACATTATCATAAAAGTTATGCTTTTGTATATCGAAATGTTAGGGGTGTTTTGGTAGGTAGTTGCTGTGATACTACTCAGTTTCAACAAAAACAAGGTTTGTCTAATGTTGTAGGAGCATATTTTTTAGATATTTATACTGATAAGCAAGGCAGAGTTCAATATTTTATCCCTGAGGAAATTATATGTAAAAAAGAAAATATTTGGGATGAGGCTGGTAAGGATAGAAATAAGGTTAGAAGATTAGTTATAAAGTAATAAAAAAATATAATTTTAGTTTTTTATAAAATTATATTTTTGTTTTATAAATTATTAGATATTTCTATAAAATCATCTATTGAAAGTTGTTCGGCTCTGAATGTTAAATCTTTGTTTAATGTTTTTAATATTTTTTCTAGTTTTTCTTTATCATAGTTTTTTAAGTTATTTCTTAAGTTTTTTCTTTTTTGTGTAAAAGAATCTTTTATAAGTTTGTAAAATTGTTCTTTGTTTATAACTTTTGAGTCTGTTTTTTTTGTTAGCTTTATTACCATACTATCAACTTTTGGTTTGGGAATAAAACATTCTTTTGAAACTAATGTAACTTTTTTTATATCATAGTTGTATTGTAAGAATACTGATATTGAAGAATACTCTTTTGTGTTTGGTTTTGCCATGAATCTTTCCGCTACTTCTTTTTGAATCATTATTATTATTTCTTTTGGATTTGACTGCTCTGTTATTTTATTTATTATAGCTGTTGTTATATAATATGGTAAATTTCCGATGAATGTTATGTTTTTATAATTATATTTTTTTAAAGTTTCTTTTAAATCTATTTTTAAAAAATCATCATATATTATATCTAATTTATCTGTTTTGTATTTGTCTAAGTCTTCTTTTAATCTTTTATCTATTTCAAAACAAATGACATTTGTATGTAATGCTGATAAATGTTTTGTTATTGCTCCTGCACCTGGGCCTATTTCAATTATTAAATCATCTTTAGTTGCTGTTATTTCATTAACAATTTTTTTTATTATATTTTCATCTTTTAAGAAGTTTTGGCCAAGTGATTTTTTGAAATCAAAATTTTTATTCATTATTCCATCCGTTTCTAAGAACTTCAAACTCTAGCTTTACTCTGCCTATGTTTTTTATTGCATCATCTTCCGAGTCAGTTAAAAGATCTATATCGTTTCCACCTACGCCTCTATCTAGAATTATTGCTATTACGGGTTCATCTGATACTCTTTTTGTGTTAAATCTTATTATTGTTCCGCATGGATAGTTTTTACTACTTGCGACAATTCTAACTTTTCCATATGTTTTATCTTCATGATATATTCCTTCTTTTAGTACATTAGTTCTAGGAGGACATGCTAGGTATCCTGTGCATAGTGGACAGTTGCCTACATAACCTGTTAAATCTCCTGTAAATGTATATAATGGATTATATAATCCTTCTTTGTATAGTTCATCTTGTGCGTCATTTATTATTTGTTTATCTAGAGTTTTTATATTTGTATCATTTTGTGCGACCGCATGTGTTATATTTGTAATTGATGATTTATTTATAAATAGTAAAATTGTCATTACTATTAATGTTTCTATTATCATTAATATTCTACTTTTTATGTACTCTTTCATATGTACTCCTTTAATGAAATTATATCATTTATAATATTTGTGTGTCAAATTAGTTATAATAAAAACAATAAAGACTTCTGATATCTTTATTGTTTATTTTTTAAAATAAGTGATAAGTTGCTTTCGCTTTCTTTTTCTCTATCATTATTTTTTTCTTGTCCAAAATATAAATTTGTTTTTTGGGCTAGTTTTAATATTTCACTATTTCTTTGAGCAACTTCATTTTTTGATAGAATTTCTTCTATTTCTTTTTTACTTTTTGATAATATATCTTTTAATTCTTGTGATGAGCTTGTGTCTGTTTTAGTGCTTAAAAGATCTAATGTTTTCCCTAATTCTTCTAAACTATAGGTTTTTTCTATATTTATATCTGTACAAATTAAGCCATTAAAAGCATAAAAGGCAAAATTTGGCCATAGATTTTCAATTATTCTTCTTTTTATTTCATTATCTAATGATGATGTTTTTAATACTCTTATTAATTCTTGTGCATCATAGTATGATTTTAGTTTTGAACTTTCACTTTCATCATATGATGTTTGAAATAAATCTAATAAGTCTTCGCTTTTTAAATCTCCTAATAAAAGATTTCTTGCTGATGAAAGAGTATTATAGTAATAATCTTTTATAGTATGTGTTGTTCTACCATATCCTTCTTCGTCTTTATATTCGTATATAATCGCTCCAAAATCAGTAAATTCTGGACTTTCTATAGAAAATATAAATCCTATATCTTTTTCACTAGTTATATATCTTAGTTTTTTTTTGTCTTCTAGTTCGCTAAATAATGATTTATGTACGCCTGGATTAGTTATAACAATATTTCCCATGTGTAAACCATCTATGTTGTCATCTTTCTTTAACCATATTTTTTGATTTCCTATTTCTCTATTTTTTTTCATTATATATCCTTTCTTTTGTGATTATATATTATATAAAACATGCTTTTTATTGTCAATAAAAAAAGAAAGGACTACTTTCTATATTTTAAATATATCTTTTGCGTTATTTGATGTTTGTTTTATTACTTCTTCTATGGATATATTTTTTATTTGTGCTATTCTTTCTGCGATTAGATAGATATAAGATGGGCTATTTTGTTTTCCTCTATGTGGGTGTGGGGTTAAAAAAGGACAGTCTGTTTCAAGTACTATATTTTCTAATGGTATTTCTTTTATTACTTCTGGTAATTTTGAGTTTTTAAATGTTATTACTCCACCTATCCCTAAATATAGTCCTAGTTTTATATATTCTTTTGCTGTTTCTAATGAACCAGAAAAACAATGAATTATGCCTATTGGTTTTGTTTCTTTTAATATATCAAGTGTATCTTTAGTTGCTTCTCTTGAATGAATTAAAATTGGTAAATTGTATTTTTTGGATAGATTTATTTGACTTTTAAAAAGTTCTATTTGCTCTATTTTATTTTCCTTATTATGATAGTAATCTAATCCAGTTTCACCGATTGCGATTGGTTTTTCTTTTTTTATTAATATTTCTATTTCATTTATTTCTTCTTTCCAGTTATCTTTTATATTGTTTGGATGTATACCTATTGCTGGTAATACAAAGTTTTTATATTGTTTACTTAACTGTAATGTTTCATATGAAGATGATAAAGAATCTGCACAGTTTATTATGTGTAATATGTTATTTATTTTACTATTATTAATTGTTTCTTCTATATTATCATAAAATTCTTTTAGTAAATGTGCATGTGTGTCTATCATTTTATCATCTCATTCTTTGAATATTATTATATAAAGGTATTTATTTAAATATAATATTAAAATAACACTAAATATGATTTGAATTTTTATAAATGGATTTTTTGTTATCATTATTATTAGTGCTGAATATAAAATACTTAAAATACTGAAATATACTACTTTGTGCTTCTTTATACTGCTTAATATTTTTTTCATATATATCGACCAATTATATTATCTCAATAGAAAATGTCTATTTCAAGCGAATAGACATTATTTTATTTTATTTTACATTTTTTTACATTTTTATGTGAATTGTGTTTTTATTAGAGATAGTAAGATATTTAAAATATTGTTCATGTTTTTTATATCTTCTTTGCCAAAAGCTATTATTGATCCTAGTAGGTCGCTATTTATTATTATCGGCAAAATTATAAGTTTTCCATCTACTACTAAAGTTTTAGAAATTTTTATTTGATTTGCGTGTTCGTTTAAGTATGTTTTTCTTTCTTTTATAAGTTTTGATATGTCTGGTAGAATATCTTCATTATTATGATTTATAAGTTTATTATTTGTTGTTATAAAAATATTAAAATTTATGTGTTTTGTAAATATATTTATTAAGTTTTGTAAGCTTTCTGATAGAGTTGTTAGTCTAGAAAACTTTTTTAATACTATATTGTCGCCCTCTATTAATATTTCAAAATCATCTCCGGCGGATAAGTTAAGTGTTTGTCTTAATTCTTTTGGTAAAACTATTCTACCAAGATCATCTATTTTTCTTACTATTCCAGATTGTTTCAATTTATCACCCACTATTAATAGTTTGGAGATTGTTTTTATTTTTATACTTCATTTTTTAGTTTTATTATTAGTTCTAATAATTTTATTAAATAAGTTATATAGTTATCTTCTAATGATGTTTTTAAGAGAGTGATTGTTATTATGTTATTTGAATATTTGAAATTAAATTTGGTAGATATTTTTGTTGTTTCAATAAATAGGGTTTCTATTTTTAAGGTTTCATATGTTTTTTTATTTAGTAATATTGTTGTTTTTAAGTTATTATTTTCGTTAATTTTTAGGTTTGTAATAAGAAGTAGTTTTTCTAGATATTTTTCATAAGCGTATATTTTTAATTTTTCATCTATTATTCCAAATCTATCTTTTATTTCTTTTAATACTTTTTCTAAATCATTTCTTGTTGTTATAGCATTTATTTTCTTATGTAAATCTATTATTATTCCTGATTCGTCTGAGTATTTATTGTCTATATGTGTTTCTACTTCTATTCCTTTTACATAGTTTTCTTCTTCTTCACTATTTATGTTGTGCATTTCTTCATTTAAAAGTTCAAGGTACATATCTACACCTACTGAGTCTATAAATCCTGCTTGTTCTTTTCCTAATATATCTCCTGCGCCTCTTATTGCTAGGTCTCTCATTGATATTTTATATCCACTACCAAGTTCGGTAAATTCTTTTATTGCATCTAATCTTTTAATAGCTATGCTATTTATTAATTTATCTTTTTTATACATTAGGTATGCGTATGCGATTTTGTCTGAGCGTCCAACTCTTCCTCTTATTTGGTATAAGCTACTTAGACCTAAATAATCTGCGTTTATAACTATTATTGTGTTTGCATTTGGTATATCTATTCCATTTTCTATTATTGTTGTACTTATTAAGCAATCGTATTTTTTTTGTGTGAAGTCATAGATTATATCTTGCATTTCATTTTTATCCATAGCTCCATGGGCATAACAAAACTTTGCTTCTGGAACAAGTTTTTGATATTTTTTTATGAGTTCAGGCATTTTTTCTATATTATTAAATAATATAAATGATTGGCCATCTCTTGATTTTTCTTTAAGTATTGCTTCTCTAATTAACATATCGTTTTCTTCTATTACATATGTTTGAACTGGGTATCTATTTTTTGGAGCACTTTCTATAAGTGAAAGATCTCTTAAGCCAACTAAAGACATTTGAAGGGAGCGTGGTATTGGAGTTGCTGAAACACTTAATACGTGTACATTTGATTTTAGCGATTTTATTTTTTCTTTTTGTTCTACTCCAAATTTATGTTCTTCATCTATTATTAATAATCCTAAGTCTTTAAAATCTATATCTGAACTAAGTAGTCTATGTGTTCCAAATATTAGATCTATTTTTCCTTCTTTTAATAGTTTTATTTTTTCTTTTATTTGTGATTCAGTGAAATGTCTATTTATTATATCTATATTAATTCCATAGTTTTTAAATCTTAATTTGGCAGAGTTATATTGTTGATATGATAATACTGTTGTTGGACATAGGTATGCTACTTGTTTATTATTCATTATTGTTTTGAATACCGCTCTAAATATTACTTCTGTTTTTCCATATCCTACGTCTCCACATAATAATCTATCCATAGGTTTTGACTTTTCTAAATCTCTTTTTATTTCTTCTGATGCTTTTATTTGATCTGGAGTTGCTTCATATTCAAACTCATTTTCAAATATTATTTGATTTTCATCATCTTTTAAAAACGGAGTTATTGTTGCTTTGTTTCTTTCTTTGTATATCTTTAATAATTCTTCTGAAATATCTTTTATTCTTTGTCTAATTTTTAGTTTAGTCTTTGCCCATTCAGTTCCACCTAGTTTATTTAGGCTAGGCTTTGAGCCTTCTTTTGAGGTATATTTGTAAAGTTTATCTATATCTTCTACTCTTATGTACAATTTATCATTTCCTTTATATTGCAGAAGTATGTAGTCTTGTTTCATACCGGCTTTTTCTACTACATGTATCCCTTGATATATTCCAATTCCACATTTTTTGTGTACTATATAATCTCCTATTTGTATTTTTTCTAGTGAATCAATTTTTTTACCAAGCTTATAGCCAACGTTTAATGATGGTTTGGTTATTTGTTCATTTAAATCTAAATCACTATAGTAATATTTTTCTTCATAAATGAATCCTTTTAATAGGTTTTCTTCTTTTATTTTTATTTCCGGATATTTTTCTTTTACTTCTTTTATTATTTTTTTGTTAGTTGTATATAATATTCCTTTATTTTTTTTAATTTCTTCTAGAAATACATCTGGTGTTTTTGCTGATGTTGTTATAGATTTTGCATTTATTGTTAAATCGCAATTTATATTATCAAGAGTGTTTAAAAATATATCATTTTCTTTTTTTAATTCATCTAGTTTATATATTTCATTTTCGATATCTAAGTATTTTATTTGTGGTTCTAACATTTTATAGGTGTTTTTTATGTTTTGATAGTTTGTGTAAATTGTTATAGGATCTTTCATATAGTCAAATATTGTTGAAGAGTTATTTCCATAGTCATCAATTACACCTGATATGCTTATTTCTTCTATATTATTTGTTGATAACTGTGAAAATGTGTTAAAGTATTTTATTGTTTCAATAGTATCATCAAACATTTCTATTCTTATTGGATTATTTTCGTGTACTGGAAAAATGTCTATTACAAAGCCTCTAACCGAAAACTCGCTTGTATCTGTGACGATTGATTCTTTTTTGTAACCTATTTTTATTAGTTTTTCTATTAACTGGTTTCTATCTATTTTATTTCCTGTTTTTAGTTTTATTTTATTTTCTTCTATATCTTTTTTATTTGGTAGTTTTTTTATGAAACTATTTAAGTGTGCAATTACTATTTTTTGGTTTTTTATTTTAATTTCATTTAGTAGATTTAATCTTAAAAATGTAAACTCTGGAGATGCTGCGATTGCTTTTTTTGTCATATAATCATCTTCAGGGAATATTATTACGTCTTCTATATATTTTTTTAAATTATTATATAATTCTGTTGCTTCATTTAGTGATGATACTACTAGTAATATATCATTTTGTGTATATGAAAAGATATACAATATTAATTGATTGTATATTTCATTTTTGCTTACTGATATATTTTTTATTTTGTTTATATCAAAGTTAAATAAAGTTTTTGATAAATTATATTTCATAATGTTTCTCTTTTATTATATTTACTCATTAATTCATCTATATTAATTTTAACAAAGTCTATTATTATGTTTTCTATTTTTGGAAGTATGCTTTGTAACTTATCTATTTCTTCTTTACTAAATTTTGAAAGTACATATTTTTCTAGGGCTATATTATTTTTTGATATTCCTATTTTTAATCTTTGTATTTGATTAGTTCCTAAGTTTTTGATAATATTATCTATTCCGTTATGTCCACCAGAAGATCCATCTCTTCTTATTTTATATCCTCCAACTTCATAGTTTATATCATCATATATTACAAGTATATCATTGTTATCTATATTGAAATAATCTTTGTATGATTTTACTACTTCTCCAGATAAGTTCATGTATTTTTGTGGTTTTAATAATATTATTTTTTCTTCGTTTATTTTAGTTTCTGCGTATAATCCGTTATTTTTTTCTTTAAAAGATAAATTATGATTGTGAGCAAAAAAATCTATGGCTATGAAACCAGAGTTATGTCTTGTTTTTTCATATTTTGTTCCTGGATTACCTAATCCCACAATTAATTTCATGATTACCTCTCTTTTGTTTGATTATATAATTTGTTCTTTGATATATTGTATTTAGTAGCAATTTGTTTTACTGCATCCTTTGTACTACACCCTTCTTTTATTAGTTTTTCTACTTCTAGTTCGTAATTTATTTCCTTTTCTATTTGCTCTTTTTTTCCTTCTAATATTATTACTATTTCACCTTTGACTGTTTCATATGCATTAATCGCTTCGCTTATTGTTCCTCTAAATATTTCTTCATGTAGTTTTGATATTTCTCTTGCGATAGATATTTTTCTATTTCCTAGTGAATCTTTCATAATAGTTAGAGTTTTTTGAAGTCTATGAGGTGATTCGTAGAAGATGATAGTATAAGGTAAATCTTTTATAGAATCAAGTTCTTTTTTTATTTTTTGTTCTTTTGTATTTAAAAATCCGTAAAATAGAAATCTCTCATTTGATAATCCAGACATATTTAGTGCTGGTAATAATGCACTTGGACCTGGAAGTGATATAACATCTATATTATTTTCAATTGCGTAATTTACTATTACGGAACCCGGATCTGATATTAATGGAGTTCCTCTGTCTGTTACTATTGCTATATTTTTACCTTCAAGTAATAGTTTTATTATTTTTTCTTTGTTTTTTTCCTCTGAATATTTGTGACATGAATATACTTTTTTGTTTATATTGTGTTTTGTTAAAAGTATATTAGTTATTCTTGTATCTTCTGCGAATATTACATCTACTTCTTTTAATGTTGAAATTGCTCTTAGTGTTATATCTTCCATATTTCCTATTGGTGTTGGGATAAGGTATAGTTTTCCATTATTTGATTGTGCATAGCTTTTTTGTAACATTTTTACTCCTTTTCTTTGAACATTTTCAGAATTTCTTCTGTGTAAGAACCATCTTCATTATGTGCGTATAATGGTTTTTCTATTTTTAAACCTGGAAGGGCATTTTTTCTTCCTTCAATTAGTACTATGTTGGAACTAGAGTTTTTATTAGGGTAAACTAATCTAATTCTTTTTGGTTCAATGTTATTTTCTTTCATTAATGATATTATTTCTACAAGTCTTTCCGTTCTGTGAACTAGTGCTAGCGGTGCATTATTTTTTAATAAAACTTTTGATATTTTTATTATGTCTTCTAATGATATTTTTATTTCATGTCTTGCAATTGATTTTACTTCGTTTTCATTAATTAAACTTTCTTTTTTATATTTAAAATATGGAGGATTACAGGTTATTAGATCAAATGAATCAGTATTAAATATTTTTAGTAAGTTTTTAACATCATCATTAATTAGTTTTATTTTATTTTCTAATTTATTTATTTTTATTGTTTGCTTTGCCAATTCATATATTTCTTTTTGTAATTCTACCGCATATATTTCTGTTTCTTTAGTTGTTTTTGTGCTCAATATTAAAGGAATTGGTGCATTTCCTGTACATAAATCCAATATTTTAGATGTATTTTTTTTTATATTTATAAAATTAGGTAGTAGTACTGAATCTAAACTAAAATTAAAGTATTCTTTATTTTGAACTATCTTAAGATTAGTATAGTTAACTAGATCGTTTATTACAATGTTTTCTTTCACATTTATCACAACAACTTTCAAGTTTTATTTCTATTTTTTCACCGTTTTCAGTAAGTGCTTTGTATGTTCTTCTTGGAATATCTACTGCAATTACGGTTGCATCTTCTTTATTTTCTATTTTTATATTGTCACCAACTTGTGGCATTCCTTTTCTGTTTTCTGTATATAAGTCATCTTCATATTTTAGACAACATAAAAGTCTTCCACAAAGTCCATTTATTTTGTTTGGATTTAAAGAAATATTTTGGTTTTTTACCATGTTTATTCCTACAAAATCTAAATCTCTAAGAAAGCAAGAACAACAAAGTTTTCTTCCGCATGGTCCGATTCCCGATACCTCTCTAGCTTTATCTCTTACACCTACTTGTCTTAGTTCGATTCTTGTTTTATATATTGAAGCAAGCGATTTTGCTAGTTCTCTAAAGTCTACTCTTCCATCTGATACAAAGTTAAATATTAATTGTTTTTGATCTAATGTATAATATGAATCTATAAACTTCATGTCTAAATCTAGTTCGTGTGCGATTTCTTCCGCTTTTATTAGGGCTTTGGCAGCTTCAGAAATGTTTTTTTGATTTTTTTGAATATCTTTTTTTGTAGCCATTCTTAAAACTAATGCTCTTTTTTCATCATCTATTGGTTCTATATTTGTTTTTGTTACGTATCCTAGTTGCTCACCTTTTTCTGTTTCTACTATTACAGCATCATTTTCAGATAGTTCTAAATTATTGTCATAAAACAAGTATTGTTTTCCTTCTTTTTTATATTGAACTTTTATTAGTTTCATTACTGCACCTTCCTAACTGGATTATTAAATTATCTATAAGTAGATTTTTATTTAGGTTATATTCTATTTTTTCTATATATTTATTTAATAATATAATTTTTTCGCTTATTATTTCTATGTTATTATTCTCTATTATTATTCTTTTTATTTCTTCAGTTGTTTTTTCATTATTTATTAATATATGTAATGTTTCTTCATATATTGTTAACATTTGTTTAATTATACCATTTAATAGTGTTTTATCTGTTATTTCTGTATATATTTCGTTGTTTTTTATTATGGCTTTTTCTTTATTTTCTTCAATTGTTTTTATTAGTTTTTTTGTAATTTCTTTGTTTTCTTCTTGCTCTTTTTCATCATTGATGTGTATGTATGAACATCGACTTCTTATAGTATCCTTTACTTTTTCTATATTTGTTGTTGTTAATATAGCTATTATTCCTTCTTCTGGTTCTTCTATTGTTTTTAGTAATGCATTGTATACTGAATCACTCATTTTTTCACAATCCGGTATTATATAGGTTTTTATTCCACTTTTTTGTGATGTGGTTGATAGATTTGTTAGGAGTTCTTTTATTTGGTTTTTTGTTATATTTTTTCCATCATTTTCTATTATATATATATCGGAATTATTATTTAGGTTTATTTTTTCTTTATAAATGAAATCTTCTAATACTTTTTTAATTTCTTCTTGATGATTTTCAAATTTTATGTTGCCTATAAGAAAAGCGTGACCTATTTTGTTTTGTACGCTTATTTTTTTAAAGTATTCATATATGTCGCTCATCTTGTCTCCTTAAATATAGTATTTTAATATTATCAGACCTATTATCAATGGTACTCCTAGAAATGCTGTTAGTGATATTGTATATATATTAATTGGAATTAAATAACCGGTAGCTGATATTATTACATTAATTGTATAAAGTATACACATTGACCATACTACTTTTTTTATAATAGTCATTATCATATCTTTTTATCTCCTATAAAAAGATATGTGTTTTATTTTAAGAAATGAATTTTCTATCGTCTAATGCTTTTGTTATCATTATTGGATCTAGATATTCTATGTCTGTTCCTACTGGTATTCCATAAGATAGTCTTGAAACTTTTATATTTTTGTTTTCCAGTAATTTTTGAATGTATAGTGAAGTTATTTCACCTTCTACACAAGGATTAATAGCTATTATTATTTCTTCAACTTCTTTTGTTATTCTTTTATTTATTAAAGTAGATAGGTTCAAATCTTCTGGATTTATGTCTTCAATTGGTGATATTAAACCATTTAAAACATGATATAGTCCTTTGTACTTATTTGTTTTTTCGAATGAAAAGACGCTTTTTGAATCTTCTACTATACAAATAGTTTTTTTGTCTCTCTGCTCATCTTTACAAATTTCACATACTTCTTCATCACTAATGCAGCCACATATACTACAGTTTTGTATTGTATTTTTAAAATGTAGTATTGCTTCCGCTAGATTTTCTAATTCTTCTATTTCTTTTTCTTTTAAAGAGTATACGAATCTTTCTGCGGTTTTTTCACCTACTCCTGGTAAAATCTCGAAGTTTTTTACTAGGTTTTCAAAGGATTTAGGTAGGTACATTATTAGAATAGTCCTCCCATACCACCTGTATATTTTCCTAGTTTATCTTCTTTTACTTTTTTAATTTGATTAAGAACATCATTTATTCCTACATATAATAGATCTTCTAGTATTTCTTTATCTTTTAATACTTCTTCGTTTAATATTTCTATTTTTGTTATTTTGTTTTTTCCGCTTGCTTCGATTAATACGTTGTCATTTTTGTAGGTAAAAGTTGTTGATTCTATTTCTTTGGTTATTCTTTCCATTTCTCCTTGTATTTTTCTAGCTTGTGCCATTATATTTTGCATATTCATTTTTTATCACCCTTTCATTTTATTGTGACTATATCGTCACCAAACATGCTTTCTAATGTTTTTTCTATTTGAGACGTTTTTGTTTTTTTTGTTTTTTCTATTTGTTTTTCGTCTTCATATTTATATTTTATACCATTTTTCATATCATTTATATATTTTTCTTTGATTTTTTTCCATTCTTCTAAGTTGATTGCCACTATATCGTATTTTTTATTATAAACTTTATTTATTAATTTTTGAAGTTCTTCTATATTTTTATCAAAAAGTACTACTTCAAAGTTATTTTTATAAATAAATATTATATTTCTTGTTGAAACAACTTCTGGTGTTGATTTTAGTAATAGGTTTGCTATTACGTTGTATTCTTTATTTGATATATAATCATTTATTTCTTCAAATTTTTTGATAAATTCTACTTTTAAGTTCTTATCAGCTTCCGCTAATGTATTGTTTATTCTTTGTTTTTTGTAAGATATATCTATTGGTTCTTCAATTATATTCTCTTCTTTATTTATATCGTTTGTTTGAGTTTGTATAATTTTCTCTTTTATGTCTTTTTTATTTGTTTCCTCGGCGGTAAATAATCTAACAAGTTTTATGAAATATATTTCAAATAGTATTTTTTTGTTTGATGTTTTTTTAAGTTCATTTCCTAATTCGAATAACAGTGTTGCCATATGTGTGGATGTTTCTGAGTCTATATCATCAAATTGTTCTAGTTTTTCTTCGTATTCTTTTGTAAAGTATTTCCTAGTAACATTGTTAATTACTATATCTCTTATTAACAATTGCATACGTTCTGTTATGTCAGTTAAGTTTTTTCCAGATTTATATAATTCATTTATTAAGTCTAATCCTTTTTTTATGTCTTTATTTTTTATTGCTAAAATAAGGTTAAATATTGTTTCTTCTGGTACGCTGCCAATTAAATTATATACTGAATCTAATGTTATATTGTCTTCGTTTATTGATATTATTTGGTCGGTTAGATTAATCGCATCTCTTAAACCACCATTACTTATTTTAGCTATTAATTCTATTACTTCTATTGGTAAGTTTTTTTGTTCTATTTCTAATATTTTTTTTATTCTTTCTATTATTTGTTTTTCTGGAATGTTTTTAAAGTCAAATTTTTGACATCTTGATAAAACAGTTTCTGGAATTTTATGTATTTCCGTCGTAGCTAGTATGAATATGACATGTTCAGGAGGTTCTTCTAATGTTTTTAATAGTGCATTGAAGGCACTTGTTGATAACATGTGAACTTCATCAATGATATACACTTTGTATTTCCCAGATGCAGGCATAAGTTTTACGTTATTTCTTATTTCTCTTATTTCTTCGACACCGTTATTACTAGCTGCGTCAATTTCTATGATATCAAGTTCATTGTGATTTGCATTTTTGCAGAAATCACATTCTCCACATGTATCTCCATCTTTATTATCAAAACAATTTACGGCTTTAGCAAATATTTTTGCTATACTTGTTTTTCCTGTCCCTCTTGGACCACTAAATATGTATGCGTGGTTTATTTTGTTGTTTTTTATGCTGTTTTGAAGTATTTTTTTTATTATTTCTTGACCAACTACTTCTTTAAAGTTTTGTGGTCTATATTTTCTATATAGTGATATGTATTGCACGGATTCACCTCTTTTCGTTTTTATTTATTATAACATTTTATTATTATTTTTTCTATCTTTTATCTTTGAAGAAATTGGAAAGTATTTTTTTAAATTCATCTTTTTGCTTTGTTTCTATTTTTATTAATTCTGTATTTTTATTTATTTTTTTGTCATTTTCCAATATGTAATATACTTTTTTTATTCTACTTTCTTTTATTACACTTTTACACATTTCACATGGGGTTAATGTTGTATATAATACACACTCAGTAAGATAAGTGGTTTTGAGTTTTCTTGATGCTTTTCTAATACAATTTATTTCTGCGTGTGCTGTTGGATCATTTGTTTTTATTCTTTTGTTATATGATTTTGCTATTATTTTATTTTTATACACGATTAAAGAAGCAACTGGTACTTCTTCCTTATTTACCGCTTGCTTAGTCATTTTTAATAATTTTTCTATTATTTTTTGTTGCATACATACATTTGTTTGTTGAAATTGTTTTTTGCACATGGTGCTTTATTTTAAGGCTGCTATTTTCCAATCCTGACCTGGTTCAATATCACACCATTGCATCTATTATTATATTATTCTATCCACAATCTGTCAACATTTTTTATTGTTTTTTAATTGATTTTATTTCTTAAAAATTATTTCCCAGGAAATAATTTTGAGTATTTTTATTATTACTAGTTTCACGTGGAACATTATTTTAATAAATTTAATTAATTTCTATTTTTGTATATAGTTTTTGCTCCTGACCGTTAATTTTATATTATTCAATTTTGTTGTTTCTTAAACAATTAGTTTTGTTTCTTTATCTATATTTTAAAAATTCATATTTATAGATATTGAGTGTTTAATTTAATTGATGTATTTTGTGCGAGGTTTTATATTGTATTTTGTAGTTTATTTTAATGTAATCTTTTAAAAACTCAAATATAGATGGTTTCACGTGGAACATTGTTTAAAACAAGTAGTTTCTGTTTAACCTGTTATTCATTTGTTTTTGTTTTTAAATTATTTCCCAGGAAATAATTTTTTGTTATATATAATAGTAATGCATGTTGATTTGATTTATAGTTTAATAGGCTATAAAAGATATTAACGTTTCTCATAATGATTTAAAATCTTATAATTGTATTCCTATAAAAATGCCAATAATTATATCTTTAATTTATTTTTGTTTAAAATTTGAATGTTAATCTGTTATTGTTTCACGTGGAACATAATTCATAATTTTTGAATTAATTTGATTTTAAACTCTTTTAATAAATGTATTTAAAAAACAATATATTAATTATAATAAATTAATAAAAAGATTCAATTTTTAAAAATGTTATATTGTATTATGTTGTTGCGATTAATATAAAGTTTCACGTGGAACATTATGTTTTAAGAATTAATTAATTTTTGTTTTCTTGGTTCTTCTGTATATAAAAATATTTCCCGGGAAATATTTTATTAAAAAACTTATGTGTGTGTTTGTTTTAATTATTGCTTATATATATTATATTTTATATGCTCTATGTATAATATATTATTTATTATATTAATTAAAAACATTTTTTCAAATTCTATTTTT